>NZ_DAVZIU010000008.1:0-84240 GCF_052273165.1 Treponema berlinense | reverse complement strand
TGGACAAAAACGGCGAGCCTAAGCCAAAGACAAGCCATTCTTTGAATCCTGTTCCAGGAATTATTTACGACCCTGAATACAAGGGTGAATACGATAATGAAAAATTGAACGACGGTCTTGGAATTTCCAGCTGGCCTGCAACATTGATGAATCTTATGGGATATTTACCACCAAAAGATTACGACAAAAGTTTAATTAACTTAAAATAAGTTTTTTATCAAAATAAAAAAACTGCCCAATCTACAGGAAATAAAATCTGCGATTGGGCTTTTTTGCGTTACGGATTGCAAGGGCGCCGGAGGCGTTGTTTTCTGAAAGAAAACAATGACAACCCTGAAAAGCCGGACGGCAACTTGTTGCCGGAACGCCCTGCCCTTAAATTAAAGTTTCCAGTTTTTCCCGAATATATTCGCTTTTTTCTTTTAGACCGATTTTGCCAGTTGAAAGAATCAGTTGGTTCGGTTTTGTGCTGTCGAGACGAATTTTTCCAGAATTTTCCTTTATGAGTTTCATCAGTTTGTCGAGTGGAATATCTGTTACACGGCCAAATTCTACGGTTATTTCGCCTTTTCGTTCGCGCAGTGTTGTTATGCTCAATTTTTTTGCAATAATTCTGACTTCGGCAAGGCTCAAAAGACTGTACACTTCGTCTGGAATTGGTCCAAAACGATCTTCAAGCTCGTTGTACATGCGGTCTAGTTCCTGTTTTGTCTGAATTCCCGCAACTTTTTTGTAAATCTCCATTTTGGTCTGGATTGAATGAACGTAATTGTCTGGAATAAAGCCTGTGTATTCAAGCTCAAGGAGAACTTCGTTTTGCTGGTGATAATCTTTCTGTTCTGTGAGCCGTTCAACTGCATCGCTTAAAAGTTTGACATAAAGCTCAAAACCGACAGAATAAACATCGCCGCTCTGATCTCTTCCAAGAAGATTTCCGGCTCCTCGGATTTCCATATCTTTCATTGCTATTTTAAATCCAGCTCCAAGTTCTGTAAAGTCAGAAATTACCTGAAGTCTTTTCATCGCAACTTCTGACAAAACCTTGTGCTCAGGATAAAGAAGATACGCATAGGCTTTTCTGTCGCTTCTACCTACCCGTCCGCGCAACTGATAAAGCTGGCTTACACCGTACATATCCGCGCGATCAATTATGATTGTGTTTACGTTAGGAATATCAATTCCATTTTCGATAATTGTTGTGGCGATAAGAACTTGAAAACCGCCAAGTTTAAAACGCCTGAAAATATCGTCAAGTTCTTCTGAACTCATCTGTCCGTGAGCCGTTTCTATCATCATTTCAGGAACAATACGCTGAAGTTTTAGCCTTGTTTCTTCGAGCGATTCTACGCGGTTGTGAAGATAGAATACTTGTCCGCCACGGTCTGTTTCCCGGCGAATTGCCTGCGCGACTTTTTCTTCTGTGTATTCGGCGACTATTGTCTCAACGGGTTTTCGTGTTTGGGGTGGCGTTGTCAAAAGCGACATATCGCGAATTTTTAAAAGGCTCATGTGAAGAGTTCGTGGAATCGGAGTTGCAGACATTGCAAGACAGTCGATGTTTGCTTTTAAGGATTTTAATTTTTCCTTGTCTTTTACACCAAAACGCTGCTCCTCATCGATTATCATAAGACCTAAATCTTTGTATTTTACGTCTTTTTGAATTATTCTATGAGTTCCAACCAAAATATCCACTTTTCCGCTTTCGAGTTCCGCAAGAATTTTCTTCTGTTCTTTGGGAGAAACAAAGCGGCTCATTTGTTTTATTGTAACCGGGAAATTTTTAAACCGTTCAAGACAGGTTTCGTAATGCTGTTCCGCAAGAATTGTCGTAGGAGACAAAAATGCAACCTGTTTTCCGCCCATTACAGCCTTGAATGCCGCCCTCATGGCAATTTCCGTTTTTCCAAAACCTACATCGCCACAGACAAGCCTGTCCATTGGAACCGGTCTTTCCATATCTTTTTTGATTTCCTGCGTAACCGAATACTGATCCGCTGTATCTTCGTATGGAAAACTCGCTTCAAAAGCTGTCTGCCATTCATTGTCTCTTGGAAAAGGAAAGCCTCTTGAAGCCTGACGGCGACTGTAAAGCGCAATCAATTTTTCCGCCAAATCTTCAACAGCCTTTTTAACTTTGTTTTTGCGGTTTTCCCACGATTTTGAACCGATTTTATCGAGATGAGGTTTTTCGCCCTCATTTCCAATGTATCTTTGGACAAGATTTACCTGTTCAATCGGAACAAAAACGAATTCCTCATCAGCGTATTCAAGCTTTATGTAATCGCGTTCGTTGCCCATAGCTTTTACGCGCTGGATTCCTTTGAACTGGCCAATTCCATAATTTACGTGAACTACAAAATCTCCTTCGTTAAGCTCAACAAAGGTGTCGATTACCTGGCTTTTTACATGTCCGAGCGATTTTTGAACATGCTTTCTTCTGCCAAAAATTTCATTTTCCTGAATAACAAGTGTTTTTGTTTCATCAATTCCAAAACCGCTACTAATAGGAAACGGAAGGACAGTAAGCGCAAAGTCTTTTAAAATTTCTTTTATGCGAAGCGACTGATTCGGATTATCCGCAAAAACAACTACGTTCCAACCACAAACAATCGCCGCATTAAGTTCATCTTTCAAATAGTTTATGTTTCCAAAAAAACTTCTGCCAGGATTGCAACGAATGGTTAGTTTTGAACGTGATTTTTTCGATTTTTGAAGAATTTCTGGATTCTCGTCTTTAGATTGTGCACTTTTTTCAATATCTTCAGATTCTGTCGTAAGAGTGCGGAACAAAATTGACTTTTCGTGAATATTTATAACATCGTCAAAATTCAAAAGCATCTGCTCTACTTCGAGAACTGGAAAACTTTGACGCGCAATTCTGAACATTCCAGAATATTCCCTGACAAAACTTTCCTGTGCGTTTTCTTGACGGTCGTAATCAAAATAAAAAACTGGAGTATTTTCTGCAACGTAGTCTAAAACCGTATAAATTTCATCCCACAAAACAGGATAAACAAGTTCTTCGCCTTCGCTTTGAGCCTTAGTTTTTAATTCTTCAATAAGCTTATCTTTTGCTTTTTTTGCCGTATCAGTAAGTTCAAGATGTTCTGAAAATTCTTGTGTTTTTTCAAGCTTAGAAATAAATTCGTCATTCCAAATCACTTCTTTCATCGGAAAAACTAAAATGGAATCGACAGTTCCAATCGTAGCCTGATTTTCTGGATTAAAAGTTTTTATGTTTTCAATCTGGTCAAAGTCAAAAAGAATTCGGTTTGCAACATCCATTCCTGGCGTAAAAACATCTAGAACTTCGCCACGAAGAGTAAATTCGCCTGGCACGCTGACTTTTGGAACCCGAAGATAGCCCAATCCAGCAAGTTTTTCAGCAATTTGAGTTGAATCAATCTGCTGATTTTTGTGCAAGCTAAAAATAAGAGAACGAAGATATTCTGGCGGAGGAACAGGAGATTGAAGAGCTCTTTGTGTTACAAGAAAAATTCTAGGCTTAACAGAAGAACTTAACTTTCTTTCCTGAAATGCAAGTTTTGATAAAAAAGCCGAACGCTTTCCAAAAACCGCAGAACCGACATTTGCCGCCCTATACGGAACAGTTCCCCACCACGGAAGCGTAAAAATTTCCACATCTTCTTCAAAGGCAGTCGCAAGATCCGAAGAAAGTTCCACTGCATCTTTTTCGTTTGGAACTACAAAAACCGCATCAAGCGAAGTGGAACCGTTTGTTTTGACTATGTTTTTTTGGGCTGGATTAACAGCAGAATTTGAATATCGTCCAGTTGCCTCATACTGCATTCTGCTAAAAGCCACATTTTTCGCGCTATCAAGGCAAGATGCCGCAAAAAAAGGAATTGCCGCTCCCTGCAGACCGTTTATTTCGATTGGAAAAGCTGTTCCGTCGTTTTGAGAAGTAATTTTTTTTACGGCGGAAGAGAATTCCTGCCAACCATTTAAAATAGATAAAACGGAATTTGATAATAATGATTTCATTAAAAGTATCCGATATTAAGATATAACATGTTGAATTAAGGGAGACATAGGTTTTGAAACGAAGTCCACTTTTAATTATAGCGTTTTTTTCTTTATTTGCACAGACAGCGTTTTGCAGCAGTCTTTCGGATAAAAAAAATGACGCACAAAAAGACTTTTCCGATGCGAGCGTAAAAATTAAATTTTACGACAGAACAGTTTATTACACTTCTGCATCACAGGATAATCCTGTTTATGTAACTGTTTCTATTGAAAACACAGGATCTCAGACGCTGCGATTTAAACTTGCAGACGATCGCTCTTTTAGCCTTGATTTTGTTGCAAGAACAATAAAAAACAAGTTTTTGCCAGCAACAGAAAATCTTATCATGAAACGTTCTGTAAACCAGACTGTATATTTCCGAGAACTTTCAATTGAGCCAGGAGAAGCATATTCTTTTGTCGAAAACGTAAAGGATTATATTAAGTTTGACGAGCCTTCGATTTATTATCTTGAATTGAAATTTTATCCAGAACTTTACAAATCAAAATACATTGAACTTGTGTCAAATCGTCTCAGCCTTGAAATCCGCCCTTCACCATCAGCGGCAAACTCTTTGCTCCTTCCTGTTTCTGAAGAAAATGGACTTCTTCTAAAACCAGAAAACATTTCTCCAGACAAAGTTGTAGAACAGACAATTGTTGCAAGACAGAAATCTCTTTGGAATCAGTATTTTCTGTATATGGACATTCAGGAAATGATGCTGAGAAATTCACAGCAACGACGCCGTTACAATGCCGCTTCTGCTGACGAAAGGGAACGCATGTTAAAAAATTACAAAGCCGACCTTATGCAAAACAGAATCGACAGCGATATTGTTGCAGTTCCTGAACAGTTTTCAATCGAAAACACATCTTACGGTCAAAACGAAGGAACTGTAACAGTAAAAGAATGGTTCAAATATCCGAATTTTCATGAAGTTAAACGTTACATTTACAAGGTTCGTCAGCGAGATGGAATCTGGCAGATTTACGACTATTCAGTAACAAACCTCGGAACAGAATAAAAAAACAAATTAAAAAAATAAAAGGTAAAAAAATGAAAGCACTTTTGGTAGCAGACAATCAGATTGTAATTGACAACATTTCTCAGGTTCTCGAAACAGCAGGATACGACGTTATTATCTATAAATGGCTTTTAAAAGCACTTGATAACGTTGAAGAAATTGCTCCTCACTTGATTATTGTAAGCACAAAGGATTATCCGCGACACTGGAAGACACTAACTCAATACGCGCAGACTGTATGCACATCTTACAAGCCTCAGGTAATTTTATACTCAGAAGGTGGCCTCGAAGATGAAGAAGCTCAAAAGGCAAAAGTTTTAAATGTCCGCGGAATTTTTGAATCAGTTGACGTAAAAGGGCTGGACGAATTTAGAAAGATTCTTACAAAAGAAACTGACATTTATTCAGGAAAACTTCTTTCTGACGATGGAATTCCGACAGTTGGAAACCTGCTCAACAATAACGAAGCCGATAAAAAAACTGAAACAGAACCTTCAATTCAAAATACTCAAAACAAAGAAGAAAACTGCGAAAAATCAGAAATTGACGAGCTTTTAAAAAATGCTACCGAAATATTGAATTCTCAAGAATCCGAAAATGTTCAGCCAGATGAAAACTCTTCTGGCAAAGAAACTGCTCAGCCAGAAAACGAAAAAAATAGCAAGCCTTCTGATTTTTCCGATATTGTAAAATCTGGCGAAGAAATAAAATCCATAACCTGCACTTTTATGTTTGAAAATCCAGTCTCTGGGAAACTTATAACCGGTTATGCCTGCAATTTTGACGGAAAAACCTTTGAATTCAATGCCGACATTCCGGATTTTGTAAAAAATCTTTACAGCGGAATTGAAATTGAAAACTGTTCGTTAAAAACAAAAGAAAGCACAAAAAATGTTCATACAATCGTAAAGCAGAATGAAGAAAATATGATTCTGGAGTTGTGCTGAATAAGATGACGCAAAAATCAAAAACTGCAAAATTTTTTTGTGAAAACTGCGGTGCCGAAGTTTCAAGAAACGCAAAGTTTTGCCGGCACTGCGGAAGATTTTTTTCAAGCGTACGTTGCCCTCAATGCGGAAAAACTGGAACTCCCGAAGAATTTTCAAAAGGCTGTCCAGCCTGTGGATATACCGTTGAAAGTTCAGAAAAAAACGAAAAGCGCCTTCTAAAAAAAGAAAAAAAAGCGCCTTTTTCAAAAAGAAAAGCCCTAAAAAATCAGATAAACCGGTTCACCAATCAGACAAAAAGCGAAAAAAATCCTCAAAATGACGAAAATCTTCCTGTCTGGATTTTTATTTTTATTTTTTTTATATTCTTGCTGATAATTTATTTTTTCTTAAAATTCTTTTAAGTTTTACATTTTTGGAGGCCAGATATGAAAACTTTTAAAATTGTTCCTCAAATCGTAGAGTACGAATCTTCAAGTGATTTTTGCAATGAATTTAAAATCGGAAGCGACGATCTTGTTTTTTTGAGCAACTCTTCGGAAAAATACTTTGCAGGAAAACTCGGAAAAGCACATGTTATTTACAGAGGCGATTATGGCAGCGGTGAACCGACTGATGTCATGGTTGAAAAAATTTACGAAGACATAAAAAATATTGACTATAAACGCGTTATTGCAATTGGTGGCGGAACGATTCTTGATGTAGCAAAACTGCTGTCATTAAAAACTTTCCATCCAGTTATCGATCTTTATGACAAAAAAATTCCAGCTATCCGAGAAAAAGAACTTGTAATCGTTCCGACAACTTGTGGAACAGGAAGCGAAGTTACAAATATTTCAATACTTGAACTTACCGTCAGAAATACAAAATTCGGACTTGCAGTTGACGAGCTCTATCCAGACTATGCCGTTTTGATTCCTGAACTTTTAACAGATCTTCCGTATAAATTCTTTGCAACAAGTTCAATCGACGCTCTTGTTCACGCAATGGAAAGCTATCTTTCACCAAAATCAACTTCTCTTTCAAGAAAATTCAGTTTGATGGCAATCGATCTGATTTTGAGCGGTTACGTAAAAATGGCAAAAAAAGGACAAGATGAATATAAAAATCTACTCTCAGACTTTTTGACAGGCTCAAATTACGCAGGAATCGCATTTGGAAACGCTGGAACAGGATATGTCCATGCAATGAGCTATTCTTTTGGAGCAACTTACCATGTTCCTCACGGAGAAGCTAATTACGTTCTTTTTATGGCAGTTTTTAAAACTTACCAGAAAAAAAATTCAAAAGGCTTTATCTCTTCGCTGAACAAAAAACTGTCAGAAATTCTAAAATGCAGCGAAAATGAAGTTTATGAAGAACTTGATAAACTTTTAAATAAAGTCCTTCCGTTAAAAAAAATGAGAGAATACGGTGTAAAAAACAACGAACTAGACATCTTTACAAAAAATACAGTGGAATCCCAAACCCGACTAACACAAAACGGTTATATTCAGTTCTCTGCCGAACAGGTAAAAGAGATTTACGAAAGTGTATTATAAACAAAACTGCAAGAAGAAGTTTTCAAGTTTTTACAGTTCATAAAAAATACTTTTTAAGCTTTTTGGCTCTGTAAATTCAAACCTGAAAGCTTCAAACTGCATTTTTTCATCAGGTTTTGCATTCGGATTGTAAAGCTTATCCCCACAAATAGGATAGCCAGAATATGCAAGATGAGCGCGAACCTGATGTCTATAACCTTCCGCTATCCGACAGACAGCAATATTTTTTTTGATTTTTATATCCGTTGAATAAATTTTATTTCCGCACTTTTTTCTATCCGCAGCCGAAGAATTTTCAAAAACAGGTTTTACCATCCGCCCTTTCGGACCAAACGGGCGAAAAGCCGATATTACGGTAAATTCCTTTTCAAAATTGCAACATTGGCTTTCATTTTTATTCAATTCAACCTGCGCACGATAATATTTTATAAATCTGCCATTTTTTTGCTCTTTGCACAAAAAATCATAACTTTCCTGAGTTGAAGCTATCAGAAGAAGACCTGAAGTTTCGGTATCAATTCTGTGCAAAAGACCATATTCAATTGATTTTTTACCGGCAACCTGTTTTATTTCTGGAAAAAATTCCATGGCTTTTGAAAGAGCGCTTTCATCTCCTTCAAAAAGAGGAGCACTCGCAAGTCCTGACGGTTTATAAATTACTGCAAAAGGATGATTTATGTCTGGGGCTTGAATTATCTTTATTTCTGCCATTGTCCGTAACCTTTTTTTGCCTCAAAAACCAAAAGCTTTTGTTTTTGCATAGTCGTTTCAGTTTTCATCTTTGTGCTTATTTTTTCAGGCGGCATAGATTTTTTAAATGACTCATGAAGTTTTTTTAAGACTTTTTTAAATCTTACAGGAACATTCGCCGTAAAAACAAATTTTTCATTTTTTCCAGGAAGCATAATTTTTAGTTTGTAAGCATGTAGCATGAGAGTTGCGTTGTCAAAAACCGTGCTTTTTGTTTTAGAATAAATCCTATCTCCAAGAATCGGACATCCTATAAATTTTAAATGAACTCGAATCTGGTGAGTTCTTCCTGTGTAAATTTTCACTTTCATAAGGCTATATGGACCATAACAGGCAATACATTTGAATTTTGTAACTGCGATTTTTCCGTTTCCTTCCAAATCACAAGCCTTAAAACGTTTTCTGTCGTGAGGATCGCGTGTGAGCTTTGTTCTTATAAGTCCTTCTTTTACCGGAGGATGCCCCTGACATATACATATATAGATTTTTGAAAGTGATTTGTGATTTTTAAACTGATTTCCTAAAAACTCTTCCGCATCGCGGTTCTTTGCCGTTATAATGATGCCAGAGGTGTCTTTATCGAGACGATGCACAATTCCTGGTCTGCGCCCTTCAAATATTGCAGAATTTTGATTTTTCTGCTGAGAAACCGCTTCCCGTCCCCAATGATACAAAAGCGCATTTACAAGAGTTCCGTCCCAGTTTCCAGCAGCAGGATGAGTTACAATTCCTTGAGCCTTATTTACGACAGTCACATTTTCATCTTCATAAATTATGTCCAAAGGAATGTTTTGAGGCTCTATGTCGTCAGGAATCGAGTCTTCCCATTGAAAATAAATTTTATCTCCAGCTTTTATTTTTGAATTGAGTTTTGCTTTTTTTTCATTTACGAGAATCTCGATTATACCACTTTTTAGTTTTGAGCGGTTCATTGCATTTGGAAGAGAAGAAAGAAATTTATCAAGGCGTTCTGTTCCTGTAAATTCAGCAGGAACAGTTTCGTTAAAAAATGGCATTTTCAAGTCCTCCGATTAAATATTCTTTTTTAGGCTCTCTTTCCCGTTCAAGATTAAAGTCTTCTTCAAAATTTTCAGGTTCAGGATTTTGTACTCCCAACATCTGCTCGCTAAAAGGAATTACGCGGATTGTTTTTTCAATTTTGTTCTGCCTTGATTTTTTTACGTTCCTCATAATCAGATTTATTGCAAGATCCGTAAGTCCAAGGCCAACGCTTGCTGCCGCCGAAATCGCAAAAATCTGTTTTTGTTCAGTTTGAGTGTATCTTGTTGTCGATTTATTGAGCGGATTATGAAAAGTTCCATGGACTGCAAGACCGTAACCAACCGTTGTCCAAAGCGTTACAAAAGGAAGCGAACCGAATGTAATTATTTCCGTGCGTCTTAAATCTTTAGCCCACTGCGGAAGAGTCTGATCCGAAGTTTTTTCGGCAAAAGCGAAATTTGAAGAAAAAATCAATATTGCAAGCAAACATAAAAACCTTGATTTCATTTTGAATAATTCCGTTCGCCAAAAATTGCAGTTCCAATGCGAACCATTGTAGCCCCCTCTTCAATTGCAATTTTATAATCTCCGCTCATTCCCATCGAAAGTTCTGAAAAATCAAATTCACTGAATTTTCCAGCAAATTCCTGCTGTATTTTTTTTAAGGTTGAAAAAGATTTTCTGACTAGTTCTATGTCCTGCGAAAAAGGCGCCATCGTCATAAAACCCTTTATTTCGATATGAGGATAAATTCCTGCCCTGAAATTTTGAATAGCTTCTTCGAGGTCTTTTTTTGCCGTAAAACCTGATTTTGATTCTTCACCTGTATGAATTTCAAATAAAATTTGAATTTTCTTATTGATTTTTGAACACTGTTTTTCTATTTCGTTTAAAAGTTCAATCCGATCAACAGATTCAATCATCGAAGAAATTCTTACCGCTTCTTTTACTTTGTTGCGCTGCAAGGAGCCAATTATGTGAAGTTCAGGAGAAAACCCTGCTCTTCTGATTTCATCGAATTTTTTAGTGGCTTCTTGAACCCTGTTTTCTCCAAAAAGATTTTGACCGGCCTTTATCGCTTCTATAACTTCTTCAGCTGAATGAAATTTACTTACTGCTACGAGTTTTACGTTTTCTGGAATCGTTTCTAAAATTTTTTTTAAGTTTTCCTGAATTTTTGACATTTTTTTACTTTATTCCATTTTAGTTTTTTCGATTACGGAATTAAGCGCGTCTGACAGTTTTAGCAAATCTTCTACACTTAAATTTTCTGCACGAATTGAAGGCTCAATTCCTACAATTTTTAATGCTTCGTCGCAAATTTCTGCTTTTACAAACCTAGAAAGGTTATTCCGCAAAGTTTTTCTTCTGAGCGCAAAAATTTGGCGAACCATTTTTCTAAAAAGCTCTGGATTTTCGCACCTAGGAAAATCTCCTTTTTTTGTCATCAAAACAGCGCGGCTTGCGACATTTGGCACAGGCCAAAAATTTCCGCCAGCCAAATCCATAACAGGTTTTACGTCGTAAGCCCACTGGCACAAAACACTAAAAGAAGAATAATCTTCCGTTCCAGGCCTTGCATTCATTCTCTGACCTACTTCTTTTTGAATCGTAAAGACAGCCTTATCAAACCTAAAGCCTTTGGTTATTGTGTCGGCAATAATTGTTGCGGCAACATTATAAGGAAGGTTTCCAAAAAAGCGTTCTGGAATATCATTTTCTTTTGCAAATTTAGGCCAGGTTTTTAAAACATCGCCTTCCACAAGAGAAAAATGGCCGGAATTTGCATATTCTTCAAAAAACTGTGCCAGTAACCTTGCAAAACCGTGATCAATTTCAAAAACGGTAAGATTAACTCCACGTTCCAAAAGTCCGCTTGTCATGCTTCCAAGACCAGGACCTACTTCCCAGACTTTCATTCCAGGCTTTACGTCAAGAACATCGATAAGTTTTTTTCTGGCGTCTGCGTTTACCAAAAAATTCTGTCCGAATTTTTTCTGCATCGCCATATTGTTTTCATCCATAAAATTTTTCAAGGCAATTGGTGAATTATAATCAGGATGCTGCATTTTTTTCTCCGCAGTTATGTTAAATTGTGATTATTGGAGCTTTTGCAAAAAACAAGACCAATTTTTTTAAGATTAAATAAATCACGTTCATAATAACACTAAAACCGCCACCTAGAAAAGGGATTGTAAGGCTTAGCAGAGTTCCAAAAAGTCCTGCATACAAAAAAATTATTACGAAAGGACTTACAATCACAGAAGAAATTATTCCAACCGGCATGATTTTTCCAAAAAGGCTGAGAGTTACAGGAGCGGTAAAAATCTGAGCGCCTGCGCTTTCGCTCAAAGCTGAAGCAAGTTTTGGAAAAAAACGCTTTCCCATAAAAAATTTTATAACCTGCCCTATGCTCATAATTCCTGCCAGAGCGCCATAAGACAGCATAAAGGCCGGTGATTTTAAATGGACGGGAAAAATCATAAGCTGCAGCAAAAAGCTTGCAGAAAGCACCGTAATTCCCTTAAAACGGCGCATTCTAAGCGCAGAATTAAAAAAAACAATCAAGGAACTGAGCATTGCCCGAAAAAGCGACGGCGAAAGTCCTGCAAACCAGACAAAAAATATAATGGCCGCAAGTTGAAAAAAATCCGCCGTGCTGCGTTTTGTAAGCCGTTTTCCAAAAAAGAACGCGATTCCCCCGAAAAGATTCAAATGCATGCCAGAAAGCGCAAGAATATGCGAAAGTCCAGCATTCTTAAAAGCCTCGCCTGTCAAACTTTCGGTATACTCCCTCGAACCAGACAAAAGAGCAAGCAAAAGGCCTCCAGCTTCGTTCCAGCCGTACATAAGCCGTTTGAACTGCAACCTGCACAAACTCCGTATTTTTTGAAGAAAACCGGAAAAAGACTGCGAAAATCCAAAAGAAACCGCCGATTTAACAACAAAAAATGAAAAATTTCCTTCAGCAAAATCTACATTTAAGAGAAAATTGTTTCCTGTCTCAAATAAAAGCGGATATTTTTTTTCGTTTTTTGAGACATTAAATGAAGTATAGATTTTACCAGGATAATACTTTTCAACAAGTTCCGAAGGAATTAGAATTTTTACGGTTCCAGAACAAGCTGTCTTGGAAGAATTATCTAAAACAGCCTCCGAAACTTTAAAATCCGCGGCATAGTATTTTTTTTCAGAAGATGATTTTACAGGGCTTGACGCAAGGCTGCCTTTTAGCAGGACAATTTTTTCCGAAGGAAAAAGGCAGTTAAAACATTCCCTGTCTTTTATCGAAACAATATCAAAATAAAACAAAAACGCACAAACAAGAGCCGCCAAAAAAACAGGATTGGCAAGAAAAAAATACAAAAGGGACTTTAGAATTTTTTCGTTTTTTACCACTTAAGTTTTGCCAGAGAGTTTCTGGCTGCTGTTTTTACATCTTCCGGATAATTCAAATAGGTTACATAGAGAAGATTGTCAAAAGCAGTCTTATCTCCGAGCGCTCCTAAAGAATTGATTACGGCCAAAACAACATTTTGGGCAGAAAAATTATTTTTTTCAGTTTCAGAATTTATTTCTGCAAGATAAGCCGAAATTGTCTGAGCCGCGTCTGGCGAAGACAGCTTTGCAATACATTCGATAACCTGAATAAACTGTTCATCGTTCAGGCAGGAGTTTTTATATTCATCTTTTGCAATGGCAAAAAAACGAACCGAAAGTCCGGCTCCACGAGTCCAGTTAGCGTCAGAAATCGCCTTTAAAAGCTTCAGCTGAAGTCCGGCAGTAGCCGCAGTTTTTTCCGACTTATCTTCCATATAATGAATTGTCGCTAAAAGTGCATTTTCAGCAATTTCCGCCTTAAAATTTAATGGAATTTCCGAAGAATTATTGATTAAACCAAAAAATTCTCCAATTTCTTCAATGCTGCTAGAAGAAATCAATTTTATTGATTCAGTTATATTTGCGTACGAGAGTCTCAAAAGCGAATCTTGAATTTCAGGCGAAAATTCCGGATATTTTTTTTCTTTCCAAAGCCTGTAGACGATTAAAAAAGACTCTTCATTTCCTGTTTTTCCGACCAGTTCAATGACTTTTTTTGTTACGGCAGAATTTTGAGAATTTGAATCAAGTTCTTTTAAATAGCCGTTCATCAGATTTTGAACCTTAAAAAACGATTTTGAATTTGAAACGTTCTCAAATTTATCAAGAACCGCAATTCTTACAGTTTCATCTTCAAAAACCTCAAAAAGCTGTATTAAATTCTCTGTAGCCGACGGGAAATTTTTTCCGAGAATTTTTTCATCTTTTGGCAGCTTAAAAAGCGACGCTACGGCAAGCGCGCTAAAATCCCTGTCTGACCTTGCAATTTCTTTGTTTTCGAGAATAAAATCAATTCCTTTTTTTGCAAGCCTGTCGCCCTCTTCATCAGAGGCTTCTTTTACTGCCCGGGTCTTATCCTGAATATTTCCCTTAATAAAACTTTTTTCAAAATCGGAAGTTTCCGCGTAAAGATTAAAAATAAATGCCAAAGCTAATATGAATATTGATTTTTTCATTTTAAATTCTTCCTAAGCTTAGTTTACATCAATTTCTGCAAGTTTGTCTAAACTTTCCATACTTTTATCAAAACGAATGTCTGAAATCTGAGATTCAGAATCTTCTGTTTCGTTTTCAGTTTCAGATTTAGTTTCACTTTCAACAGGTTCAAGTTCCGCAACTTTCTGTTCACTTTCGTCTGAAAGGCTCTTATCCTTTGACTGCTCATCTTCGGTTGCTGAAAGAGCATCGAAAATATCTTTTTTGTCCTGTGGCAAAACATTGTAAACGAAACTCAAAACCGCATTCCTCATTCCTGTATCAAGATGAATACATTCAAAATGCAGCCTTGACTGATTTATTTCGCTGTTATATTCGACCGCACGAACAATTCCGTACATCAAGATTAAAACGTCATTTATCATAAACTGTAGCTTAATCTGCGCATTTGCAATTCCTTTTCCACCGACACGGATCATAGCTCCGTCTTCAGAAATATCTTCAAGCACAACCCTGTAACCAGGTTCAGTTTCGACAAGATTAAAATCCGCAACAGGCTGCTTTATAAAATACATTGAAGCATTAAGGTTACATTCGCAGCGAACCGACCTTCTTTTCTGGGCGCGCAAAAGTTCGTTTGTCTGGGAAAGAAAAAGAGCTGTCTGACCGTTAAAAACTCCAGCATTCACAACTTTTGTGTCAAAAACGTAGGAAGCATCGCCTTTCCGCCAAAGATAAACGCTTATTTCGTGATTTATCCATTCTTCGCTAAAAACCGTGGCAATCCCATTCTGAACAGGAAGCTTTACGATTATTTCGTGACTGTTATTTAAAATTTCTGACGAAAAAACACCCTTATGTCCTGGAAAAACAACCCTCAGACGCTGGCCTTTATCAAGATATTTTGTAGATTCAAGTCCGCATTTATTTTCGTGGTCAATGTTGATTTTTGTACGGAATTTGTAAAGTTTTGTAAGAAGATTTTGAATTTTTGGAGAATTTTCGTATCCTTTTCGCCTGGCTTCTGTCAAAAGAGAACTTATCGCGCGGTTTAAAGTCGGAACAGAAACAAAAAGAGCTGCCGGTTCTTCAAGGCCGGTCATCTTTGCAAGCTTCCAAAGAACAATACATTCTGCAAATTTAAAACCACAGTCGTTTCCAGTTGTAAAAAATTTTATTTTGTCCGAAAAAACAACCAAAAGCCTGCAAAAAACAAGAATCAAAATTACTGTAATAATTGATGTAAAAACCACTTCTTTCACACTCTCTTTTTCGATTATAATCTATTTTAAATGAAAAAAATGCTTTTCGCCATAGAATTTATCTTTGTTTTTTTGATTTTTCTTCTTCCGCCATTAAAAGCCAGGCCTCAGCCTCAAGCCGAAATTTCCATGCAAGAAATAAAACTGACTCTTTTTTCTTTGACAATGACTTTTACCTGCGCCATGCTTTTTTTCTTTCATCGCGACATTTACAAAAAAAAATACATTCAGAGTTCAAAAATAAACATTTTCGTAAAACATTCCGTAATTTTAATCGGATTTGGAACATTAGTTCTAAGTTCCGGCATTTTTCAGGCAATTTCATTTTTTATAAACAAGGGACTTTCGATTCAAAAAAGCCTTGCTGTGCCGAATTCATTTTTTTTATGGCTAAGTTTGTTTTTCGCAACAGTTTTTGCCGCTTTTTGTGAAGAGTTTTTATACAGATTTTATATTCCAGACGTCGGAACTGAACTTTCAGACGGAAAATTTCCGCTTTTATGGGAAATTTTTGCAGTTTTAATTTTTGCTTTTTCGCATTTTTATCAGGGCGCGGTCGGAATTTTCAATGCATTTTTTTGCGGCACAATCTTAAGACTCATCTTTCTAAAAACAAAAAGCCTCTGGTGCCCGTTCGGCGTTCACGTTTTTTACAATTTTTTGGTGATTTTTGTAGAATTTTTAATTCAAAAATAGAAAAAAACGTGCTATTTTTGAGCAAAATTGAATTATTTTAATATTTTTTGCAGGCGCTCGTAAGTCCAGCTGCTGACTTCAAAAACAGCATTGTCGTTTACAACCTGCGGCTCAACTGTCTGGCTGTAAAAATATTCAAAACCTTCCTGAGTTTTGCGCTTGTAAAAATCAACCCTCTGCAAAGAATCATACTGTCCAAACAAGGTTATAGATTTTTCAAAAACCGCATTTTCCGGAAAAGCATTCGCTCCGTAAATTTTTCCATGGCGCAGGCTTAAAAGTGTATGCAAATCCGCTGAAGAAAGTTTCAGGTTTGACGGATTTTTTATTGCAAAAAAGATTTCTGGAATCGACCAAAAATTTACATCGGTTTTTAAGTAGACTGAAAAATCATCTTCCGTTTCGTAGCAAATTTTCCCTTTTTCTGCCGCAACTGTTATTCTCGACGAAAGCGAATCCGAAGCTCCAAAGTACAGTTTTGAAAGAATTTTCCCATTCGAGCCGACAACCGTAACAATTTGTGCACTACCTTCGGTTAAACCGAGCCCTATTTTTCCATCTAAACTGTCTGAAATTTTATACATATTACGAATTTTTGAAAGATTTTTTATAAAATTTGAAACAGTTTTTTTATCGGCAAAAGTTTTTATTCCTCTGTTTTCGCAGCTCCACCACTTTCCTTCACTTTTTAAAACAAGAATTTCCTGAGGCGATTGAATTATGATTTTTTCTATATTTTCGCTGTAAGATGGATTTACAAGAGCGGATTTTATTGAATTTACTGAATTCTTTTTTCCGGCAGAAAATGAAAAGCAAAAAAGCAAAAACGAAAAAACGGTCGTAAAACTTAAAAAAAGATTTATTTTTCTATTTTTCATTTTTTTTCTCCATAGATGGAATTTATTTTTTTGCGGAAAATTAAAAAGCAAATGGCAAAAATGAGGATTGCTGACGGAAGGACAGCAAAACAAACAATAAGGACAAGATTTTGCCTTTTTATAAAAACATTTTCGTCAGAAATTTTATAAAGAGAATTATTTGAAACGTTTTTTTGTATCAAAAGTCCAAGTTTCTCTTCTCCACGGAGTTTTAACAGAATACTTGCAGCGTAATCGTAATTTCTAAAATCTCCCTGCTCAGAATTGCTTATAAAACCGGTCATTAAAGAATTTAAAAAGAACTGGTCAGAAATCAGGGCAACGTTAAGATTTTTCTCCTTATCCTGCAAAATTGCCGCAAGAGTCAAACTTTCGCATTTTTCGCCTTGAGCCGCCGCGGACTTTGGAACGACAAAAGGATCCAAAATAAAAAGAGAAGATGAATTTTCTGACGGTTTTTGCCTCCAGGCAAGCGGGCTTGAAACAAGAAGAGGCTCAGTTTTTCCATAACAGATGATTGGACTTGCCCAGGTTATTGTCGCGCCCTCAAAAGCTTCTTTTTGCGGCAAGACACTTATCCACAGAGGATAATTCATAGTCTTGTAAACAGTGTCGGAACCTTCTGTAGAAGTCATTGTAAGAGGAAAATTTGAAATATCCTCTGCCAAAGAAAAATCAAAAGCAAATCCCCAGCCGTTCAAAACTTTTAAGAGAGGATTTTGATTTTTAGAAACCTTCCATTCATCTTTTATATCCACGCTGTAAGGCGAAGTCATTATCAAAGCAGGAACTCCGTTTTCCACAGCGGTTTTTATGGACTGCGACTGTTCCTCATTCAATTTATCCGAACCCAAAACAAGAATTTGAGTATTTTTAATGTCTTGAACCTGAATTTTTTGAAGGGTTTCTGAAATTTCGTCTGTTTTTACAGTCTGCGCCAAAAATCCCCTTGCATTCAACCAAGGCTGAACATAAGAATAATCTTCTTCGGAGAAGCCGTTTCCAGTAATAATAAAAACCCTGCGCTCTTTTCCACTTACGAGCAACTGAACTCTTTGAGCCAAATCGTATTCAAGGGTTTTAGTAGAAATTGAAAAAGGAATTATAGAAGAACTGTCCAGATACTGCAAAACTATCGCCGAATAAACAGTCGTGTATTCAACTTTTGTAGAATTTTCGCTTTTCATCTGCCGTCCCTGAATTCCAAGCCTCTCAAGCTTTTCAGGTTCCGCCTTTTTTATTGAAAAAAATACATTTTTTGAAGACGAAGCAAAAGCGTTCAAGTATTCGGCCACTTCCTGCGATTGAGGATAAAAATTTTTTAATTCTTTCGACTGATAATATGTAATTCTCAAAGGATTTTGCAATTGGCTGCAAAGCTTTCTGCTTGTCTGCGAAACTGAAAACTGCCTGCTTTTTGTAAAATCAAGGCGGAAATATATTCTTTCAAATGAAATTCCAAAAAAAATCAAAGAACAAAAAAACAGGCTTGCCGTAACCCGGCTAATTTTTCTTTCGGTGCGTTTATTCTCGCAAAAAATCGCAAGAAACAAAAACAAGACTGAAGCAAAAAAGTAAAATGCAAGGTCACGCGAATCTAAAATTCCTTTTGAAGCCGCATCAAAATGCCAGGCAAAACTCATTTTCTGCAAAAAAACAGAAAGTCCGTCGCCAGTCTTCAAGTATAAAGGAATCAAATGTACAAAATTAAAACTAAACAGAACTGTTATGCTCAATAAAAGGCTTAAAATATTCTGTGAAACTTTTATTGAAGAAAACAAAAAAAGGACAAAACAAATTGCCATAAAAGTGTAAAACACAAGCGCAAGGTAACCAGTAAAAATCTGGCCAGCATCAATTCGTCCAAAAAAATTAACGCTTACAGGAATAAAAACCAAAAGCAAAAGAGGAATCAGGCAAACAGAAAAAACGGAAACCGCAAGCGTAAAAAAACGGCAAAAACCGCTGACAGGAACCGAATCATCCTCGATAAATCTTTTAATTCTAAAGCACAAAAGCGGAATAATTAAAATAAAGACAGATGAAATTGAATTAAAAAACGCGGAAATCGAAATATTTGAATTCGAGACCAAAAAAAAACGGTTTACAAAATAAAACATAAAAGACGTGTACAAAACCGTCAAAACAGAACTTACATAAAAAAGCGGATTTATAAAAAAAGAATACAATGAATGTTTGTAAAGTGATTTATTTATCATTTTTATTTAAAAAGAATAATTTTCTTCTCCGTCAGATTTTTTTACAAGATAGAAAAAAGCTTCCTCGAGATTTTTTGTTTTTGTTTCGCCCGTAATAAAATCAATCGTTCCGGCAATCAAAACTTTTCCGTGGTTTAGGATTATAATTTTGTCGCAAAGGCTTTCTGCTTCCTGCATAAGATGCGTCGAAAGAATTATAGTATGATTTTCCGCCAATTTTTTTACGGTCTTTCGCATATTCACTATTTGGGCGGGATCCAAACCAGAAGCAGGCTCATCCAAAATCAAAATCTCAGGATTATAGACAAAGGCCTGCGCAAAGTTCACCCTTTCGCGAAAACCTTTTGAAAGTTCCTTTATTTTTTTTAGAAAAACCTCTTCAAGAGAAAAAAGTTTTTCGGCTTTTAAAACATTTTTTTTATCGGCTGAATGAAGGTCGCAGACTTCACAAAGATATTCCTTTACAGTGTAATCTTCAGGCAACTGAGGAAGTTCTTCTACAAAACCTGTAATATTTCTGACCATTGCAGGCTCCTCACAGGATTCAATTTTTCCATATTTTTGCGAATCTATAAAAATATGTCCATCTGTCGGAAAATGCCTTCCAGAAATTGCCTTTAAAATCGTTGTTTTTCCAGCGCCGTTCGGACCTAAAATTCCTGTAATAAGATTTTTTTCAAAACTGCACGAAATATTATCCGCGGCAAGAAAACCATTATATTTTTTTGTAAAATTTTTTAATTCAACCATAATATCACTCAAAAAATAAACAAAAAAAATTTACAGTCAGTTACACTTTTTTTACAAAATTTTATTCTTCATAAGGAAGATCAAAATGCATTCTGTCGCGAGTAAGTTCTGCGTTCGGATAGACTTCCTGCGCCTGTTCAAGCAAAACTGGCAGTTCCTTGTCGCTGTAACGCGGACTGTAATGAATCATTGCCATTCTCTTTGACAAAGAATCGCGTGCAATAGTTGCGGCCTGCCGTGAGGTCATATGTTTTTTTTCTTTTGCCTGGTCGGCACAATCATCGGCAAACATTCCCTCACAGATTAAAAGGTCGCTTCCCTGAACTTCTTTTGCAATCGACGGAAGATAAAGCGTATCTGTCACAAAACTGAATTTTCTTCCGTGACGTTTACTTCCCATCACATCTTCTGGCTTTACAATTTTTCCGTCAGAAAGCGTAATTTCTTCTCCGTGCTGCAAACGTCCAAAAAGAGGACCTACAGGAACTCCGAGTTCACAGGCTTTTTCAACATTAAATTCGCCTGGACGGTCAAGTTCTTCTAGAGTATAGCCCACGCAGGTTTTTGTGTGCTGCAAAGGAAAACAACGGATATAAAAATCTTTTCCGTTATGCACAACACATGGAGCTGTAATTTCTTTTACGATAATCGGATAATTTATGTACATATCCAAAACTTTACGACTTGTTTCGACATATTCTGCAATTTTAGGCGGTCCATAAATATAAAGAGGTTCTGTCCTGTCAACCTGAGAATTCAACATTAGAATTCCTGGAAGACCAGTAACGTGATCGGCATGGGTGTGCGAAATAAAAATCGCATCGATTTTTTTCCATTTTAAGTTCAGTCTTTTTAAAGAAACTTGAGTTCCTTCTCCACAGTCAAACAAAAATAAATCACCGTCGCGACGCAAAAGAACAGAAGTTAAATGGCGGTAAGGAAGAGGCATCATTCCGCCACAACCTAAGACAAAAGCTTCAAGATTCATTATCTTCCCCTGATTTTTTTCATAATTTTTTTGTGATAAAATGCACGCAAATTTTCTGCCAGACAGTAAAGTCCATAAATTTTTGACAGCGGAATGTCTACGCTTCCAGGTCTGTGGACTTCTCGCCCGCCAAACCCCGTCTTAAAAAGATAAAGTCCGTGCATAGGATGATTTTCACTTCCCGTCGGAGGAATTCCGTAAAAATCATATATTTTTGAGCCGTAATTTTTTGCATCACAAATTGCAGTCCACTGTACAAGGTAATTCGGCATTAAATTGCGTTTATTGTTCGACGAGCATCCATAAAGATAAACCGCCTCGTAATCTTGAAAAAGAGTTATTATTGCGGCCAAATCTTCACCTTCATGGCTTGCTATATAAAGGGTGATTTTCGTTCTATTTTCTGAGCCGGATTTTGAAGATTTTGCACCACGTTCAAGCAAATCCCGATAGTAAGAAATAGGATGAAGTCCAATTCCGTCACGAGAAGCAGTCTCTTTGTAAAGCGAATAGAATGAATTTAACTCCTTCTCAAAATCCGCAGAATCAGCAGAAACCGCGCGAACTTCAACTCCGTGCTTTGAGGCGTAGCGTATGTTGTAACGCCATTTGCTTTTCATATTTTTTAAAAGTTCATCTTCAGAAAGAGACAATTCCAAAAAAGTGCTGTCAGGAGGCTGAATATCAGTCTTGCTTTTTTTTAAGTTTACGCCAGCAATTTTTGAAAGTTCATCAAGCCTTAAAAGATACTCATCCCTAATTTCAACCGAAGGCATGTCAAGAGGAACATCAAACCTTATAAAAAGAGGTTTTTCGGAAAGATTATCTCTTATTTTTTCAGAAAGAACCCCAAGCGACTTTACATAGTTAACTTCACTTTCTGCCTGAACTTCAAATCCCGGAACACAGTTTTCCATCTTAAATTCAGGAGCCATCGGAACATAGCATATAGAAAATTTAAGCGGACCTTTTTTAAAAATTCTAAAAAGAACGTTGATTTTATCAATTTTTACAAATTTCCAGCCATGCGCACTTTTAAAATCGCACCAGAAATCGGACTGTTGAAAACGAATAGACATAATAACGCATTTATTTTAGCAAAAAAATGAAAATTTGGAAATAGGAAGCAGAAAAAGTGTAAGCAAAATGAACGCGTAAAAAATCCAGCTATTAGTAACAAAAAAACAAGCGGATAAAAGAAGATCTTAATTGAATTTTGCAGGCGGTTTACAAAAAAAATAAAGATAAGTAAATAGTAAAAAGTGTTTTATATTTTTCCGCCATTTAACAAAAACAAACAGAAATCTCTGAATTAGTGCATTTTTTTCTTCTGCTTACTCCGATTCCATCACCAAGTTTAAAAAATTCTGTTTCAAATTCTTCGTTATTTTTTAGAAAGTCAATGTATTTCCGGATTTTTTTTACGAGTTTTATCGTACTGTAGTTATGTGTCAGACTCAAGTCTTCAACCATTCCGTGAAAAGAAAGATTGTCGCTTATAATTACGCCATTTTCTGACAAAAGTGGTGAATATCTGGTAAAAAAATTTATGTATTGAGCTTTTGCAGCATCAATAAAAATCAAGTCGAATTTTTCCTGAATTCGGGCAGTAAGAGCATCTCCAAAAATCAAAGTGATTCTTTCTTTTAAGCCTTCGGCCTCGACATTTTTTACGGCCTGAGCGTATCTTTTTTCGTCGATCTCTATCGTCGTAACGTGAATATCATCCCGAATTTTTGCAAAACGAATTGAAGAAGTTCCGATTGCCGTTCCAATTTCGAGAATATTTTTTATTTCATGATTTTTGATGTATTCCGCAATAAAATCGCTTCCAGCATCCTGAAGAACTGGCACCTCATTTTTCATTGCATATTTTTCCATTTCGGAAACTCCGTCATCTTTTGACAGCACATCAATAAATTTTTCAACTTCGCTTGCAACCGAAAAACAAAAGTCTGGATTTTCTGCAAGCAAAAGTTCTTTATTTCCAAGTCCGCCACGGCAGGCAATAGTTTTACAGCCAAAAGCCTTTCCAGCTAAAATATCCTGCGCACTATCGCCGAACATGACCGCATTTTTTTCTGTAAAGCAAGTTCCAAACCTCGAATTGATTTTGCGCAAAGTATACAAAAGTCCGTCAGGCTCTGGCTTTTTAGGAATTTTCATTCCGTTTTCGTCTAGAGTATCCGGTCCTGTTATAAGGTCAAAGTATTCAAAAACTTCAAGTTTTTTTAAGATAACTTCTGCGATTTTTTCAGGCTTATTTGTAAGCAAACAGACTTTCTTGCCCTTTTCCTTTAGAATTTTAAGAAGTTCTTTTATTCCAGCATAAAGACCTGTTTTTTCAACCGCATGGCTGTAATAATATTCAAGATAAAAAGCAAGAATTTTTGAAAAACTTTCTTTTCCATAGGCAGACTCCGCGTTGAATTTTCCTTTTGTCGAAAAATCAAGTGCCCGAAGCAAAAGTTTTTCAGTTCCGTCGCCAACAAATTCAACAACCTTATAAAGAGGAATCTGCCAATAACCGAACTTTTTTAACGAAACATTCACCGCAGAAGCAATATCTTCCGCAGAATTTATAATTACACCATCGCAGTCAAAAATATATAATTCTATCGCCATGTTCTTTCAAATATTTTTTGCAAAAATAAAGAGCCGTTACTTTCCTCAAGCTGCCATTTTTTATGCAACTAAGTTTTCCAGGCTCTTAAATATTTTTAAATTTTAGCCAATTTCTGAATTAACAGCATTTACGGTCTTGATTTCTTTTCCAGCCGCAAGGAGTTTTTTTCCAGCGATTTCTACAAAACCGTTTACGGCATTGATTGCAACACTGAAGAACTCGTCACCTGTAATTTCGGCTTTTTTTTCTGCATTTTCATCCGCACCCTCAAGAACGACCTTTGTTCCAGGTTCTGCCCAGGAAACGTCCAGAA
Organism: Treponema berlinense; assembly: GCF_052273165.1. Lineage (GTDB taxonomy): Bacteria > Spirochaetota > Spirochaetia > Treponematales > Treponemataceae > Treponema_D > Treponema_D berlinense_A. Next base: position 60,681 of record NZ_DAVZIU010000008.1, on the reverse strand, counting down.
CTTCTACGCAGTCTTTTCCGTCTTTGTCCTTGTAATCTCCAGCCAAAAGCATTCCATAACTTTCAACACCACGCATTTTTCTCGGAGCAAGGTTTGCCGCAATTACGACATTTTTTCCAATCAAATCACTTTCCTTAAGGTACATTCTAAGTCCAGACTGGATTGTGCGCAGAGTTCCACTACCGTCGTCCAATGTTTCAATGTAAAGTTTTTCACCTTCAGGATTCGGCTTTACATCAATAATTTTTGCCACACGAAGCTCAATATTTTTATTGAAAAATTCAATCTGCTCTTCAGCAGAGAGAGCAGGTTTAGGTTCTTGTTTCTTTGCCTTTTTCTTGTTTTCTTTTTTTTCAGAAGATTTTTCGTCCTGTTTTCCTGCAAATTTTGCACGGAAAGCATCAACGCTCTTGTTGTCGAGAGGCGTAAAATAAACAGAAGTTTCAGAAATTGAATCAAGTCCTTCAAGTTTACCCAAATCTTTCCATTTTAATGCACTTTCGTCACCAGGCTCTGCAAATGTCGAAGAATAGATTTTCTTTCCGAGATAGCCTGCAACAATCTGAGTATAAGTTGGAAGATATGGCTCAAGAAGAATCATAAGGTCTTTGATAACATAGGCAAGGTTATAAAGAATGTTATCCGAAACAGCCTTGTCTGTCTTGATTGTCTTCCAAGGTTCAGCAGTCTGAAAAGCCTTGTTTGCAATATCAGAAATCTCCATAATCGTGTGGAGAGCCTCCTTTATTTCTGCCCATTCAAGGAGTTCTGTCGCTTTCTTTTCCTTTTCTTCAATCTGAGCCCACAAAGCCTCGTCTTTTTTTCCTTCTGGAATTTTTCCACCATAGTTTTTATTGATGAACAAAAGCGTTCTGTTTACAAGATTTCCAAGGTTTCCAATCAGTTCCTTGTTGTATTTTTCCTGAAAGTCTTTCCATGTAAACTGATAATCCTGATTTTCCGGGCGGTTGTAGTAAATATAGAATCTCCATCCGTCGCTCGGAATTCCAGATTCTTTTGCATCTGATCCAAAAACACCAGTTCCCTTAGATTTTGAGAATTTTCCGCTTTCATAATTCAAAAATTCGGTTGAGGACATGTGATAAAGTTTTGTGTAATCTTTTCCAGTTCCAATCTCCGAACAAGGGAAAACAACAGTATGGAACGGAATATTGTCCTTTCCAATAAACTGGAAAAGTTCGATATTTGCATCATTTTCGATAAATTTTTCTTCAGCCTCTGACGGAAGCCACCATTTTTTCCAGTCGAAAGATTTTTTTCCAGACGACTTCAGCTCATCCTCAAGCTGTTTTGTAATCGACATATAGCCGATCGGAGCGTTAAACCAAACATAAAAAACCTTGTTTTCATAGCCAGCCTTTGGAACAGGAATTCCCCATTTTAAGTCACGTGTAATCGCCCTTTCGTTCAATCCGTCGCGAATCCATGCTTTTGTCATCTGAATGGCATTTGCAGCCCATTTTCCCTTTTCGCTGGTTTCTTTCATCCATTCTTCAAGTTTTGGAGCAATCGAAGGAAGGTCAATGTAAAGATGTTTTGTTTCGCGAACTTCTGGAGTTGAACCGCAAGTGTGGCAACGTGGAGCAATAAGTTGTGTCGGATCAAGCAGAGTTCCGCAAGTGTCGCACTGATCTCCGCGAGCATCGTCAGCACCGCATTTTGGACAAATTCCGTCAACATAGCGGTCAGCAAGGAACATATTGCATTTTGGACAGAAAAGCTGCTGGCTTGTATGCTCTTTTATAAATCCGTTTTTGTCCAAATCGTTAAAAATCGACTGGGTTATTTCGGTACACTCTTCGTTAGAAGTGCGGCCGAATTTGTCAAAGGCAATGTTGAACCAGTTGTAAATATCCTTGTGAATTTCGTAATAATAGTCGCAAAGCTCGCGTGGAGTTTTTTTGTCCTGCAGGGCCTTTGTTTCAGTCGCAGTTCCGTATTCGTCAGTTCCGCAAACATACATCGTTTCGTAACCGCGGGAACGGCAAAAACGCGCAAAAACGTCAGCAGAAAGCATTTGGATAAGGTTTCCAAGATGAGGAATATTGTTTACATAAGGCAAAGCCGAAGTGATAAGTCTTTTTGTTGTTTTAATATTTTTCATAGATAAAAAGTATAGTAAATTTTTACAGATTATACAAATGGGAATTTTTTTAGATTCGGGTGGCTTTTTGCACAGCAAAAACCAGGTGTTCCGAGGTTCCGCGTCTTCGCGCTCCATTGTCTGCTGCCAGCAGCAGACAACGCAAAAAGCGCCTCTACACCCCTTGCCACGTTTTCTGCTAGTAAATTTTTCTTATTAAATCCAAAAAAGCTGGAGTTTTTACAAGACCAAGTTCTTCCGCATTAAGTTTTTCCGTCCTTGAATATGGATTTCCGCTTTCATCCGCAGAAGGTTTTACATCCGAAGTTACAGACTGGGAATTTTCTTTTTTTTCAGGGAATTTTTTTACCAAAACTTCATCGCCAATATTCACCCGATCATAAAAACTTTTTTGAGTTAAAATTCCTTGAGAAATTTCTTCATCGCTTTTTTCTATTTCAATCTGCCCAAGAGCAAATTTCTCATCAAACCTTACTCCCGGATTTGAATCACAGGTCTGAATATTTCCTTTTTTTACTACGTCCAAAACAGTTCCTTTCTCAATTCCTTCGTTTTTTCCCATGTCGATGAGAATTTCATTTCCGGTTCTTGCAAGAATTTTTCCACGCGCCGGAAGCAAATTCAAGACATTTCTTCTAAAAGAGCGGATAATCGACGAAAACCTGTCATTCCCTGTTCTAAATAAATTAAATTCGCTTATTTTTATTCCGTTTCTACCATTGTAAACAGCAGCATCAAGACTTACCTCACGTTCAGTTTCTTCAAAATTCATCAAAATAAAATAATCCTGAGAATTTTTTCTTGCCTTAAAAAAAGCCTCTCCAAAGTTCGCAACAGGATTTTTTTCAACATTAACCGAAGTTACTGCAATTCCGTTAAAACTTTCACTTGCCATTTCAGCGGCAATTTCCTGAGAATCTGGATGCAAGAGAGCTGCATTTTGTTTTGTATAATAAAGTCCGATATTCCATCTGGTTTTATCAAGATAGAACGGCTCAACATTCCATTTTGCGCTCAGAGAATATTTCATAAGCGAAGAAAGAGCTTCGATTGTGTCATTTGTTTTTGTATAAGTATATTTTTCTTCGTCCGAAAGAGTTTTTTCGTCAATTTTTTCATTATTTTTTATAAATGAAAGCTGCTCCAGATAAAGTTCATTTTGACCGAGTTTGTAAATTTCTGCGGCAAATTCGCTTCTAGCAATTATGTTGTTCGGATCAATTTTTAAGGCACGCTGATATTCGTACCTTGCCTGCTCACCTTTGAAGAATTTTGCATATTCCCTTGCCTTTAAAATATGAAACTGCGCCCAGACTGAACGCCTTGAATCTTCAAGCGGCAAATTTTTATCAACAAGAAGTTCAAGCGCACTTCGCAGAATTTCATCTTCAGCCTCAATCGCAAGTGCCGTCGACAAGATTTCAAGCGCAGAATCAAAATTTTGCTGACGAGAAAACGAAAGTCCTTTTAAATACCAGGCTGTAATTGTATTCCGGTCTTTGTCGATAAGATAATCGCAAATGTCTATAACTTCATCATATTTTTTTTGTTCATAAAGAATCGAAGATAGAAGTATATAAGCTTGGTAAAAATCAGTCTTTAACTGAAGAGCAGAACGCGCTTTTTTTTCTGCTTCAGCAAAGTCGCCTTTTTTTGCCTTTAAGTACGCTGCAAAATAATAAACTTCACTTTCTGAAGGATGGCTTTTTAGAGCCTGTTGAATGTAATTTTCAGAAAGTTCATCTTTTCCCGTTTCCGCGGCAAGGAGCGCAAGTGAAAGAAGAGCTTTTCTGTTCGTTTTTTGACGTTTTAGCGCATCAAGATAAAATTTTCTAGCAGAATCAAAACTTCCGTTGTAAAGCTCAATTTCTGCAAGTCCAAAACGTGATTCGACATCGTTCGGATACTTATGCAAAATTTCCTTAAAAATTTTTTGCGCCTCGTCCAAACGGTGCAACGAGATAAGACACATTCCGCGCAAATTCAAAACATCGGTGCGGTCTTTTATGAATTTTTGAGCGCTGTCCAGATAATTAAGACAAAGTTCAAAATCATTAAGTTCGTAAGTCGCCTTCGCAAGCAAAAACCAAGCTTCTCCAAAAGAAGGGTTTTCCTGAAGCGCAAGCTGAAACTCTTCACTGGCCGAATACCAGTTTTCTTCCGCCTCAAATTCTTGACCGCGCTCATAATGTTTTAAGGCAGAAAGATTTTCAGCCTGCACAAAAAATGCGCAGTGAATAAAAAAAACTAAAATCAGTACAGTAATTTTTTTCATTTTCTCCCACCCAAAACAAAATCGAACAGTTTTTGACGTTATTCTTTTTTCGGCTCTTCTGATTCTGTTTTTTTTATAACTTTAATAAGGTTTACGCGATGACCTTCCATATCTTGAACGATGAATTCAAAACCACCCCAGTTAATTTTTTCGTATTTAACAGGAATTCTTCCAAAAAGATCGAGGACAAAACCTCCGAGAGTATCAAAATCTTCCGTCGGAAAGTTTGACTTTATGTTTTCGTTCAAATCTTCGAGATTGACTCTTGCATCACAAAGCCAGATTTGATTTCCGATTGCAAGAATATCTTCCCTTTCGTTGTCAAATTCGTCCTGGATGTCGCCAACAATTTCCTCAATAATGTCTTCCATGCAAACAACGCCACTCACACCGCCGTATTCGTCAACGGCAATTGCAATATGAATATGACGTCTTTTAAACTCACGCAAAAGTCCGTCGATTTTTTTTGATTCTGGAACAAAATATGCCTTTCTAAGCAACTTTTCAAGGTCAATTTCCTGATTTTTAGAAATTACGGCAAGCAAATCCTTTACATAGAGAATTCCTAGCACATTGTCGATTGATTCCGAATAAACAGGAAAACGCGAATGTCCGCTTTCCGCAATTTTTGCAAGAAGTTCTTCCTGAGGAGTATCAATCGAAAGAAAGTCGACATCAATCCGAGGAATCATAACTTCCTTTACAGACGTTTCTGACAAATCCTCGATTCCTTTAATCATATCTTTTTTTTCTTCGATTAAACTTAAATTATCCTGACTTTCGGACGCTTCATTGCCATTTTTTCCAGAAAAACTTGATTTTAAACCGTCGTCTTTTTTCTTTCCTAAACCAAAAATACTCATAAAATCCCTTTTTATTTTTTAGTGCGTCCTGAAATTTTTAGACGCGCTGTAAACGCTTAAATAAGTTCGACATCAGAAAAAGTTTTTAAAACTTCTTCCTGTTTTTTCAGCATCGGACTTTTTATTTCAAGGCCCTCGCCTACATGCTCGTCTCCGTGATCCATTCCATTTAAATGCAAGGTTCCGTGAATCAAAAGCCTTTTCAATTCTTCATTCTGAGTAACCTTAAAATATTCTGCATTTTTTGGCAATGTATCAAGCGAAATTATAATGTCGCCCGCACTAAACCACTTGATTCCGTCTTCGTCAGTGTATTCTTCACCATTTTCAAAGGAAAGAATGTCGGTTGGAGCATCGATTTCGCGGTAATTTTTATTCAATTCTTGAATAAATTCATCGTTGCAAAACAAAATTGAAAGTTCCTGACCGTCAAAACCAAGTCTTTTTAAAACTTCCTGTTCGTATTCTTCAATTTTGCAAAACCAGGCAGGCTCGCTAAGTCCGTCCTGCATAGAAACAAGAACTCTATTCATTTTTTTCCCCATCAGAATTAGTTTTTTCAGAAACAGTTTTTTCGGAAGCAGAAGAATCCGTTGAATCCTGATTTTGATACTTTATGCGTCCGTGATAATATGCCGCAAGAATCGAAACGAAAGTATTTTTTATTTTTGTCATTTCGCCATAAGTAAGAGCGCAGTCGTCCAACTGTTTTGCAGCAATTTTTGATTCAATCAACTGCTGAATAAATTTTTCAAGGCGCTGGGCCGTTGGTTTTTCCAAAGATTTGCAGGCTGCCTCAACAACATCGGCAAGCATGACTACAGCGCTTTCTTTCGTAGAAGGAAGTCTTCCGTCATAACGGAAATCAGCCTCGTTTGCGTTCGGATCCTTTTCTTTTGCTTTGTTGAAAAAATACGAAATTACAGAATTTCCATGATGTTCTGCAATAATATTTACAATCTGGGCAGGCAGATGCATTTGATGAGCCTTTTCAACGCTCTGGCGAAGATGGCTTTTTATAATCGAAACCGAAAGCGACGGGTTTAAATCCGTATGTTTGTTTTCGGAATCAATGTTATTTTCCGTAAAATATTCAGGATGCTCCATTTTTCCAATGTCGTGGTAAAGGGCCGCAACTCTCGCCAAAAGCGAATTTGCTCCGATTTCCTTGCAGGCGCTTTCCGCAAGCTGGCTTACCATTATGCTGTGCTGATAAGTTCCGCTGGCTGTAAGCAAAAGTTTTCTCAAAACTGGAGAATTCTGATCGCTCAAATCCATGAGCCTGAAAACCGAAGCCGTATTCATCACAACTTCAAGAGGTGTAAGAAGACCAAGCGCAAGAATACCAGAAATAAAACCGTTAAATGCAACTCCTGCAAGCGGAAATACGCAGTCAGAAAAATTATCATTAAAGATAACTTTTAATACGCAGATATAAATTACGTTCAGAAGCGCCACACCAATCGAAGAAAAAATCATGTCAATTCTGTTTTCGATCGTACGGAGAATTTTTACGATTGTAAGAGAAGATGCAAGTGTATACAAAAATGGAATCAATTCAAAACTGCAGGCACAGAGCACTCCAAAAGAAATCAATATCGAAAAATAAAGTCCAAAAATCTGTCCAAAAAGAATCGTAATCAAAGCAACGCACAATCCAGAAGGAATAATTACAGGAAGATTATAAATTCCCTGAAAAAGCGGAGCCTTGTCGCCAAAACAGGCAACGCCAAAAACAACTACAAAAAGCAGAGAGCCAAGAATAATTTCTTTAAGCTCAACTTTGCGTCCAAGGCAGACAGGAGAAAAAAGCAAAAAAGCCATTGCAGAAACTAGCATAAGAAACAGAATATTGTCCGCAAAAACCCTGTAATCGATATAAGACGGAGATGCCGCCATCTTTCGCAGTTTTAAATAATCCTCTTCCGCAATTGGAAAACCTTTTCTTATTACTTTTTCGCCTTCTTCGACCGCAATCGGAAACTGCTCATCGGCTGCAAGATTTGTTGTAGCAATGATTGTCTTGTCCGCAACCATTCCCGGTTCATACTCGTCAATCGAAAAAGAAGCAATAGTCTGCCGCGTGCTTGCATCAAAATAAACAATTACAGCAGAAGCCAAAAATGTAATTGAAAAAACAAGCAGAATCGCCCAATTTTTCTTTACATAGTTAAGTGCAGAATGAAATAAATCATAAAAAAAAGAATTTTTTCCGTTATTCGCTTTTGTCATTTTCATAAGCCTGTACAATTTTTTTAACAAGCGGTGAACGAACGACATCTCCGCCGTTAAGTTCAACCATGCTTATTTCTTCTATATTTTTTAGAATTTCAAGTGCCTGAACCAGACCAGATGGAATTCTTTTCGGAAGATCTATTTGAGTAATATCTCCCGTTATAAACACTTTTGAATTCTCTCCGGTTCGGGTAAGGAACATTTTCATCTGTTCACACGTCGTATTCTGCGCTTCGTCAAGAATTACGGCCGCATTGTTCAAGGTACGTCCGCGCATATAAGCCAAAGGCGCAACTTCAATTATACCATTTTCCTGAAATTTTTTCACCATTTCTGAAGGAATACAGGCACTCATAGAATCATAAAGAGGCCTTAAATAAGGATTTATTTTGTCCTGCATATCGCCCGGCAAAAAACCAAGACTTTCTCCAGCCTCGACAATCGGACGCACAAGAATAATTGAACTTATTTTATGGCTTAAAAGAAGACGCAGGCTTTCTGCAACGGCAAGAAAAGTTTTTCCACTTCCTGCAGGACCTGTCGCAAAAACCATATCATTTTTTCGGAACGAATGTATGAGTTTTGCCTGATTTTTTGTTTTAGGATAAATTTTTCTCGTGCTTCCAGGAATTGAAATTGAAAATTTCTGGGCATCAAAATTTTCAACTCCAGTATTCAGTACAGATTCGATCAGTTCGGAACCAGAAATACTGTTTTCAAGTCCATTTTCAGAAATTTCATCGCTAAGACGGTCGATTATGAACTTGAATTTCTGCTGAATTTCGGCAGAAGCCTCAGCAATTGAAAGTTCGTTTCCTTTTGTAAAAATGCTGACTCCAAGATGCTGTTCGATGAGCTTTAAATTGCTGTCATTTGTTCCACAAACCTGAGAAAGAATCTCTGGATCTGAAAGAACTATAGTAAATTCGTTTTCCAATTTGTTTATTCTATCACCTTTCTTAAAAAAAATCATCAAAAACTTGAATTTATTTTAAACTCCATTCTCCATACTCATCAAGAATTTCGGTCTTCATTCCTGACATTGGTCGCCAGCTTACGCTCAAAGAAAAATACGGACTAAAGTCGTAATGCGCCTGCTGACTAGAAGTTGCAGAAATATAGCGTGGTGAAATTTTAAATGAACAGTTCAAATCCCAATCATCAAGGTCGTGAGTTATCGACATAACAAGAGATTTTAGCTTAAAGGCGGAATTTTTTCGTTTTTCGTCGCTATCAAACCTGAACGAATCCACTAAATCATTCAAAACATTTCTTTCACCGTTATTTCCGTAATAATAGGCATAATCGGAATCAGAACAGAAATATCTGTAAATTACGTTGTTGCGGCTTTCAGAACTGAATGAAAAATCAAGAAACTCATTTATCTTGAAAGTAATCTTCGGTATAAAAACAAAATAACTGCTTGTCGGACGCACAAAATCATAGACAAAACTTGTAGAAAGTGACGGTGTCCAAGAAATTTTGTCAGTCCAATGCTTGAACGTTTTTGAAGGACTTGTATACGCAAAACTCAACGAATAAGGCTGGAATTTTTTGTCTGAAGTTGATTTCCAACCTTTTCGGCTTGTTATGTCTCCATTTGAATCATATTCAACGTCAAATTCATAAACGTTTGAATAACTCATTGTATATGCAAGTTGCGCGCCATAACCGCTCAACGAAAATTTAAAGGAATCGTGCTCCTCTTCTTCCCAATCGTAAACATAAGACTGAGAAAGATTCAATTTGCTATTAAAAAACTTAAATGAGAGCGACTGCGAAATATCGTTTTTTACCCAGGTGTCGTCAGTCGAACTTTTTTGCTTAATTCCTGTTCCGACAGAAAAAGTCGTGTACGGAAAATTAAGCGAAAAAATGCCTGTATAAGAATCAACTTGAGGCGGAAGAGTTGTCGTAAGCGAAAGCTGCTGTCCAAAATCTTCTTCTTTTGCCGCAAGGACAAGATTCAGATTATGAGTTGTTACACATTCTTCGTCGGTCAAATCCATCGTAAGATATTCCCATTCAGGATTGTTTACATCGTCGCTTATATATTTTGTCTGAATCATTTTTACAGTCGTGTTCCAGGTTAGGGCCGTATTTGAAAAATAATTCGTGTAATAAAAAGGCTTAAAAGTAAGCGCGTTTGTGTCCGTCAAATCAAGTTTTCTTGCATTGTAGTCGGCTTTTTTAATCGAAGCAATTGAAGATTCAGAATATCCTCCGTCCGAAGTGTCGTCGTTCAGATAAGGATGCTTTTGAAAAACTGGATTGAACGTAAAAGTATCCGCAAGCGAAAGAAAGCTATCTTTATAACCGAGATTGCTCGTCAAAGTCGCAGGAGCTTTTGCCTGAATATAAGTTGCCTGAACAGTCTGCCAATCAAAATCTTCAGGAGTCTTTAAATTTGAAGATGAATATGAAATTTGTGAAGTAAAATCTGGCGAAATACTGTAAGCGAGTTTGTAGGTAATTCCATTTAAACTGCGTACAGAGGCGTTCGATGTGACAATTGACGGAAGAACGGATTCATCAAAAAGAATATTTTCTTCAGGAACCTCATTTTCTTCAGGAACCTCATTTTCTTCAGGAACCTCATTTTCTTCAGAATCGAAACTTTCTTCTTTTTTGTCATCGAATTCAAGAGGTGGCAATAAAGAAAGCGAAACCGACTGTTTTTTTGAAGATGACGAAGCCTTCGGATACTGAAAAATCGTTCCAGAAATTCTTGCACCGATTTTAAAAGGCGTAATCTGACTCGGATAGTAAAAATAGCGTTCTGGAGTATAACTTGCCCAGGCCGAATCATCCTTGTATTCATCCCGGTCAATCAAGACCGCAGATTGGGAAGAAAAAACTATCGAAGAAGAAAAACTAGAAATTGAAAGAGTAGAAACAAAGGGCTTTATGAATTCTGGCAATTTAAAAGTATAAGAGCCGTTTAAATTCCAAGTAAAGGAAGAAACCGTAGTAACACTGTCTTCTTCCGAATCGTCAGTTGCAACACCAGACATAAGAAAGTCAATCCAGTCCATTGTTTCCGCACGATTATTAAAGTCGTAGTCAAAATACGGATCCGAATAAAGCGGCATTGAAAGAGTAAGGTTGAATGGAGAAGAAACCGAAAGCTTTAGGTTAAACTGATAACGGAACGGCAACGTATAGCCCATAAAATTTGAAGAATCCAGAACCTTATCTCCAAACTGGTTGTACGGAAGATAAACCGAATTGTTTTTAAAAATAGTATTGCTAAAACCAAGTTCTGTATTGAATTGAAGGTCCGAAAGTATCTTTGAAGGTTTTAACACAACGTCAGCGCCGACCATTGCGCCCAAATTTGCATAATAGTCCGCCATAATTTTTACGTGATTTGTAGTATCGCCTTTAAAATCCGCTTCAAGATTATGAAGCACAATTCCTTCGCGCACCTGCTCTTTCATTGAGTCGGTTTTCATAAAACTGAAAGGATTTATTTTATCATCATCGTCAGAATCCGAACTGTCATTTGTAGATTTTGCGTCCGCAGGTTTTCGGCCATAAAGATAAGTCGTTGTATTTATAAAATAACCTTCGCGGAATTTATAGCCCATCGCAGGATTAAAAATCAATTCGTCTTTCGGATAATAAAACGCAGGAAGATAGATCAAAGGCACACGACCAACATAAAGAAGCGCGCTAAAAAAGGCAAATTCTCCGCCTGGCAAAAGCCAAATTCTCCGCGCGCGGATTTTCCAGTGAGGATTTTCATCGTCGCAAAAAGTAAGTTCGCCGCCTTTAAAAGCAATTGTTCCTCCAGAATCCCTACCGAAAATTTCACTTGCAACAATCAAAGTAGAACCAGAAGGAAGATTTATAGCATCTGACGAAGTTTGAACTGCACGACCATTGTCAAAAATTCCTTCAAAAGTCGAAGTATTAAAAAGAAGACTGTTTGCAGTGATTTTTTCTCCACCAGCAGAAGACGAGCCACTCTGTTCAAGACCGACGTTTCCTTCCGCATAAAGCATTTCCGAAGAACGATTGTAATTTATTCTGTCAGCAGAAATTGTCGTTTTGTCATTTCCGCGGGAAACAGAAATTACGACATTTCCAGAAAGAATAATGCAATCGCCACCAGAAAGCTGATCTTTTTTGTACTCAGATTTTTCGGCAGATTCAATATTTATGACAGAAACCTGCTCTTCGGCCGAAACTTCTTTACAAAAAGCAAAAGACACAAGAGAAAAAATTAAAAATATTAAAAGCGTTTTTTTTCTCATTGCAAAACCGTCAGTTTTTGTGAGCCGTATTTAACGTTTCTTCGAGATATTTTCCTGTCCAGCTGCCAGTTTTTTTCCAGTTTGCAACAATGTGTTCAGGAGTTCCAAAGTCAACAATCTGACCACCGCCAGTTCCACCCTCAGGACCAAGATCAATAATCCAATCCGCCTGAGCAATTACGTCGAGATTGTGTTCAATCATAACGACAGAATTTCCCTTGTCCACAAGTTTTTGAATAACTTCCATCAAAACCTTTACATCTGCAAAATGAAGCCCTGTTGTAGGTTCGTCAAGAATGTAGAGAGTTTTTCCTGTTGAAGGACGGGCAAGTTCCGTTGCAAGCTTTACACGCTGAGCCTCTCCTCCAGAAAGAGTAAGCGCGCTCTGTCCAAGCTGAATGTAACCAAGTCCGACATTTTTAAGAGTTTCCAGTTTTCTTGAAATATGCGGAATCGCAGCAAAAAAATCAGCCGCTTCTTCAATCGTCATATTCAAAACATCAGAGATATTTTTTCCGTGATAGCGAACGTCCAAAGTCTCGCTATTAAAGCGCTGTCCATGACACACATCGCACTGAATAAAAACATCTGGCAAAAAGTTCATTTCGATAGTAAGAGTTCCTGCGCCTTGGCATTTTTCGCACCGCCCGCCTTTTACGTTAAAACTAAACCTGCCTGGAGTATAGCCCTTAGCCTTTGAATCAGGAAGTGTGCTAAAAAGTTCTCGAATCGCATCAAAAACTCCGACATAGGTTACAGGATTTGAACGCGGCGTTCTTCCAATCGGGCTTTGGTCGATATTTATGACCTTATCGATATTTTCAATTCCAAGAATTTCATCATGAAGCCCAGGCTTGTAACTTGTCTTCATCAATTTATTTGAAACAACAGGATAAAAAATGTCGCTCAAAAGCGTCGATTTTCCAGAACCGCTAACTCCTGTTATACAGGTAAAGGTTCCAAGAGGAATATCGACCGAAATATTTTTAAGATTGTGTTCGCGTGCACCTTTTATCGAAATAAAACTTCCGTTTCCTTCCCGTCTCTTTTCCGGCAACTGCATATAAAGTTTTCCGCTCAAATAACGTCCAGTAACGCTTTGTTCAACCTGCATCACCTGCTGCGGAGTTCCGCTTGCAATCACTTTTCCGCCATGAACTCCAGCTCCAGGACCTATATCAACAATCCAGTCGGCGGTACGCAAAGTCTGTTCATCGTGTTCAACGACAATTACCGTATTTTTTAAATCCCTAAGGTAATTAAGAGTATCGATAAGCCTCTGGTTGTCGCGCTGATGAAGTCCAATGCTCGGTTCGTCCAAAATATACATAACACCTGTAAGACCAGAGCCAATCTGAGTTGCAAGACGGATTCTCTGGGCTTCTCCGCCAGATAAAGTTCCTGCAGAACGGTCAAGTGTAAGATATTCAAGTCCGACGTTTTTCAAGAAATTTAAACGGGCATTTATTTCTTTTAAAAGCTGAACCGCAATTTTTTTCTCCGTTTCAGAAAGTTCAAGCTGCTTAAAAAACTCAATGCTATCCGCAACGCTCAGACTGCAAAGTTCGATTATATTCTTTCCGCCGACAGTAACGCCAAGAGCTTCTTTTCTAAGACGCATTCCATGGCAGGATGAACACTCGGAAACAGACATATAGTTTTCTTCAATCCGCACACGCTGGGATTCTCCCCAGGCTTCATTGTGCCGTCTTTTCATTTCCGAAAGAATTCCTATCCACGGACGGTTGTATTCTGAAAAGCCTTCTCCGCTCTGTTTTTTGTAAATCCAGCGAATATTTTTAGTCAAATCGCCATTCCACAAGCTGTCAAACTGTTCGCGGGTCAAATCTTTTATTGGAGTATCAAGACTCCAGCCGTTTTCTTTTGCAATCGCATAAAACATTGACTGATTCCATTCGCTCGACGGATTAAAAAACGGAAAAGCCCCCTGATTAAAGCTTAGAGAAGTATCTGGAAGTATTTTTTTTGAATCCCATTCCATTTTTTCACCAAGTCCAGTACATTCTGGACAGGCTCCAAAAGGATTGTTAAACGAAAAAAGCCTCGGCTGCAATTCTGGAATAGAAATACCACAGTCTGGGCAAGCATTTTTTTGAGAAAAAAACACTTCCTCTTCGTGCCAGCCTTTTTCGCTATTGTCATTTACGCGCCTTAAAACAACAAGAACTCCGTCGGAACTTTTTAGGGCAGTTTCAACAGATTCTGCAAGTCGCTTTCTCGATTCATTTTTCAATGCAATTCTGTCAACGACAATCTCAATCGTATGCTTTTTCTGTTTATCGAGTTTTATAGAATCGTCCAGTTCAACCATAAGCCCATCGATTCTTGCACGAACAAAACCTGATTTTTTTGCATCGTCAATGATTTTTTGATGTTCGCCTTTTTTTCCATGAATTACCGGAGCCAAAAGCGTAATTTTTGTTCCTTCGCCCCAGCCCATTATTGAATCGATAATCTGATCGTCCGACTGTTCCTTAATTTCTCTTCCGCAGACAGGACAATGAGCATGCCCGGTTCTTGCAAACAAAAGACGGTAATAGTCGTAAATTTCAGTAACTGTTCCAACTGTAGAGCGAGGATTATTGTGAGTCGTTTTCTGCTCGATAGAAATTGCAGGCGAAAGACCTTCAATCTGATCGACATCGGGTTTATCCATGCTCCCCAAAAACTGCCGGGCGTAAGAAGAAAGAGATTCCATGTATCGCCTCTGTCCTTCGGCAAAAAGCGTATCAAAAGCAAGCGACGATTTTCCAGAACCAGAAAGTCCCGAAATTACCACAAGTTTATTTCTCGGAATTTCTACACTTATATTTTTTAAATTATGAACACGGGCGCCGTGAATTACAATTTTTTCACCATCAACCCTATTTATGTTTTGCAATTAAATTTCCCTTATTAAATTTCCATATTCATTACGGAACGAACTTCTTCCAGAGTCTTTACCGCAATTTCGCGGGCCTGAACAACACCTTCCTTAAGAACGCTCCTAATATAGTCCATATTATTTTCGAGTTCGGCGCGTTTTGTGCGCAAAGGACGCAATTCTTCGTTCAAGGCTTCTGTCAGCACAGATTTCAGCATGCCGCCGCCACCGTCGCCAATTCTTTCGGCTATAGCCTCAGGGTCCTCACCAGTACAAAGAGAAATTATCTGCAAGAGGTTGGCAACTTCCGGACGGTTTACAGGATCGTAAGAAATATGGCGCTCCTGATCTGTTTTTGCTTTTTTTATGAGTTTTGCAGTTTCATCTTCGCTTGCACAAAGCATAATCGTATTTCCAAGCGATTTCGACATTTTTGCAGAACCATCAAGACCTTTTATCATTGGAGTTTTAGAAAGCAAGGCGTAAGGTTCCGGAAAAATCGGATTCTCCGGGCAAAATTTATTATTAAAACGTCTGGCGATAAGACGCGCAACTTCAAGATGAGGAAGCTGGTCTTTTCCTACAGGAACAACATTTCCCTTGCAAAAAAGAATATCAACCGCCTGATGCACAGGATACGTAAGCATTCCGGCATTCACCGACTTCATTCCGGATTTTTCAATCTCGTCCTTTACAGTTGGATTGCGGTCAAGTTCAGAACTAGAAACAAGTGTCAAAAAAGGAACCATAAGCTGATTTGCCTCAGGAACGTGGCTATGCGGATAAATACAGACATCTTTTCCAGGTTCAATTCCTGCAGCAAGATAATCAATTACAAGTTGCTTTGTATTCTGACTAATCTTGTCAAATGCATCATGATCCGTCAAAACCTGATAATCGGCAATCAAAATCATAGTCGGAACACCAAGCCTAGAAAGACGGACTCGATTTTTAAGCGAGCCAAAATAATGTCCGATATGAAGATTTCCAGTCGGACGGTCGCCTGTCAAAACACGGTATTTTTTCGGATTAACGGCAATATCTTTTTCAATCATTTCGGATTTTCTAACCGCTTCGGCAAGAATTTTATCTGCATTATTTTCAAGTTTTTCTTCAGTCTGCGACATTTTATTTTCCTGTAAAAATAAAAAAATTAAAGCAACATAAAAAGTTGCAACAAAATTATATAAAACTTCACTTTTTTCTTCAATTAAGAACCAAAAAATCAAGAATGAAGCACAGTTTACTTTCAAACCGGCTCTTACTATAAGTCCTCCTCGCTTCGCTCGTCCGGTCTTTCCGTGGCGATCCGGGCTAAGTTTTTCGCTCTAACAAAAAAAAACTACGCACGGACGTTACCCTAAACGGACTTATTTTCTTTCAAACACTTTTCTTAAACATTTGTTTTAATTAAAATCATTTCTATGACAAAAAACATTGCACCTTCTTCACCTTATCTTACCGATTTTGAAAACTGGCTCGATTCATTTTTGAATTTTGAAAAACTTCCGCAAAAAAATATGTTCTGGCTCGACACAATGGAATATTTTGCAAAACTCGCAGGCAACCCAGAACTCTCATATCCAACCTTTCACGTCGCAGGCTCAAAAGGAAAAGGCTCAACTTCAGCATTCATAGCTTCAATTCTCGAAGAAGCAGGCTTAAAAACAGGTCTTTACAGCTCTCCGCACATTATAAATTTTCTGGAAAGAATCACCCAAAATCAAAGTTTTCTAAGTCAAAAAAACTACGAAGACGCAGCAGAAGAGTTAAAATGTCTAATAAACTGCACAGATTCAAAAACATTCTTAAAAGACCGTCCGATCACCTGGTTTGAACTTGTCACACTCTATTCATTTCTATGCTTCAGAAAAGCAAAACTCGATGCGGCCGTTTTTGAAGTCGGACTCGGAGGAAGACTCGACGCAACAAACATCATAAAACCAAAAGTTTGCTGCATAGGACCAATCGAACTTGAGCACACCGAATATCTAGGCGATACGCTGGAAAAAATCGCAGCAGAAAAAGGCGGAATCATAAAAGAAAAAACTCCTGTCTTTATAGCACCACAAATTTCATCCGTAAAAGAAGTTTTTAAATCAATCGCAGCTCAAAAAGACGCAAAAATATTTTTTATCGACGAAATTTGCAAAATTAGTACACAAATTTATACATCGTCAGAAAAAATAAAGACAAAAGCTGTCATTTCATCTTCGTTTTTTTCCCGCCCATTAACCGCAGAACTAAAACTTGCAGGAGAATTTCAGGCTCAAAACGCAGCGCTGGCAGCCCTGGCGGTAAAAACAGCATTCCCGGAAATTTCAGAAGATATTATTGAAAAAGGCCTTTCAAAAACTTCACTTCCAGCCCGATTTGAACTTATAAAAAATCCTCAGAATTTCAGAGAAATTCCTTATCTTGTTCTGGACGGAGCGCACACTCCAAAAAGCATAAAATTAACTTTGGAAACTATAAAAAATGCAAATATAAAAATCGACGCCCTGCTTTTTGCCTGCGCGCAGGACAAGCACAGCAGGGAAATTGCAGAACTATTTTCGCAGAGCAAAGTTACGGATTCTAAAAATTTTCAAAAAATATTTTTAACGGTTCCAGGCAATGTAAAAAAATCAGACCTGTCAGAAGTCGAAAATTCGTTTGCTTCTGCAGGTCTTGCGTTTGATTCAGATTCAAATTACAAAAAACAAATCGAAAAAGTCCTTGATTTTTGCAAATCAAACAAGAAAACTTTGCTCATAACAGGCTCGTTTTATCTGGTTGCGGAGGTTACAAAAATTCTAGGCACACGTTTTGAAACTCCACAGGTAATCTCATAGCTGATTGTTCCAGTCATATCGGCAATTTCCTGGGCGCTCTGCAAAGCTCCGCTTTCTTCTGGTCCAAAAATTACGGCTTCGCAATAGCGCTCAACCTGGCTATCTTCACCAAGTTCAATCATACACTGATCCATGCAGATTCTTCCACAGACAGGATAATTTTTTCCACCAATTGCAACATAAAGCCTTTTATCATCTTCATTAAATCTACGGAAAAGTCCGTCCGCATAACCAATCGGAAGAACTCCAATCTTTGTCTTTTTAGAAGAAGTCCATCTTCTGCCGTACGAAACAGACCTGTCTTTTTCAAATTCACGGATTGCAACAACCTTCGTTACAAGTTCCATAACAGGTTTTAGGAATTTTTTTTCACCGAGTTTTTCAAAATATTTTTTATCAACCTGACCAGGATAATAGCCGTATGCAATAATTCCAGGACGGCACATATCAAGATGCATTTCTGGATGAGTCAGTGTAAGAGCCGAATTTGAACAGTGGCGGATTCCAGGATCAATTCCCTCTTTTTTTACGTTTTCGACCGCTTCCAAAAACAATTTGAACTGTTTTTCCGTATATTCAAAATTTTCAGCCTGGGTGCTGTCTGCGACAGAAAAGTGAGTGCATATTCCGCCCATTTTTAAAACGCCTGTTTCCGCGATTTTTTTAGCAATTTTTCCAGCATCTTTTGCAAGACAGCCGATTCTTCCCATTCCGGTATCAACCGCCAGATGAACGCAAAAGCTGTTTTTTTTGTATTTTTTCGCAGCTTCAGCAATAAAGCCAATGTATTCCTCATCAAAAACAAGAGGCGTAAGCTCATTTTTTACAACATCTTCCATTTCTTCTTTCTGGCACAAACTCAAAACAAGAATTCCGATTTTTATTCCTGCAAGCCGAAGCTCAACCCCCTCATCAACAGTTGCAACGGCAAGAAAATCCACTCCGCATTCAACGGCAGTTTTTGCGCATTCTACAGCGCCATGACCGTAGGCATCTGCCTTTACAGCAACGCACATTTTTGCATTTTTATTTATTTTTGAGCGGATGTATTCAAGGTTATATTTTAAATTTTCAAGGTAAATTCTAGCGAAAGTCGGTCTCATTCTTTATGCCCCATTTTTTATTTTACATTGTTAAAAGTGAATTCTCAGCATCACTGATTAAATGATAGGTTTTTGAAACTTTTTAAGCAATATTTTAAACTGATAAAACTTCTATAAATTTAAATTTTTTACAGCCTGTTTTTTATTGAGAAAAACTTAGTTTTAAGATAAAATTAAAAGTACGTTATTTTTCTATAAAAGAAATCTAACGGCAAAAAATTATCTGGAGAAATCATGAAAAAATCACTTTCTGTAACTTTAAGTATTGCGACATCAGTTGCTTTTTTTATAACATCCTGTGCATCAGCTCCAAAAGACCAGCCACAGCCGAAAATCGAGCAGGCTGAAGAAATTGAACGCCCAAAAACACCTCAAGTTCCTAGAAAACTCAATGTTGTAAACAGTTCAATTTCGGCACAAAAAGAAGAAACCGAAGAGTCAATATATGCAAAAAAAATTGAAGGACTCAGACTTTCAGTTGTTTCGAGTCCAAAAGAAACAACAAAGGGAAAGGCTTTTTCTTCGCCATTTGTTTTTAAGGCGGAAAAGGCGGATGGAACTCCAGTAGCCGGCCTTGAACTTTCAATAAGTTTTCCTGAAACAAAAATTAACGGTCAGCCGACATTTTCTCTGGCAAACCTTACGACAAACTCTTCAGGAACTGTAATTTTCGTACCTGCAACTCCGGCTTTTTCTTTTAACAGCAAAATAAGCGTTTATCCTTCCGGAGATGTTACAAACCCAGAAATTGCAAAACTTGCAGAAAAAGTTTCTGTAAGCGCGCCTTACAAAGTTAAGACAAATCTTTATGCAAGTGGCGGAACTGTCGCAATCGTAGACTTCAATGCTTCTGGAAAACCAATTTTAAGCAATTCAGTTTCTTCGTCAAATCTTCTTATGGCGCTTATGCGTTCAGGTTTTGTAAGAATCGGAAACGCTGATTTCTCAAATGCAATTTTGACCGACGACATTCCGACAATCTATAAAACTGCGGCAAATCTCATAGGTTCCAATTCTGCATATCTTATTTTTGGCAAAGTAAAATATCTTACGCCAATTGAAAAAAATGCTGACCAAAAATACACGCTCACGCTCGAAGGAAACCTTACCTGTCTTAATATGAAAACTGGCTCGATTTTATGCGAACTGCGTAGCACAGCTACGGTAACAGAAGACAAAGATTGGAACTGTCTTAATTCTGCAAGAAAACTTTTGGCAGAAAATCTGGCGCACGAAATAATTTACGGACTTTAATTTATAAAAGTGAGGATAAACAGATGATTTACACAGACACAAGAGACAAATCGATAAAAACAGATTTTAAAACCGCTGTAGTCGGTGGTATGAATGAAAAAACCGGAGGACTTTATATTCCGGTGGAATTTCCAAAACTTGATAAATCATTTTTAAATAAAAATCCGGAGCCAAACCTTCGCGATATTGCTTTTGAAATGGCAAAACCTTACGTTGAAGGAGAAATCCCAGAAAACGATCTCAAAAAACTCATAAACGATGCCTATCCTTTTCCAGCAAAGGTTTCAGGTCTCGACCCAAACTCATATGTCCTCGAACTTTTTCACGGCCCAACCTGCGCATTCAAAGACTTCGGAGCCCGTTTTATGGCACGTGTAATGTCATATTTCAACCGCAACGAAGACAAGCCTCTTCACATTCTCGTTGCAACATCTGGAGATACAGGTTCTGCTGTAGGAAGCGCCTTCCACAACGTTCCAGGGCTTGACGTTACAATTTTATATCCAGAAGGAAAAATTTCACCGCTTCAGGAAAAGCAACTTTCAACTTTTGACGGAAATGTCCGCGCTCTCAGAATAAAAGGCACTTTCGACGACTGCCAGAAACTTGTAAAAACAGCATTTACAGATAACGAGCTTCGCTCTTCACTTCGCCTCTCATCTGCAAATTCAATAAATATCAGCCGTCTTCTTCCTCAGAGTTTTTATTATATGTACGCTTCTCTCTACGTAAAAAACAGAGCATGGCAGTACAACAGAATTGAAGATCCTTCTATAATTATGGTTGTTCCGAGCGGAAACTTCGGAAACCTGACATCTGGACTTATCGCAAAAAAAATGGGTGCTCCAATCACAGGTTTTGTTGCAGCGACAAATACAAACCGTACAATTCCAGATTGGATTGCAACTGGAAACTACAATGCCCGTCCTTCGGTAGCAACATACGCAAATGCAATGGACGTCGGTGCTCCTAGCAACTACGAACGGATTTCAACAATGTACTCTCTTGACGATGTACGCCATTTATTTGCTTCTTATTGGCTTGATGACAGCGGAATCATAAACTCGATCAAAGACTGCTATGCAAAAACAGGCTACACCATCGATCCCCACGGAGCTGTCGGCTGGAAAGCATGGAGCGATATTAAAAACGGAGCCATGGCAGAACTTGCACAGGGCAAAAAACATGATTACACAAAACCTGGTCTTACACCAAATCTCCCAGATTGGGCAGATGATGTAATTTCTAAGAAAAACGCAATCGGTGTAGTTTTGGAAACAGCCCATCCTGCAAAATTCGGCTCAATCGTCGAAAAGGCAATCGGCTCAAAGCCAATAATTCCAGACAGACTTGAAAAAGTTATGCGCCTGGAAGACAAATCAATTCCAATGGAAAACAACTACAACCAATTCAAATCTTGGTTGCTTGAAAACTTAAAATAAAACAAAAAAGGCTAGTCTGAAAAACTTTCAAGCTAGCCTTTTTTATTACATATTTTCGTAAGTC
Source organism: Treponema berlinense (assembly GCF_052273165.1). Taxonomy (GTDB): domain Bacteria; phylum Spirochaetota; class Spirochaetia; order Treponematales; family Treponemataceae; genus Treponema_D; species Treponema_D berlinense_A. The sequence continues at coordinate 39,343 of NZ_DAVZIU010000008.1, read as the reverse complement.
TGAACATTATCTTCCAAATGTTCAATCGCTATTCCAGCTTCCTCAAGCATTTTAAGACTGTCGGCTTCATCATGGTAGTGTTTTTCACACACAACTCTTTTTATACCGCAGTTAATTAAAAGCATTGCACAGGTTCTACACGGAGTCATTTTACAGTAAACAGTACCGCCATCGATAGAAATTCCACGTTTAGCAGCCTGGCAGATTGCATTCTGCTCCGCATGAACGGTTCTTACACAATGCTGGCTGACAGTTCCATCACTGTGCAGCATTTTTTTTAGAAGATGACCTGCTTCATCGCAATGAGGAAGTCCCGCAGGACTTCCAACATATCCAGTAACAAGAATCTGATTATCTCTTGCAATCACGCAACCAGAACGTCCTCTGTCGCATGTCGCACGTTTTGCAATAGTTCTTGCAACTTCCATAAAATATTCGTCCCAGGTCGGGCGCAAATATTTTTCTTTATTTGATGATTCGTTCATACTAAAAAATTAGATAGCTTTTATTGCAAGAGCAAAAACAAATACGGCAGCAAGAATCCACGTAACAGGAGAAATTTCCTTTGCTTTTCTACCAGCAACTTTCGAAATTACATAAGCGATCATACCAAAGGCAATACCTTTAGAAATCGAATATCCGAAAGGCATTACAAGAATTGTTATAAAAGCAGGAATTCCGTCAGTTATTTCACTAAACTTGATTGAGGTTACAGACTGCATCATCAAAAATCCGACAAAAATCAAGGCAGGAGCCGTAGCACAAGAAGGAACAAGTGCAAAAAGCGGAGTGAACAACAAAGCCAAAACAAAGAAACCTGCAGTCACAACAGAAGAAAGACCTGTGCGAGCACCAGCAGCAACACCAGCAGAAGATTCAACATAAGAAGTTACAGTTGAAGTTCCAAGACAAGCACCAGCAACAGTACCAATCGCATCGGCAAGAAGAGCATTTTTTACATTAGGAATATTTCCGTTTTCGTCAATAAGTTTAGCCTGCTCAGCAACGCCCATCAAAGTTCCAATAGTATCAAAAATATCAGTAAAAAGGAAAGTAAAGAAAACTCCGAAGAATTTCAGCGTAAGGACATTTGAAAATTCAAATCTAAAAAGGAACGGAGCCTGAGGAACAGAAACAGGTTTAAAGTTTTCAGGAATAGTCGTAACACCAAAAGGAATTCCAACAACAGTTGTAGCAGCAATACCGATAAGAATTGCTCCAGGAACTTTTAGAATATAAAGCACAATCGTAATTACAAGACCGATAATCGCAACAATTGCAGAAATATGATCTTTGTCAAATGCGTTAAAACCGATAATTGTTCCGTTTGAAGAAGTTACGATTCCAGCGTTGTTAAGACCAATTAAAGCAATAAAAAGACCAATACCAACAGCAACAGCCTTCTTCATAGTAGAAGGAATAGAATTGATAATCGCCTCACGAACACCAAAGAACGAAAGAACGATAAACAAAACACCTTCAAGCAAAACAGCTGTAAGAGCAAACCATGGAGAACACCCCATCTGTCCGCAAACAGTATACGTAAAGAACGCATTAAGTCCCATGCCAGAAGCAAGAGCAACAGGCATATTAGCAAAAAAAGCCATAATCAGAGTTGCAATCGCAGCAGAAATCGCAGTTGCCGTAAAAACGCCTTCAAAACTCATTCCAGGGATAGAACCAAGCATTCCAGGATTAACTGCAAGAATGTAGGACATTGCAAGGAAAGTTGTAATACCACCGATAATTTCGCGGCTTACAGTTGAACCTTTCTCCTTGATTTTAAACAAAGTTTCCATAAAAAAACCTCCATGGAAAAAAAACATATCAAGAATTATATCATAGAATAAAAAACAGAAAAATAAAAAACGCAGGCTTTTAATAAAAAATTTATAAAAAAAAGAACGTCATCAGTCGTAAAAAAAACAATTTTCGTTCATGCAAGCATTTTTCCCAAAGACTGGCTGCTACGGATTCGCTTACGCTCATTGTCGCAAAGTGCGCCAACTAAAGTCCTTCGCATCCAGCGTAAGAAAAACTTTATGCAAAAAAAGCTTCTCAAGAATTTTTGTTTTCTTTCCAAAAGACTAGGTTAAAATAAAAAAAAAGGCTAAATCGTTGTAACACAAAGATTTAGCCTTAATAAATTTAGAGCGGTAGAAGGGAGTCGAACCCTCGTCATCAGCTTGGAAGGCTGAGATAATGAGCCGTTATATGACTACCGCACAACTTATGTATTTATAATACCAAGCATTGAAGTTTATGTCAATACTGTTTTTTAAAAATTTTTAAAAATTTTTAATTTTTTTTAATTTTTTTTGATTTTCTCCCACGCAAGCTTTGCGGCATTTTGCTCCGCAGCCTTTTTGCTTTTTCCACTGCACGGACCAAATTCTTCGTCTTTTAAACTTACCTTTACCCAAAAAGTCCTGTCATGGTCTGGACCTGTTTTTTTGACAAGTTCATAAACTGGGCATAACTTTGATTTTTTCTGGTAAAATTCCTGCAAAAGAGTTTTGTAATCTTTTTCACCCTTATTCTGTTGGACTTTTCGAATTTCCGGAACAATAAGATCAAGCACAAGTTCTTCCGCAACTTCAAAACCGCTGTCAAGATAATAAGCTCCGATTATTGCTTCAACACAATCCGCAAGAATAGCGTCCTTGTCGCGCCCTCCGCTCATCTCCTCGCCTTTTCCAAGAATAAGCATTTTGTTTATACCTATTCTTCTCGCAATCGGAGCAAGAGTTTTTTCAGAGACAACAACGCTCTTTATTTTAGAAAGATCTCCTTCTGGATTTTCAAACATATCTTCATATAAAAAAGTTGCGGTTGCCATACCAAGGACAGAATCTCCAAGAAATTCAAGTCTTTCATTATTTACGTGCCTGCTTGAAATGTTTTCGTTGGAAAAAGAACGGTGATGGAAGGCTAGATTTAAAAGTTCCAGATTATTGAATTTTATATTCAGGTTTTTACAAAACTCAGAAAGGGCTTTTTTTCTTTCTTCTGAAATATTTGAATTACGAATTTTTCTTTTAAACACAACAACCCCCATAAAAAAAATAAACACAGGCCGCTTAAGCAAACCTGTGTTCATTCGTTTTATAAAAAACTATAACTGAAAAATTATTTAGATTCTTTTTCAGCTTTGATGAAGTTGTATGCATCACGAACTGTTTCAAATTCGTTTGCTTTTTCATCAGGGATGCTAACGCCAAGTTCCTCTTCGATTGCATAAACCAATTCGTAAGTATCAAGGCTGTCTGCACCGAGATCACCACGGAATGAAGAATCCAAAGTGATTTTGCTTTCATCGATTTCCAGTTTTTCAGCGATAAGCTTCTGGATTTTGCTGAACAATTCGTCCATTTTTAATCTCCTGTGATTAATTAAGTTAAATTTTCAGAAACTGAAAATTTTCCGTATTGTTAATTCATCCAGACTACTTAACTTCTGGTTTAATTACCTGACGTCCACGGTAGAAACCGCACTTTGGACATACATGATGCTGCAAAACAAGGTTGCCACAGTTTGCACATTCAACCATCTGTGGTGCAACAAGATGCATATTAACACCACGGCGTCTGCGTGTTCGTGCTTTCGAAGTTTTCGCTCTAGGTACTGCCATTTATATAACCTCACTATATGTTTTGTTACTTGTATAACAGATTTAATGTTATATCAGTTCCTGTCTGAATGTCAATTGGATTATACCGGTATTTTTCCATTTGTCAATATTTTTTATGACAATATCACATTTTTTGTCATTTTAACATTCAAATTCTCTGTTATTTCCGGTATTTTTTCAAAACAGCCTCACAAACCACAGGAGGAACCATTCCGCTTATATCTCCGCCAAACTGGGCAAGTTCTTTTATCGAACTGGACTTTACGATTACGTACCTTGTCTCCGTCGGCATAAAAAGAGTTTCAATTTCAGGATTTAAATTGTGGTTTACAAGAGAAAGGTCAAACTCGTACGAAAAATCGTTTACATTTCTTATTCCACGAATAAGAACTTTTGCATCGATTTTTCTTGCATATTCAACGACAAGTCTGTCCCATTTATGAACTTCTACATTATGATAAGGCTCTGTCAAAGTTTTTAGCATCAAAACTCGCTCATCAGCAGTAAAAAGGCTATTTTTGCCAGGATTTTCAGAAACAAGAACATCGATTTTTTCAAAAAGTTTGCTTGCCCTTTCAATTACATTCAAATGTCCATAAGTCGGAGGATCAAAGCTCCCCGGAAAAACTGCAATATTCATGCTTTTCTTTTTATCACGTTTGACGCGAACAGACAAGTGATGTATATTCTTCTTTATGAGAACAAAAAAATATTTATCCAAGATAGCAATTTTGGCATTTCCTTTCATACTGGCAGGTTGCGGTTCAACTTCGGTACAACAGCAACAAGCAAAAGAAGAAAACAAGAATGTTATTGACGAAAAAAAAGAAATTCCAGTCGAAAAAGATGAATATCACAAGTCTGTTGGAAACCTTACTGTTTCAAAAGACACATTTGAATCAGATAAAGCAGAAATTCTCCGCACCATTGAGAGTTTAAAAACGATTATGTCAGATTTCGACTATCAGTCTTGGCTTTTGTATATAGACAACGAGTCAAAAGTTTATTGGTCAAAACCTGCAAATTTAAAAAAAGCCCAAGGCAAACTGCCTATAAAGGGGCTTCAGCTCAGAACCTTGCAGGATTATTTTAAATACGTATTCGTACCTTCAAGAGCTGGACGAAACATCTCAACAATACGCTATGAATCTGAAAATTACGTAAAGGCCGTTCAGATTACAAGCCTGGATTCTTCCGAAACTGAAGAAAAATACACAGTTTACTATTATTTCAATAAAATCGATGGTCATTGGCAGTTACACCTGCCAGAAATTGACGGATAACAGTTTCTGTCTTTTTTCAAAGAAAGAATAACTTTTATTGATTTTTGTAAATCATTCAACTATAATTTTAAAAGTTTTTATAAAAAGTGCCGATTACTAGAATAAGTCCAAGGGGGATCTAATGAAATCTATAAAATATGCAGCAGCTGCAATTCTTACTGCATTCGCTTTTACAGTTAGCGCACAGACAAGCGCAGACAACGAGTCAAACGTTGAAAGCGAATACCTCAGCAGCATCGAAGACGTTGTAATCACAGAACTTGCAACATCAGAAGAAAGAGACAACAAGCTTGTAGCCCTTCAATATCTTGAAAATGCAGTAAACGAAGGACGCACAACTCCTGATATGATGAAAGCTCTCGATGGTCTTGCAGGGGAAGGAATCGCAAGTCAGTCAAGAACAAACGGACGCCTTATGAACAACTTTCCAGACATCCGCGCAAAAGCCTGCGATATTCTTGCAAATGTTAAAACAGAAGAATCAAAAAATGCTCTTGTAAAAGTCGCTCTTGCAGACAACGAGCCTATGGTAATAACAGCCGCAATCCGTGCCCTTGGAGACATCGGAATCAACGACAACGATGAAGTTTCTGAAACAATCGCCTGGGCTCAGAAAAAAAATGCGGTTTTAAACCCGACTTCTTCATTGGCTCTCGAAGTTTTAATTGCCTATGAAAAAATTGCAGATTCAGTTCAGAACAAAGGTCCTATGATTCAGGCTGTAGGCCAGATTGCTACAAACTACCGCTATGTAACTCCAGTCCGCACCCGTGCCCATGAACTACTAAAGACTTTACAGGGTGTTCCTTCGTCATCAGACAAGAAAAATAACAACGCAAAATAACCAAGCAAAAAAAAAGAGAGGCCATCAAAGAAATTTGAAAAGCCTCTCTTTTTTTTTATTTAATTTTACCAATTTTTTTGAGGAATACGTGATTTGAACACGCAACCTTCGGCTCCGGAGGCCGACGCTCTATCCAGTTGAGCTAATCCCTCAGTCTTTTTTTGAAATACAAGAACAAAAGATATTGATTTCATTCAAAATTGTCAACAGAATAACTTGCACAACTCATTTATAAACCGGGAGGTATCTTATGCAGCCTATAATTTTAGCATCTTCTTCACCAAGACGACAGGAAATTTTAAAACTTATGAACATTCCTTATCAGGTCATAATTCCAAACTGCAAGGAAGAATATCCTGATGATATTGAAATTGAAAAAATTCCCGAATTTCTCGCCACAAGAAAAGTTGACGCAGTCATAAGGGCTGCCCCGGCAGGAATTGAATATCCATGGATTTTAGGAGCAGACACCGTAATTGTAAAAAACAAAAAAATTCTAGGAAAGCCGGAAAATCAAGAACAAGCCTTTGAATACTTAAAAAGTCTCCAAGGTTCTACACACAAAGTAATTACGGGAATTGCACTTTTTAACAGCGAACTGCACTACATGAGCAATCGCACTTCAATCACAAAAGTAACTTTTTCAAAGATGACCGACGAAGAAATTAAATGGTATATAAGCACAGGAGAATGGCACGGAGCAGCTGGAGGTTATAGAATTCAAGGGCTTGCAAGCTGTTTTATCTCTAAAATTGACGGTACAAACAGCGGTGTTATGGGATTGCCTGTCTTTGAACTTTATGATACACTAAAAGAACAGAATTATTCGATTTTCGAGTAATCTGCCGGGACTTGCGAACGGACCGTAGGTATTTATTCGCAGGCTCGTAAATCTTCCGGACGCATTATTATGCGCCTCGAGAAAAAGAGTTCGGTGGAAAAAAATCATCTAAAGCATGAATGATTTCTTTCCGGTGAAGGAGACACTTTATGGCAGTTGTAACCATGAAGAGTTTGCTTGAATCAGGTGTACATTTCGGTCACCAGGTTAAGCGTTGGGATCCACGCATGAAGAAATATATCTTCGCACAGCGCAATGGTATCCATATCATCGATTTGCAGAAAACAATCGGTGCAATCAAAGACAGCTACGAAGCTGTCCGCAAAGTTGTAACTTCAGGAAAGTCAGTTCTTTTCGTTGGTACAAAAAAACAGGCACAGCAGGCAGTTCAGAAAGAAGCAGAACGCTGTGGCATGTACTATGTAAACAACCGCTGGCTTGGTGGTATGCTTACAAACTTCTCTACAATCAAAAAGTCACTTCAGCGCCTCAAGAAAATCGAAAAGATGGAAGTAGACGGCACTTTTGACAATCTTACAAAAAAAGAAGTTGCAAATCTTCTCAAAGAAAAAGAAAAGCTTTCTAAAAACCTTGGTGGTATCAAAGAAATGAAAGAACTCCCAGGAATTCTTTTCATCATCGATACACACAAAGAACAGATTGCTGTTGCAGAAGCTCACCGTATGGGTATTCCTATCGTTGCAGTTGTTGATACAAACTGTAACCCAGAAGGAATCGACTACCCTATTCCAGGAAACGATGATGCAATCCGTGCAATTTCTCTCTTCACTTCTATCATTGCAAACGCAGTTGTAGAAGCAAACAACGAAGAAGGTCTTAAAATTATTGAAACTCTTAACGACGATGAAGAAATCGTTACAGACGCTTCAACAAAAAAAGACGATGAAGAAATCGCAGACTACAGCAACTACACTCCTACTGAACCAAAAGAAGAAGATGTTGCTGCTGACGATGATAGCGATGATGAAGATCTCGCTGAAAAATTTGACAAATAATCAGGGGAATACAAATGGCATCATTTACAGCTGCTGATGTAAAAGCTCTCCGCGAAGCAACAGGCGCAGGTATGTTGGACTGCAAAAAAGCTCTCCAGGATGCAAATGGAAGTGTTGCAGAAGCTGAGAAAATCTTGAAAGAAAAAGGTCTTGCTGCTATGGCAAAACGTTCTGACCGTGCAACTGGCGAAGGACGCATTGTCATCAAACAGGAAGGCAATAAAATTGCTATGGTTGAAGTTACTTGTGAAACTGACTTCGTAGCAAATAATGCTGATTTTGGCGCAACTGCTGACAAAGCTGCAGAAATCACACTTGCAGCAGGAACCGATGAAATCACAGCAGAACACAAAGCAATCATCGACACAATTGCTATCAAATTCCGCGAAAACATGGCTGTACGCCGTTCTGCTTTCGTTGAAGTTGGAGCAAATGCTGTTGTTGGAACTTATGTTCACTCAGACAAAAAAACAGGTGCAATTGTAGTTGTTGAAGGATCAACATCTGACGAAGTAAAAGCATTCGCAAAAGACTGCTGTCTTCACCTCGCAGCATTTACACCTACTTACATTACAAAAGATGAAGTTCCACAGAGTTATATCGACGAGCAGAAAGAAATTTTTGCTGCACAGATGGACGCTGATGAAAAAATGGCTTCAAAACCACAGAATGTAAAAGACGGCATTCTTAACGGAAAAATCAACAAGCTCCTTGCAGAAAGCTGTTTTGTTGACCAGCCTTTCGTAAAGGACGACAAAGTTACAGTTGCTAAGAAACTTGAAGAAGTTGGAAAGGCTGCTGGTGCAAAACTTTCATTTGGAAAGATTGTTCTTTTCGTTCTCGGTAAATAATTTTTACTGATTAAAAGCGGTTGGATTTTTTTCTAACCGCTTTTAGTTTTATCAACTAAAATATGGATTCGTGCCTGTTTGGCATGCCGCAACTGCGGTTTTATGGGAGAAATCACTATGGCATTTGACGCTAAAGCAAAAATGGAAAAAACGCTTGAAGGAATTAAAAACGAAATGAACACAATCCGCACGGGTCGTGCTTCTGCTACTATGTTTGACAAAGTTCGTGTAGATTATTACGGACAAAAATCACCGCTCAATCAGGTTGCTCAGATTTCAATTCCAGAAGCCCGCACTGTTGTAATTTCTCCATTTGATAAAAGTCTTATTACTGATATTGAAAAAGCAATTTTGGTTGCAGACCTTGGATTAAATCCTTCAAACGATGGAAAAGTAATCCGTATTTCAATTCCTGCATTGACTGCCGACCGCAGAAAAGAGCTGGTAAAACAGGCAAAATCAATGGCAGAAAACTACAAAACGACAATCCGCAATGTTCGTCGCGACGGAAACGATGATTTGAAAAAACAGCAGAAATCAGGAGAAATCACAGAAGATCAGCTAAAAAAAGAAACAGACGATCTTCAGAAACTCACTGACAAATATATTGCTGAAATTCAGACAGTCTGCGATGCAAAAGAAAAGGAAATTCTTGCTTAATTTTAGCAGATTACAATTCTGATGAATATTGAAGAAATAAAAGCCAGCGGACTTCCAGAACATGTTGCAATAATCATGGATGGAAACGGTCGCTGGGCAAAACAAAGAGGTTTAGCGCGCTCTCAAGGCCATAAAGAAGGCTTAAATTCTGCAAAGAGAATAGTAGCTCAAGCAGCCTCTTTGGGAATAAAATACATAACTTTATATACTTTCTCAACAGAAAACTGGAAGAGGACTCAGGAAGAAGTCGGTTATCTTATGACTCTCATAAAAGGGCATCTTCGTGCAGAATTCCAGTTTTATAAAGACAATGGTATTAAAATTGAACACATTGGCGATTTAAGCGGACTTCCAAAAGATGTTCAAAAAGAAATTCAAAACGCAAAAAAAGATACAGAACATTTTACAGGAACAACCTGTGTTCTAGCCATAAATTATGGCAGCCGAGATGAAATTGTCCGTGGAATAAAAAAACTTGTAGAAAATAACGTAAAACCGGAAGACATTACAGAAAAACTTGTTTCAGATTCGTTGGATATAAAAGGTCTGCCAGACGTTGATTTAATGATTAGAACTGGTGGTGAAAAAAGGCTCAGCAATTTTCTGCTTTGGCAATGTGCTTATGCAGAATTTATTTTTACAGACACGCTTTGGCCTGATTATACAGAAAATGAATTTATAGAAGATATAATCAAATTTCAAAAACGTAATAGAAGGTTTGGCGCAGTTCCAGACCAAAAGTAAACAGGGGAATTTATGAATCGTAAAGTCGTTTCTAGACTTGGAATTTTTTTTATAGGAGTGCCTCTTATAATCATGCTGATTCTTCTGAATCAGATGAACCACCTTGCAATCCACATTGTCGTGACAGCAGTTTCGGTTGTTGCCGCCTGCGAATTTTATCATATTCTTGACCATAATTTTAAATTACAGAACAAGTTGTTTGTAATAATTCTTGCAGGAGTTATAAATCTTGCAATGCTTTTGCGTGCAGTTTTTGAATTTGACGTTTCTTATGTTGATTTTGTGTTTGTGCTCGCAATTTTAATAAGTCTTGCAGTCGAAGTTATTTTGAACAAAACTTTTGAAAATTCAAACAGCCATATAATTACATCAATTTCGATTATTACGTACGCTGGATATTTGCTGACTTTTTTAACACGCATGACTTTTCTTAAAAATTCGCGCCCAGTTTTAATCATGTTTTTGACAATGGTATTTTTTTGCGACTCTTTGGCATGGTTTTTCGGTGTGCTTTTTGGAAAAAATAACAAAGGCTTTATAAAAGCAAGTCCAAATAAAAGCATTGCTGGCTTCTGCGGTGGAATTTTTGGTTCAATTTTGAGTGGAATTTTGAGCTGGGTCTTTTGGAAAGACATTTTTACAGGTTCTGTCGCAAGATTGATTCTTTTGGGCGCTTTAATTTCAATTACTTCGATTCTCGGAGATTTAGTTGAATCCGTTCTTAAACGTTCTGCCTCCTGCAAGGATTCAGGTTCAATAATTCCTGGTCGTGGAGGAATTCTCGATTCAATCGACAGCATCGTTTTTTCAGCTCCTGTATTCTACTTTACAATTACGCATATTTACCCTGCCCTTTTGCAATAAAAAGGACTTTTGTCTGCTTTTTCAGATAATTTTGAAGGAAGGAATATGAAAAAAATTCTCGTCTTAGGTTGCACAGGCTCAATCGGCACAAGCACTGTCGATATTTTAAAAAATCATAAAGATCGTTTTGCCTGTTGCGGTCTTACAGCAAACAAAAACAAAGAAAAGCTCGAAAAACTTGCAAGTTTTTTTGAATGTCCATATTCGCTAACAAGTGAAGAAGGAACAGAAGGAATAAAAAAACTAATAGAAAAAACAAAACCTGATATTGTCGTAAACGGAATTGCAGGAAGCGCTGGACTTGTTCCAAGTATTTTGGTTTTAGAAACTGGAATTGACCTTGCTCTTGCCAATAAAGAATCTGTTGTCATGGCAGGTCCTGTTATCTTTGAAATGGCAAAAAAAAGTGGCAGCAGAATTCTTCCAGTAGACAGCGAACACTCGGCGATTTTTACACTGCTTAACAATTGCGGCGGTTCTAAAAATGTAGAACAACTTATAATTACTGCAAGCGGTGGTCCTTTTAGAACCTGGCCCTCTGAAAAAATTGCAAATGCAACTCTAAAAGATGCGCTAAAACATCCGACTTGGAACATGGGAACAAAAATCACTGTTGATTCTGCAACGTTGGGAAACAAAGGGCTTGAAGTTATTGAAGCAAAACGGCTTTTTGGATTTGACACAATGAAAATAGAAGTAGTTGTTCATCCAGAAAGCATAATTCACTCTCTTGTAAGAACAAACGACGGAATTGTGTATGCCCAGTTAAGCGAACCAGATATGAAGCATCCTATTATCCAGGCCCTCGACTGGCCGGAAGTAAAGCATAATTTTATGAAACCTTTTGACCTTACAGACACAGCAACAGGTTCAAGAACCTTGACATTCGAAAAACCGAGAATGGACGATTTTCCTCTTTTAAAACTTGCATTTAAGGCGGCAGAAAAAGACAACTGTCATCCGATTGCTTTTAATGCGGCAAATGAAATAGCAGCCTGGGCATTTATTGACGAAAAAATCCGTTTTGAAAAAATTGCGCATATTGTCGAAAAAGTTATGGAAAATGAAGATGAATGGAACAGCCCTGTCCGCGACACAAAGGATATTTTTGAAGCGGACAGCCTGGCCCGTTCGATCGCAAAGAAACTGGTATAAAAAATGTTGTTAAAAATAGTTTATGGTCTGATAATTCTTGGAGTTATAGTTTTTCTGCATGAAAGCGGTCATTTTTTGGCTGCAATCTTGTGCGGAGTTAAGGTCGAAGCGTTTTCGATCGGAATGGGTCCTGTACTTTTACACAAAAAAATTAAAAACATAGACTGGAGAATCTCCCTTTTGCCTCTCGGTGGATATTGCTCGATGAAAGGCGAAAATGATTTTTCGAACGAGAATTCTTCTTGTGATTTTGTTGAATATGACAAAAATTCGCTTTACGGAGTTTCGCCCTTAAAACGTGCGGCAATCGCTTTTGCAGGGCCTTTGGCAAATCTTTTTCTGACTTTTTTTTCTTTTTTTATAGTTGCCCTTGTAGGTTTTACGTATTGGTCTGCTTCCAACAAAATTACCCTGGCAAATGAAGTTTATCCAGAAATTGTTTCTCCGGCAGCAGAAGCAGGGCTTTGCAGCGGAGATGAAATAATTCAAATTAATTCTGAAAAAATAAACGATTTTTCTGAACTTTACGAGTTTGTTGCAATTCATCCTGATGAGGATTTAAAAGTTAAAGTCTTGAGAAACGGAATTCAAATGGATTTTTTGGTTCATTCACAACTTGACAGACAAACAGGAGCAGGAAAAATCGGCGTAATAAGCGCACCTGAAACAAGTACAAAACGTGAAGCAAAACGCTATGGATTTTTTGGAGCGATTGTTCAAGGCGGAAAAGAAACCTGGAAAATTTTCAGGGCATCTTTGACAGGGATTGCAAGTCTTTTTAAAGGCGTAAAAATTACGCAGGCAGTGAGCGGACCTGCCTCAATTACTACTATGCTTGGAGAAACCGTAAAAGAAAGCTTTTCTGCAGGTTTTAGGACAGGCCTTTCTTCAGTTTTGAATTTCGTAGCCTTAATCAGCATTTCGCTTTTTATAATGAACCTTTTGCCAATTCCGGTTTTGGACGGAGGATTGATTTTTTTCTCGCTTATAGAAGCAATTTTCCGTATCCGTATTTCACCAAAAGTTCGTTATCGTGTACAATATATTGGACTTGCCTTTATTGCTTTTTTGTTCGTAATAGCAGTTATAGGCGATTTCAATTTTTTTATGAGAACTGCAAGATAAATCTAAGAGGATTTCGATGAAAATCAAAATAATTTGCGTTTCAATTTTATTCACTTTTTTTGCCGGAGCTTTGTTTTTTGCGCAAAGCCATGTTTCGACACAGGCACATGATTCTGCGGTTACAGGGCTTGCTGTCCTTGAAAATTCCGATAGTGAGCAAAATACTGTCTTTAGCGTCGGACAAGACGGTTTTATAATTAAATGGACAGAAGATTCTTTGGGTGAACACTATCAGGTTACAGACCTCGCAATAAAAATGGTTGCAAGAAGTCCGAACGGAAACGATATTGCAATTTACGAAACGGATGGCGCCGCAACAAATATGGTAAGCGTATGGAATTTTAAAACCCTTACAAGAAAATGCGCATTTACCTTCGGAACGCCAATCACTTCTCTTTCCTATTCTGCGAAAGGAACTTACGTTTTGTGCGGAACTGCAAGCGCAAAAGGAACTTACTTTTTAAATACGCAGAATAACACAATCACTTCAAAAAAATTAAAGGAAAGCACAGGGCCTGTAAGCATGGTTATAACCAGCAGTTCTGAAAATTCGGCAGTTGCATATTCTCCGACAGGTTCTTTAAGTTATTACAATATACGCAATGGCGAAAAAAAGGCGAAATTTTCTACAGAACCAGGTTTGAGCCAGGTCTGTATGTTCAACAACAATGTTTTTCTTGCAGGATACAAAGACGGAAGCATCTATGTAATTCAGGCAGTAACAGGAAAAACGCTTGCAAAATTTTCAGTTGCCGGAAAAGAGCCGGTTATTTTCAGTTCTAATAGCTATGAAAATCTTTATTACATTATAAATGAAAAAAGACAATTTAAAATGTACCTGATAAAAAATGACAGAAATAAAGATGTAATTGCTCCACAGCTTATCCGAACATTTACTGGCTTAAAAAACGATGAGTCTCTCGTCTGCGCAGATATTGCGGCTTCTGGAACGATATTTGCCGGAACAAACCAGGGAAACCTGTATAAATTCGACAACTCGATTGCAGAACGCGTGGATGTTCTTCAGTCTATGAGCGACAACATGTACAATGATATATACGATGTTGCCTCTGCTGGAGAAAATTTTTATTTTCTGACGCCTTCATCAATCGTCCTTTCTTCTTACGACAACGGCGCTGTAGACTTAAAGGGAACAAATCCAGGACATACGAATATAATTTCTTACAACGAAGCTGGAGTAATTCTTTGGACGAAAGATTCCAGAAAAACAGTACAGTTTTTTGACTTTACAACTGGGACGGCATCTGCAATCTTTACTCCGGAAAATAATCTAAAATCCTTAAAACTCTACGGAAATTATCTTTTGTCAATTGAAGGAAGTTCTACTGTAAACCGCTATTCAATAGAATCAAAGACAAAGGAAAACCTTTACAACGGGGCAGGAATTCAAGATGCGCTTCTTTATAACGAAACTGACCTTTACGTAGCAAAAACTTCTGCAACCACTCCGACAGTTCCTCTTTTATACGTAAACACAAAGACTAAAGAAACCGTTCCCCTTAATTTGAAAGGAAACGTAGCATACGCACTTTCTTTTGATCCTTCTGTTGCAAAACCTGAAATTTACGGAATTATAATCGGAACTGACTCGCAGAACAAACCTCTTACGTCTGTTTTTTCTTATAATCCGGAAACAAAATATTCAAAACATCTGCTTGAAGAACATTCTGAAGACCCGAATGCAATCTGTTACCTGTCTTATCCTGTTTTATACACAAACATGGGAAAATCAAGAATTCGCTCTTATAATTTAATGGCTAAGCGAAATTTCGAATACAAGCGTTCTGCTTCCCTGCCTGTAAAAATCGCAAAGAACAAAACAAGGCTTGTAGTTTTGAACAAAGACGGTTCTGTAAGCTGGTACAATCCTGATATGAATGCGGTTATTGCCGACTGGTATCTAACAATAAACGGCGAATGGTTTGAATTTTAATAAAAAAAGCCTCTCTGAATTAACTTCAGAAAGGCGCGAAAAACAAACTTTTATTGGAAGAAAAACCTAGCCTGGATCGTCGCGGAAAGACCACAGGAACCGGCAAAATACCGGTTCCGAGGACTTGCAGCAAGAGCCAGTCGCGGGAAGGAAACGCGCTCCCCCCAAAAACTTTTAAAGTTTTATTCCACAACCACGCAAAAGAGCTTCTTTGTAGACTTTTTCGTACTGACGACAACTTTTTGTCCACGTAAAGTCCTGTTCCATTGCGCGTTTTTGCATCTGTTTGATGTGGTCTTTTTTATTGTAATAAGCGTAAACAGCCCAGCCTACAGTGTCGTAAACTGCCTGCGGTGTAAGATTATCGAACATAAAGCCAGTTCCTTCAGCAGTCTGCTCGTTGTAATTCTGGACTGTATCTGCAAGACCGCCCGTACGACGAACAATTGGAAGAGTTCCGTAAAGTTCTGAGTAAAGCTGGTTGAGTCCGCAAGGCTCGTACTGACTTGGCATGAGGAAAAAGTCTGCCCCTGCTTCGATTAAATGACTGAGCTTTTCGTTATAACCAATTTTTGCACGGAAGTTTGGAAGTTTTTCCTGAAGTGAATTGATTTCGTCTTCTGCCCAGCGATCACCGCTTCCCAAAAGAACGACCTGAACGTCTACGGATTTACAAATTCCCCACAGACATCCGTAATTTGGCGCAAGAACTTCTGCGATTCCCTTCTGGCTTACAAGGCGACCAATCATAGCGATTACAGGAACATCTTCCCTTTCTGGAAGTCCAAAATACTGCTGCAGGGCTTTTTTACATTCGGCTTTTCCAGACATATCCTTTGAAGAAAAATTTGCAGGAAGAGCGGGATCTTTTTCAGGATTCCAGATTTCTGTATCTACTCCGTTTACAATTCCCTTTACAACATCGCTTCTGACACGCAACAAGCCGTCAAGCCCAAATCCGCCTTCTGGCGTCTGGATTTCGCGCGAATATGTCGGACTTACCGTCGTTACCATGTCGGCAGAAGAAATTCCAGCCTGCAAAAAGTTTATTGCGCCGTTTCGTTCAAATCCTGCTCCATAGTAAAGGTTCCAATCGATTCCTAAATCATTGAATTTGTCTTTTCCGTAAACACCCTGATAGCCCATATTATGAATCGTAAAGACAGAGGCTGTTTTTTTAAAGGCTTCTTGTGTACGGCAAACATGCTTTACAAGAACTGGAGCGAGAGCTGCTGACCAGTCGTGAGCATGAACAATATCTGGAAACCAGCCCAATTTGTTGCAAACCTGAAGAGCACCGTGACACAAAAGACTGAATCGATACGGGTTGTCAAAAAAATCAGGCTCGGACTTTGTTCCGTAAACCCCATCGCGTCCAAAACAGTTTTCGTGGTCTAGAAAATACACGCTTACTTTTTCAAAACCAGGAAGAGTTGTCGTATAGACGGCTGTCCATTCCTGACCTGTTCCGACTGGGACTCCGAGAGGTCCTTCGAGTTTTTGAAGTTTTTTTCGGTCGATTTTATAGTAGCGCGGCATTACGATTTTTACATCGTGGCCGAGTTTACTCAAACTGCCTGCAAGGGCCGAAACTGCGTCTGCAAGTCCGCCTGTCTTTGCAAAAGGAACAGCTTCTGCACTTACCATTAAGATTTTCATTTTCACATCTCCTATTTAGCTGCTGCGATAAAGGCTTTTTCTGAATTGACAATAGTTTTTTCGCTTACGCAATATGCAAGACGGAAATAGCCTTTTTTTCCAAAACCGTTTCCCGGAGCACTCAAAATAAAGAATTTTTTTAAATAATCGCAGAATGCACAATCGTCATCATTCCATCGGGAAGGAACTTTTACAAAAAGATAGAACGCTCCCTGAGGACGACAATATTCAAATCCAGCCTTGTCCAAAATTGCCATTAAAAGGTCGCGACGACGAGCATACGAAGAATAATCGACTTTTGCATTCCAGGATTTTGCAACAACTTTCTGAAAAAACGCAGGTGCATTTACACAACCTAAAGTGCGCAGGCAGAAAGTGCAGGCAGAAATAAACTCGTCAGAATCTTCACATTGTGGATTTACAGCAATATATCCGACTCTCTCGCCTGGAATCGAAAGGTCTTTCGCAAAACTTGAAACTACTACAGAATTTTCGTACTTTGGAAATACAGGAGGAACTTTTACGCCATCATAAACAATCGCACGATAAGGTTCATCGCAGATAAGATAAGGCATTCTTCCACAAGAATTTCCATGTTTTTTAAGCACAACCGAAAGTTCTTCAATATCGCTTTCTGAATAGATTTTTCCAGTCGGATTGTTCGGTGTATTGATTAAAACTGCCGCAGTTTTTGGAGAAAGCATTTTTTCTATTGCCTTAACATCAAGCGAAAAATCGGATTTTGTAGAAACTTCAACCAGTTTTCCGCCGAAATTTGCAACATAGTGCCTGTATTCCGCAAAAAAAGGAGCAGGAACAATCACTTCATCGCCAGAACTTAAAAGCGACTTAAAAACACAGTTGAGAGCGCTCGCCGCTCCTACCGTCATTACGATATTTTTTTCTTCGAGTTTTACTGTCTGTTCGCCACTTACTTTTTCTGCCATTGCAAGCCTTGCTTCAGGATAGCCAGAATTTGGCATATAACCGTGGCAACCGTGGGTTGTGTCTTTTGCAACTTCTAAAATTGCATCAACAACTTCTTTTGGAGGATCCAAATCAGGATTTCCGAGCGAAAAATCAAAAACGTTGTCATCTCCATACTCTTTTTTGAGAAGAATTCCTTCCTCAAACATTTTTCTGATTACAGAGGCGCCTTTTGAATTTATTATTTCTTTTATTTTTGGAGCTATCATAGTAAAGGCATTATAGCACAAAATACGAGATTTTTGTAACTTATTGAGAAAAATGAAGTTTTTTGTTATATTCGCAGATAGAACTATACACCGTAACTGCGATGATTTTATGGGAGCCTTATGAAAAAATCTTTTCTTTTTAGCACAATTTTTGCCTTAGCAGCCTTATTTTCTGTCCAGGCAGAAATTTTCAATTCAAAACTTTCTTCTGACGAAAAGCAAAAACTCGAAAACGGAGACGTTTTAATCCGAAATATAAAATCAATGAAAGACGTTTGCGTAAAAGAAAACGATTCTTCTTCAAGAATTTTGGCAACAATGAAAAAACTTGATCCGGCCTTTGTTGCAGAAGTAATTCAAATCCGTCCAGTCGAAGGAAACGAAAATTTAATTGAAGAAATAGATTCGACTTTGTGCAACATAGGTGATTACGTAGGAATTCCTTATTTTTCTGACAGGCAGCAAAAATGGTACGAACTGTATTCTTCTGCCGAAATAAAAAAAATAACCGAAGAAGAAAACGACAAACAAATTGACTGTATTTTAGAAATGTCGCTCTTCGGAAAATTCAACTCACAGATAAACGTAACAAAAGACGAAAATTTTTATTTTTATGAACTCAAGAACATGGAAAACCTTATTTACCACGAAAAATTTACCGCGGTAAAATCAAAAAAAATGGTTTCATGCATTACGGTTTTCCGCGACGGCGACAATTGGGTTCTTTATGCAATCGGCGGAGTTGACGTTCCAAAACTTTGGTTCTTAAAAGACAGAATCGAAACTTCGTTTATGAACAGAATTAAAACTTTCTGTAACTTTATTTTCTCAAAAATCTAATTGAGCTTAAACGATGGAAAAAATAACTGTAATTCCAGAAAAAATAGTCTTTGGCGGAAGTTGCCTTGCAAAAATAAACGGAAAAAACGTATTCATTCCGTATGCAATTCCCGGAGAAAAAATTGAAATTTCGATAAAAAAAAGTTTCCGTGATTATGACATTGCGGAAATTGAAAAAGTTGTGGAACCTTCAGTCCACCGTCAGCTGCCTTTTTGCCCGCTTTACGGAAAATGCGGTGGCTGCAACATGCAGCATATTGATATTGATTTTCAGCGCGAGCTGCGGAAACAAATGCTTGCAGACTGTTTTGAACGCGAGGGAATAAAGGTTCCAGAAATCGAAACAATCTCTGGAGAACCAGCAAATTACCGTTCAAGAATCCAGCTTACCGACGGCGGGCTCAACGAAAAGCAGTCAAACAATATTCTTAAGCTTGACTTCTGCCCGATTGCAACCGACGAAATAAATTCTTACCTTAAAAATGTAAGTCAAGAACAAAGACCTTTGGGCCGTGTTCATTTTTTTGGAGACAAAAGAATTGTTTCTTCTGCACAAAGTGAATACGATCATCTTGTAATTGCAGATGAAACAAAAAAAGAGCTCTGGGCTTCAAAACAAGTCGGAAAATCAAAGAAAACGGCAAAAAACAAAGTAAGGCAGCGTTTTGCAGGCACGCTGGCCGACACAAGAAACAATTGCACTGTCTGTATTTCAGGAAAACAAATTGAATTCGATGTACAGGGATTTTTTCAGTCGAATATGGACGTTCTCGAAAAAACAATAAAGGCTGTAACATTCAATATGGGCGGAGAGAATGTACTTGACATGTACTGCGGAGCTGGAACTTTTTCGGTTTTTCTTGCAGACATTTTTAAAAAGACAACCTTGGTCGAACACAACAGGGATGCGCTTGTCCACGCAGAAGTTAACATGGCGGGAAAAGAGCACGAAACTTACGGTTTGAGCGGAAGTCGCTGGGTCAAAGAAAACGCGCCAATGATTCTTGAAAAAAACGGACCTTTTGACGCAGTTGTAATCGATCCTCCGCGCTCAGGGATGGAAAAAGAAGTATGTTCTTGGCTTTGCAAAAACAAGACAGCCCAAATAAGAAGCATTTCCTGCGATCCGGCAACACAGGCACGCGACGCATCTTATTTGATAAAATCTGGCTATAAACTGACAAAACTCTATCTTCTTGACTTTTATCCGCAGACTTCCCACATAGAAAGCCTTGCCTATTTTGAGTTTGTTTAATCTTACTGATAAAATAAATATGAATAAAAAAAAGTTGTCAAAAAAAATAAGCGTTTTTCTTTTTCTGATGATATTTTTATCAGAAAAGTTTTTTTCGCAGGACGCGCTTTATCAGCCAGATTTGTCAACCTTGTCTCCGTCCTGGCAAACTGTTATTGGAGGCGAAATTGTTGCTCCTCCAGTCAAAACTTCTTACGGATTTGCCGCAATAACGGACGGCAGAATGATAAGCGCCTTTACCCAAAAAGGCGTAATTCTCTGGCAAAAAAGCATAAAAGGCAAAAGCGAAAGATTTTTTTCTTCATGGAACGATTTTTTAATTGCAGTTACGGATAAATCTGTCTTGAATTTTATAAATCCAGGCGGAACTATTCTTTGGAGCGTAGACTGCGGTTTTGAAATAACACAGGATCCCTTTGTTGGACGCGACGGAAGAATTTTTGTCCAGGGCAAAAAAAATATTGCCTGTTATGGATTAAAAGGAAGCCAGAAATGGAAACTTGAACTGAAGGAAAATGCTGTTTTTTCGACAAGCGAGCTTCCAGACGGAAGTCTTGTTTTCTTTTTTGAACAGACAGACGACGGAAAAACACACGGTTTTAGGCTCAGTCCGTTTGGAGAGGTTTTGGAAGAAATCACTTTTGCAGGCAAAATCACAGCAAAATCCTCCTGCTCCGACGGAATTTTAATGGCTTTTGAAGACGGCTCCGCAGGACTTTTTGCAGAAAATCAAAACAATTCTGTTTCAAAATGGGTTTTAAAAAGCGAAATTCAAAATTCACCAATAACAAAAATAATCTGCGGTCAAAAAACTTCCGCGCTTCTTTATAACAAAGGCACAGAATTAAAAATTAAAACCGTAGAAAATTCAACCGGCCGCCTTATTTCTGAATTTTCCGGCGGAATTATGAGCCTTTTTGATACAGTTTTTTTGTGCCCGACAGACAGAGGATTTTTTATAAGCAGCAGTTTTAAGGCAATCGAATTTGACGAAAACGGAAACATTTTTTTGGAAGCAAAACTGCCTTCTAAAGCAACCTGGAATTTCATCACCTATACAAGTTCAAACCAACTTTTTTTATGCATGAAAAACTGGGTTTTAAAAGCTTTTGTCATGTCCCAGAGCGTCGGAAACAAAAAAATCGTGAGCCAGACAAAAAAAACATACACAGTCCCTTCAAAAAATATTCAGAGTTTTGACGGAATAGTTTATTCTCCGGTTCCACTTTCGCGAATTGAAGAAATTCAGTCCGCATTCCAAAAAAAAGATTTTTTTCAAAAAGAAAAAA
The DNA here is from genome assembly GCF_052273165.1 of Treponema berlinense. GTDB lineage: Bacteria > Spirochaetota > Spirochaetia > Treponematales > Treponemataceae > Treponema_D > Treponema_D berlinense_A. The sequence continues at coordinate 18,136 of NZ_DAVZIU010000008.1, read as the reverse complement.
CAATGACCGAAGAACTTCAGGAACTTTCACAATCCTATATTTCTGAGCTTTTTGAAAAAAACAGAAATCCACACGAAGACAAGTCGTTTTATTCAAACAATCCGATTTATACGCAGAAATTTCTAGAGGCAATGAGCTATAGCGAATCAGACACTTTTGTTTCTGATTTTGCAAATTTTCTTGAACTTGAGGAAGATCCTTTTTTGCTGGACATTTTGGTTCAAACTTCTGCAAATTCTGGTTACGACGAAAGAGGCCAGATTTTAAAAGCCTATGAAATCGTTATAGAAAAAAAACTTCAAAAAAAAGATGTAAAACTTGCAAAACTTCTGTGCGATTCAACTTATAAAATCGTCGCCTTTATGGGCAGGCCGGCTCTCTACCGCCAGGGAAAGCAGATTCTTTCAAATTTTATGACGGATCGTTTTGACAGACAGGTGCGAAGTTATGCAGGCGAAACTTTTACAAAAATTCTCAAACTTGAACTTTAACGCGTGAAAAATCATAATCTTTGTGATAAAATATTCAAAAATCTTTGGTCACTTTTTGAGATTTTTTTTATTTTTGGAGGAATTTTATGAAATTATCCAGGGGAATTTTTACAGCCGCTTTGGCTTTTGTATTTTGCGCAAACTCTTTTTCATTAGAAGTTGATGAAAAAGAACTTGAAACAGTTTCGACACAACCAGTTGTTTTTGAAAACTACAACGGTCCTCATTCTGTTATAAACTCTGCGGCAGAAATTGCAGGAATAGGAACTGACCTTGGAAAAATTATTGCAGACAATCCAGAAACTCCAAAAAATGCAGGCTCTTCGTTGCGTTACCAGATTATTCATGCTGTCAATCCAGAAGAAAAAGGAAAATTTGATGCAGATATTTTTGTAATCGGAAGCTCTTCTTCAATCGACCACATAAAAAATATAAGAAGAATAATCGCAGCCTATCTTTCAAAAGCCTATGGATATTCTTCCGATGACGCGCAGACAGTTGCAACCTTTGTAACGGTTTACAACGCAGTTTATCGCGGAAACACCGATTATTTTAATTTAAAATACAAAAAAATCGTGACAGACAATCTGACGGCAGAAAAAGCAGGTATTGCCCTCAACTACCGCGACTGGCCGGGAAAAACCCAGATTGTAATTCCTCTTGCCGACGTAAATGGCGGCTTAAGCACAGTTGACACTTCCGTAATTTCGGACAAGAAAGTCGTACAGTCTATGCAGGAAGACGAAGACAAGGGAGTCGATTCCAGAAAACAGATGGTAAACATCAAGGAACGAGAAGCCGACAAAGCACAGGAAAAAGCAAACGACGCCCAGAAAAAGGCGGTTGAAGAATCTTCAAAATTAAAAGAAGAGCAGAAAAAAGCAGAAACTGTAAAAACTGAAGCCCAGAATGCGCAAAAAGAAGCTGAACAGGCTCAGAAAAAGGCAGAAGAAAATCCAGAAGACAAACAGGCTCAGAAAGAAGCCGAAGAAAAGCGTCAGGAAGCAGAACAAAAACAGGAAGAAGCAGTTCAGCAGGAACAGAAAGTTCAGGAACAGTCAGAAAAAGCTCAGGAAGCAAAAAATGAAGCGGCCCAGGCTCAGGCCGCAGCAGACACAAAGCGCACAGAAGCACAGACAGAACGCACTTCAATTGCACAAGACCAGCAGACTATTGTCCGTGAACAGACAAAAAATCAAAATGCGACTGGCGTTTACGGCCTAAAATCAGTTGACGATCTTGGAATTCTTTCAACTCTCGTAAAAGTGAATGCAGAAACAGGAACCGTAATAAAAGAATCTCCGGTAACAGTTATCAGAAGCCGGACGATTTTTGAAACACAGTCTGGATACATTGCAATTGCAGGAACTTCAATCAGAAACGGAGCCGTAAAACTTGTTGTCCTTGACAAGGAAAATATGGAAATCGTAAAAGAAAGCAATGAAACTATCGCCGAAAATTCAGTTCTTGTGAGCGACGGCTCAAATTACTATTGTATAATTCAAGATGGAAAAAACTTTGTCACAGGAAAATTCAACGAAAATGCGGAAAATCTTTTAAAATCGCAGGTGAACGTAAAGCCTGCTACTCCGCTCACAATAACACAGAACGGAATTCTTGCAACATCAAGTTCAAATATTCCAGTTTTGCTTAATACAAAAGATCTTTCACAGATTAAAAATTAGGAAAAAATGAATTTTACTTTTAAGAAAAATTTTATCTTCTTCATTTTATTGACTTTTTCAGTTCTATCTGTTCAGGCAAGTGGAAAAAGAGACAAACTTTTTGAAACTGTCGAGACAGGAACTGAAAAAGAAATAAAATCTGCGCTCAAAAAAAATCCAGATTACGCAAATATAAAACGCGGAAAAGAAAAAGAAAGCCTTTTGATGAGCGCATTAAAAAAAGACCGCGAACTTTCTGTCATCAATATTCTGCTAAAATACGGAGCAGATCCAATGCAAAAAGATGCAGAAAAACGAAATTCGATAATGTATGCGGCAAAATATTCATCTTCTCCAGAAGTTTTAGAAAGACTTATTAAGGACAATTCGTTTTTTAATTTTTCCAGACGAAAAAAAATTCTAAAAACCGACAAACACGGGAAAAACGCTTTCGACTATGTGCAAGAAAATTCTTCGCCGAACGAAATGATTGAAGTTTTGAGAAAATTTATAAAAGAAAAAACTGAAAAACAAGAAAAAAGCGAACAGATTTTAGAAGAAGAGCAAAAAGAACAGGAAGAAGCTCAAATTCCCGAAAATATAAAAGCAGAAGAAAATGTCGTGGAAGATGAAAAAGCAGAAATAGAAAAAAAGACAGAAAATCCAAAACTGCCAGAAGAAAACGGCAGTACAGAAGACGTAAATCTGAATTCTATTTTGCAGAACGAAAACGAAGATGAATACGAAAATTTGACTTTTGCGTTGCAAAATGAAGATAAACCAATTTCTACAGAAAAATGGCCAGAATTTGAAAGAAAAATTGAAATTTCCCCATACGAAAAAACAAACCTTTTCGATTATGCGCTGGAAAATGACAGCAATGAAGTTCCGCAAAAAAGCACCCCTTCTATTTTAAGAAAGTTTATAGAAAACGCAGACGAAAGGGACAGCGAAGGCCGGACAAAACTTATGAACGCCTCAAAAAAAGGAGATTTGGGTCTTACCGAGGATTTAATTTTTTCAAAAGCGGATGTAAATGCAAAGGACAATGACGGCTGGACTGCGCTTATGTTTGCCTCAAGATTTTCTGAAAATGACAAGATTGTAGAAAAACTAATTGAAAATGGAGCCGAAATAAAGGCAAAAAATAATTACGGCGTAAGTTCACTAAAACTTGCATCAAGTTTTTCAAAAAATTCAAAAATCGTTTCGCAATTGCTTTCGGGATATGAGATTTCTGACAGCGAAGTTCGTTCATCTTTTATAAACGCAATAACCGAAGAATCACCATCTCAAATACTGGATGCTTTTTTTGAATATGGACTTCCGGTAAATTCTTTTTATGACGGAAAAACTCCTCTTATGTACGCGGCAGAATCCTGCAAAGATACAAAAATAATTCAATGGCTCTTGTCAAACGGGGCAAAAATAAATTACAAGACCGATTCGGGGCTTACAGCCCTTGATTTTGCAAAGAAAAATAAAAAATTAAAACGCGACTCCGTTTTCTGGAGTTTAGGAAATTTCTAAAAAAATATTTAAAACGATTTGGAGCAAACAATGAGAATTACCGGTGGTAAATTAAAAGGAAGAATAATAAAGTGTCCAGACGGAATAATCCGCCCGGCAATGGACAGAATGAGAGAATCTGTTTTTGCCGTTATTGGCGATTTAACAGGAAAAAGCTGGCTGGATTTGTTCAGCGGTTCTGGAACAATTGCAATTGAAGCCGTAAGCCGAGGAGCAACAGAAGTTCAACTTTGCGAAAAAGACAAAATCAAAATTAAGACGGTTTTGGACAATGTTTCCGTAACAGAAAAAGAATGCGGAGTAAAAATCGGCTGCCACTTTATGGCAGTAGAACTTTTTTTAAAGCGCTGCCACGATAAATTCGACTTTATATTTTTTGATCCGCCTTTTCCATACAAATTCCGAAAAGATTTAATAAAATCAGTAGATAAATATTCACTTTTAAATCCAAACGGAACTGTTTTAATCCACTACCCTGAAGAAGATCCTCTCCCAGAAAAAATCGGAAACCTAGTCCTTACAGACCAGCGCGTTTACGGACGCTCGCTCGTCAATTTTTACAAAAAGGCAGACACCAATCAAGAAGTTCAGCAATAACAGAAAAATAATTTCCTTGACTTTGATTTTTTTCGTGCTAGAATTTATTTAAGTTAAAATATAAAGGTAAAAAAGTGAACGCCACTTCAAAAAATGCTTTTCTCACGGCAGTTGAGTCAAATCGACTTTCTGATGGTTTTATAAAAGTTACAGATTCTCCATTAACTTCACTGTCTTCCGAACAGAAAGTCATATTGAACCGCAAGGGCAATGAGCTTTTTAACAATGGTAAAATTCAGGAAGCCGCAAGAATATTTATTACAACCGGCTATTCCGACGGACTTACCAGAGTTGGAGATTTATTGAGCAAAAAAAATCAATCGCTTAAAGCCTTGAAATTTTATATTTTAGCAAAAAACAAAAAAAAATGCGAAGCCCTTTACGCAAAAATCGCAAAGGTGATTTCGGTTCTTGAAAAAGAATAAAAAACGCGAAACCGCTGAATTTTAAAAATAGAATTGTACCAGGAGAGCGAAAAATGTCCGATGTAAAAAACGAAACTGTAATTGCAAATCAGTCAGAACAAAAAGAAGCAGAAAAAATTGCAGAAATTTCAAAAAAAGGTTACCAGCTTTTAAAGGAAGACAGGATTGAAGACGCAATTTCCGCATTCAATTCAATTTTGCAGATTGAAGATAACAATAATTACGCTCTTGTCGGACTTGGCGATTGTGAAAGAAAGCAAAATCACTTTAAAAATGCAGTCGATTTTTATTCAAAATGTCTTTCTGTCCACCCTGGAAACAACTACGCTCTTTTTGGACTTGCAGACTGTTATAAGGCTTTAAACAAGTATCATAAGGCAATTGAAATCTGGGAGCAATATCTCGTACACGATGACAGAAACATTACCGTCCTTACAAGGGTTGCCGACGCCTATAGAAAAATCCGCGACTTTAAAAAATCAAAAGAAATGTATCTTAAAGTTCTGGATATGGAAGACAAAAACGCCTATGCCCTTATTGGAATCGGACATCTTTATTACGATTTTAAGGAATATAAAGACGCGCTTTACTACTGGACAAAAATGCTTGAAATAAATGCAGACGCAGTTGATATTCGCGTCCTTACTTCAATCGGAAACTGCCACAGAAAGCTAAAGACATTCGACAAAGGAATTAAATACTTTGAGCGCGCATTGGAAATGGATCCGGACAATTTCTATGTTCTTTTTGGGCTTGCAGACTGTTACCGCGGAATGAACCAGCAGTACCGCTCAGTTGAATATTGGAACCGAATTCTAAAAAATGATCCTGACAATAAGGTAATTCTTACTCGAGCAGGAGATGCTTACAGAAATACAGGCGATTATAAAACGGCGGAAGAATACTATAACCGCGCAATGGAAATCGACTTTGACATTTACGCAGCCCTCGGACTTGCCCTAATCTGCAAAGGTGAAGGAAATTTCGACGAAGCAATTGAAAGGCTGAACAATTTAATCAAAAACGATCCAAAAAATTACCGTCTTTACATAGATCTCGCTGACTGTTATTTAAAAATAAATGACAAAAATAAGGCTGTTGAGGTTTTAAAGACTTTTCAAAAAACTGGAACCAAAAGCACTGCAATTTCGGAGTTGTTAGGCAAAATAATTGAAGGAAAGCCTTTAAATTAGTTGAAAAAAGCATTATTTTTCTAGGTAGAATGAACGAAAAAACAGCAGTTTCAGGTCTTTTGCCTGAAGAAATTTCAGAACAGTTAAATATTACTCCGGCTTTCCGCGGAAAACAGATTTTCGAGTGGATTGGAAAAGGCGTTGACAGTTTTGACGCAATGACAAATCTAAGCCAGGAACTTCGCAATTCACTTTCCCAAAAAGCAGTCCTCAGATGCTGCGAGGTTTCTAAAGTTTTAAAAGATCCAGATGGAACCATAAAACTTCAGATTACTTTGAACGACGGACTTGCGGTCGAAACAGTTTTGCTTACGGATAAAGAAAACCGAAAAACAGCCTGTGTAAGCTGTCAGGTCGGCTGTGCAATGAACTGCGCTTTCTGCCAGACAGGACACCTTGGACTTGCAAGAAGTTTGACAGCCTCAGAAATCGTTGAACAGTTTTTGTACCTTGAAAAATATGCAGGTCCGCTCGACAACATTGTCTTTATGGGAATGGGAGAACCCATGATGAATCTTCCGGCAGTCAGAAAGGCAATTTCCGTCTTAACAGATAAACGGGGACGAAACCTTTCAGGAAGAAGAATTACGCTCTCAACGTCTGGAGTAATAAAAGGAATTTATGATTTAGCGGACAACGGTCCTTTAATCAGACTCGCGGTTTCGCTCACAACGGCAGATCCTCTTCTTCGTGAGCAAATAATGCCGATTACCAAGACAAATTCTCTTGAAGAGCTCCGAAAAGCAATAGATTACTATGCAAAAAAAACAGGAAAACGCGTAACTCTAGAAGCCGCCCTTCTTCATGACACGAACACGAGCGCAGAATCGGCAGAAAATATGATCAATTTTGCAAAAGGAATAGACGTAAACATCAACCTTATTCCCTGGAATCCTGTCGAAACCTTGCCATTTACCGAGCCTTCAAACAATGAATGTCATCGTTTTGTCGAAAAGCTTGAAAAAGCAGGTCTAAACGTAACACTGCGCACAAGACGCGGACGGGAAATCGGAGGAGCCTGCGGTCAACTTGGAAAAACACTTTCTGATAAAATCGTGGAAGGAAAAAAACTTTCAGGAAGCAAAAAATACGGAAACGGAGAAGATTAACGAGCTGTTTATTCGGAAGTTTTTTTGTTTCCTAATATTTTTTGATATAAAAACAAAAGTTATTTGAATAACTTTCAATTATTGATATAATAAATGAGGTTTTTTTTTAAGATACTGAGATTTTTATAGTCTCGCAGGAGAAAATTTCTTATGCAGAAAAAAATATATGTTGTTGGAATGTTTGATGCTGATACCTGTGCAAAAGTAGAAGCGGCAGTAAAAGCTGTTGCAGGTGTAACAAGTTGCGTTGCAAATGCAGACAAATCACAAGTTCTTGTTGATTTTGAAGGTTCTGCAGAAGATGCAATAAACAGCGCTATTTCTTCTACAGGTGTTGAAGTAATCAATTAAAATTATTTTTTAAGGAAGTGTCATGCTTAAAGTTACGGTTTTAGACGGTTATGCAGCAAATCCAGGCGATTTGGATTGGAATATTTTTAAGGATATTGCAGAATTGACGGTTTATGACCGTACTCCACCAGAACTTGTTGTTGAAAGAATCGGAGATTCCGATGCGATTTTTTTAAACAAAGTAAACATCACTAAACAGATAATTGAACAGTGCCCAAAGTTAAAATACATTGGAGTTATGGCAACTGGATATAATGTTGTAGACACAAAAGCTGCAAGAGAAGCTGGAATTACAGTAACAAATATTCCTGCATATTCAACAGATTCTGTCGCACAGCATACATTCGCCCTGATTTTGAATTTTACTAATCAAGTTGAACAGCATTCACAATCCGTTCAAAACGGCGATTGGATAAAAAGCCCTGATTTTTGTTATTGGAAAAGTCCATTGACAGAACTCAAAGGCAAAACATTGGGAATTTTTGGCTTCGGCTCAATTGGACAAAAAGTCGCAGAAATTGCGCATGCCTTTGGAATGAATGTAATTATTCACGTTCATTCACCAAATTCTTTTACGGGAAACGAAAAAACTGTTTCTTTAGATGAACTTTTTGGACAGAGCGACTTTATCACCCTTCACGCGCCAATGACAGCCGAAACATCTCAGTTGATTAACAAAACTACTATTTCAAAAATGAAAAAAACTGCCGTCATAATAAATACAGCCCGCGGAGGTCTTGTAAACGAAAGTGATTTAAGACAGGCTCTCGACGAAGGTCAGATTGCCGGCTATGCAGCGGACGTAATCGGAACAGAACCAATGAAAAACGACTGTCCTCTCTATAAGGCAAAAAATTGCGTTTTGACTCCGCACATTGCCTGGGCGCCTTTGGAAGCAAGACAACGACTTTTTAAGATCGCTCTTGAAAATTTAAAGGCCTTTGCTGCCGGAAAAAGCATAAACGTTGTTAATTAGAATTCTTGTATTGTATTTTCCTTGCAAAAACGGTAAATTATTTAAAAATACTAAAGAATTTTAGAGGTACTAAAGATGGGAAAGACAATTGCTCAGAAGATTTTTGAATCGCATTTGGTAGATACTCCGTTTGAAGGAACTTATGTTTTAAAGCTTGACCGTGTATTCTGTCACGAAATTACAACTCCAATCGCAATAAATGATTTGGTAGAACGCGGCAAAGACAAGGTTTTTGACCCTACAAAAATCAAGGCCGTAATCGACCACGTAACTCCTGCAAAAGACAGCAAAACTGCAACTCAGGGAAAAATATTAAGAGATTGGGCCCGCCGTAACAATGTAAAAGACTTTTTTGACATTGGTGCCAACGGAGTTTGCCACGCAATCTTCCCTGAAAAAGGCTTTGTACGTCCAGGTTTTACAGTAATCATGGGCGACAGCCACACTTGTACGCACGGAGCGTTCGGTGCTTTTGCAGCCGGAGTTGGAACTACAGACCTTGAAGTTGGAATTTTGAAGGGCGTATGTTCATTCAAAGAGCCAAAAACAATCAAATTTGTACTTAACGGAAAACTCAAAGAAGGTGTTTACGCAAAAGACGTAATTCTTCATTTGATTGGAAAAATCGGCGTAAACGGCGCAACAAACTGCGTAGTTGAATTTACAGGTCCAATCGTAGACAACATGGGAATGGAAGAACGCATGACTCTCTGCAATATGGCTGTAGAAGCCGGCGGTACAAGCGGAATCTGCTTCCCTGATGAAAAAACAGTTGAATACCTTTGGGAATTCATCAAAGACGAATATAAAACTAAAGAAGATGCCATTGCCGATTATGCAAAATGGCGCGATGACGAAGATGCAGTTTACGAAAAAGTAATTACAGAAGACCTTTCTAATCTTGAGCCAGTATGTACAATCAACTACAAACCGGATCAGATTAAAAATATTTCTGAAATGAAAGGCACACGTGTTGATCAGGTATACATTGGCTCTTGCACAAACGGACGTATCTCTGACCTTCGCATTGCAGCAGGAGTATTAAAAGGTCACCATCTTGCAGACGGAGTACGCGGAATCGTTTCTCCTGCAACTCCAAAAATCTACAAAATGGCTGTAGCAGAAGGCTTGATTGACATCTTCCTTGAAGCAGGATTCTGTGTAACAAATCCTACCTGTGGCGCCTGTCTTGGCATGTCGAACGGAGTACTCGCTGAAGGTGAAGTTTGCGCTTCTACAACAAACCGCAACTTTAACGGACGCATGGGAAAAGGCGGAATGGTTCACCTTATGAGCCCGGCTTCTGCCGCTGCAACAGCAATCGCAGGAACAATCACAAATTCAGAAAATTACAAAGGATAAAATAAAAGGCAGAGGATAATTTTTATTCTCTGCCTAAATGGGAGAAAATTATGAAAGCATTCGGTGGACCGGTACTTTTTTTGGATCGTTCAGACATTAACACTGACGAAATCATTCCTGCAAAATATTTGACTGAAATTTCAAAACAGGCTTTGAAACCATACTGTCTTGAAGACCTTAAACTCGATGGATTCGATGCAAAACGCGATGTTCCAGGAAAAAAAGTAATAATTACCCGTGAAAACTTTGGTTGCGGTTCAAGCCGTGAACATGCGCCATGGGCTCTCGAGGTAAACGGAATCTATGCAGTAATTGCTCCGAATTTTGCAAGAATTTTCAGACAGAATATGTACAACTGCGGTCTTCTTGCTTTGGAAATGCCAAAACGCGAAATTGACGACATGTTCCGCACCTTTGCCGATAAAGAATGCGAATGTAAAATCGAACCGAAAGATGACGGCACCTGGAAAGTAAAACTTATCGCCGGCTCTCTTTCAAAAAGTTATCCTTTTAAACTTGAAGGTTTTGAAAAGGCTCTGATTGAAAATGAAGGCTGGATTGGCTACGCTGAATCAAAATACTAGTTTTACATTTTTATAAAAAAAGGCTGTCTTGGAAAACTTTTCTAAGACAGCCTTTTTGCTTTTAAAGATGTTTTACTGTAATAACGATTTTATTTTTCGATAAAACCGCGTTTTTCCAGCTCCTTTAGAATTAAATCCACAATCTGCTCTGGAGAATAATTTGCAGTGTCTATTATCAAGTCGGCAAAGTCGTATTTATTGTTGTCAATTTCGTAGAGTTTTTTATAGCGACGGCTGTCTTCGCTGTCACGCATTGCCGTAAAACGTGCAATTTCTGCAAGATCACCGCCTTCACGGTTAAAAACGCGCCCTGCCCTGGTTTCGTCGCTTGCATAAAGATAGACTTTTAAATCTGCGATTTTTAACATCCAGATTGCAAGGCGGCTTCCAAGAACGCAACTTTCTTTTTCGGCAAGTTCAACCTGATGAGTGTCTACATATTTGTCGTAAAAATCATCATTTTTTGCATTTTCGATTACCTGAGCAAGTGTAAGACCTTTTTCTGCGGCAAGTTGACGGAAAGTATAATTGATTAGTTTAATTCCAAGTTCTTGGCTCAAAAGAGTAGAAACCGTTGTATTTCCGCAACCAGATTTTCCGCTGATTGCAACGCGAAGTTCTTTTTTTAATTTCATTTTTTCTCCAGTTTTAGTTAAAAAATTTTCAAGCAAAGCAAAATTATTCTACATTTTTACTCTGTTCACGGATATTTTCAAGGGCATCTTTTGCATTTATAACCATCTCGCCTACTTCCGTAAACTGATTTTTTGAGCCGATTGTGTTTATTTCGCGGTTTGCTTCCTGACAGATAAAGTCAATGCGTTTTCCAGGAATTGGATTTTGCAAAAACTCATTGCGCATTGCAGAAAGATGGCTGTGAAGACGAATGATTTCCTCGTTGATCGTGTATTTTATCATCATTGAGGCAACTTCTGTCATAATCCGGTTTTGGTCTACGCTGTCGCCCAAAAGCTCGTTAAAGCGGGTTGTAATCTGTTCCCTAAACTTCTGTTCCATTTTTGGCTGCCATTCCTTAAAGAAAGAAGCGCACTTGTCGAGAATATCAAGTTTTTTTAGAAGATCTACTTTGAGGTTTTCGCCCTCGCGTTCACGGTCAGAGACAAACTGTTCAAAAACCTCGTTAAAAACAGGCTCGATTTTTGACCAATAAACTTCGGCATCATATTCATGAGTGATATTTAAAACTCCGTCCTGAGACACAATCAGAGAAAGAGGAATTGAAGCGGTCGGATAGCCAAGTGCTTCGCTTACTTTTGCGATTGCATCGCGATACATTAAAGCCGCGGCAGGGTCAGGATTTACCTTTGCAGTAGAATTCATATCTTTTACGCGAATTGTAAGGTCGATTTTTCCGCGCACGATTTTAGAAGAAACGATTTTGCGGATTTTTGATTCAAGAGGATTCAAGAACGAAGGCATATTCACATTCAAATCCAAAAAACGGTTGTTCACGGATTTTATTTCGACGCTTATTTGAGTATTTTCGACTATGGTTTCCTTAAAACCATATCCTGTCATGCTGTTCATAAATTTTTATCTCCATTTTATTGTTAAATTTCCACTGGTAAATTGCGCTAGATTAGAAATATCAGTTTTTTGTTTCAAGCATTTTTAGAACTTTTGTTCCAACCTGCCAGTTGTTTCCGGCGCCCATTGTTACAAAAATATATCCGTCAGGATAATCGCTTCCAGAAGGCTCGGAAAGCATTTTAACTGCGTTTTTTGCAGCCTCATCAAATTCGCCACAGTAAGTTACATCCTTATGATATTTTTTTGCATGTTCAGAAAGAATTTTGCCACTGACCTTTGCACAGGAAGAGTTTTCGCGGGCACTTGCATAAATTTTATTGATGATAACCTTGTCAGCACTTTCAAAACTGGAAGCAAATTCTTCGAGCAAAGCCGCCGTTCTTGTGTATGTGTGGCTCATAAAGTCAACGATAATCTTGTGTCCTTTATAAAAATTGCGAAAACCTTCGAGCGTCGTCTTGATTGCTGTCGGGTGATGTCCGTAATCGTCAATAAAAATAACTTCCTGTCCAAGAGGAGTTTTTGCACGTCCTACGATTTCGCTTCGTCTTCTTCCGCCGGTAAAACTTAAAAGGCCTTCTTTGATTTTTTCTTTGCAGAAAGACAAATCTTTTCCGTAAGTTTTTAGAAGTTCGCAGTTTAAGGCAATGGCAGCGACAGAATTGCGGACATTGTGCTTTCCAGGAACGCAGATTGCACATTCTCCGAGACACGCAACTTCAAAATATTGCTTTCCGCCTTCAACACGGCCGAATTTTAAGCGATAGTCGCCATCCGCATTCTCGCCGTAAGGAATCATTTTTATGTCAGGGCGTTTTTCAAAAGCGATTTTTGCAGTCTCCAACGCGCCGACGTCATCGGCGCAAAAAATCAATTGTCCGCCCTGAGGCAAAAGACAGATATAATCGACAAAAGCGCGCTGAATGTCTTTAAAAGTCGGATAATAATCCTGATGATCGCTTTCGACAGAAGTAAGAATAATTTTCTGCGGAAAAAAAGACATAAAGTGTCTTTGATATTCGCAGGTTTCCGCAATAAAAAAAGATTTTTTTAAGGGAGAGACTTCGGCAGAAACCGGACTTGTATAAGTGCAGCCTCCAAAAGACGAAATTATGCTTCCTGCAAGGACTGCGCCCGGAAAATCAAGTTCCTTAAAAATAGAGCCGCAAAGACCTGTCGTTGTAGTTTTTCCGTGAACTCCACAGACTCCGCACGAATAAGCATTCTTTGAAAACGCTCCCAGAGCCTGAGTATAAAGCAAAACAGGAATTCCGCGTTTTACGGCTTCTGCAAGGTCAGGATTGGTATCTGGATTATATGCAGAAGAGTAAATCACAAGCTGAACGCTGTCAGTAATATTTTGAGAACTAAAAGGCAGAGCCTTAATCTTTAGCTTGTCAAGGATTTCGTCAGTGTAAAAACGTTCAGAAACATCGCTTCCAGTAATTACAGCCCCGCGGGCATGTAAGATTTCGACAAGAGCAACAACACCAGTTCCTTTTATTCCGACACAATGAATATGAAAACCTTTCAAATTGGAAGGCAAAACAGAATCACACATTTTATTAAAAATTCCAAAAAAAATAAAATCAGCGGCAAAAGCAAAATGCCCAAGCCGACATAGTATTTTACTTCTTTTGACGAATTGCTTCAATTCACTGTGTCAAAATGTATAAAACTAGTCTTACTTTTCCGTGCCTTTTGCTATTTCAACAGCGCTTGTCAAAAAACCCGCAAGGCTCTGAATGTCAGATGGAATTATGATTTTTGAGGCTTTTCCGTCGGCGGCCTTTTCAAATGCCTCAAGAGAGCGAAGACGGATTGTGGCGTCATCAATATTCGCCTCACGCAACATTCTTAAGCCCTGGGCCTTTGCCTGCTGAACTTCAAGAATCGCCTCTGCCTCGCCTTTTGCCTTTTGAATCGCAGATTCTTTTTCTGCCTCCGCCTGAAGAATCATGGACTGTTTTTTACCTTCGGCAATGAGAATATCGGACTGCTTTTTTCCCTCGGCAATCAAAATCTGCTCACGTCTTTCACGTTCCGCCCTCATTTGCTTTTCCATGGCTTCGCGGATTGCCTGAGGCGGCTCAATGTTTTTTACTTCGACGCGGTTTACCTTTATGCCCCAAGGGTCTGTAGCTTCGTCAAGAATTGTGCGCATTTTTGTGTTTATTACGTCACGGCTTGTGAGCGTTTCGTCAAGTTCCAGTTCACCAATTATATTGCGCAAGGTTGTTGCAGTAAGGTTTTCGAGAGCGTTCATTGGATTTTCGACACCATAAGTATAAAGTTTTGGATCTGTTATCTGACAATAAACAACGGTATCAATCTGCATTGTAACATTATCTTTTGTAATTACAGGCTGAGGAGGAAAATCCCGCACATCTTCCTTTAAGGAAGCACGTTTTGCAATACGGTCAATGAGAGGAATTTTTAAATGAAGACCAACCTGCCACGTTTTTGAATACGCACCAAGACGCTCAATTACAAAAGCCTGCGACTGCGAAACAATTCTAATGTTCGCGATGATAAGAACTACGATTACGGCACAGATTCCAGAAATTACAAATATCATTTTTGACTCCCTGCTAAATTTTTTGCACGATTAAAGTATTACCTTCGATTGAAACAACTTTACATTCACTTGATTCAAAAACCTCAGAACCATCCGCGGTTTTTGCAGACCAGATTACTCCGTTTGCAACCTTTACTTCTCCTTTCTGAAATTTTAAAATCGGCTTTACCACAAGTACAGTCTGTCCTTCAAGAGCGTTGACATTGGTTTCAATTTTTTTACCAAGAAATTTCTTTACAACAAACGAACGCGTAAAAATTACAAGAACAAGCGTAATCCCAGTAAAAATAAGAACCTGCCACTGCAATGCAAGACCTGTGCGCGAAATAAAAATCATAGGAAAAGCCGCTAACGCAGCCCAGATTGTCGTAAGCGCAAGGGTTCCTGCTTCGATTAAAATGAGAATCAGCATAATGCCAAGCCAGATCCACGAAGAATAATCCGCAAAAAATTCACTCATAAAAAAATTATATCACGTTTTTTTAATGAAATAAAAAAAATTACATAAAATCTGTATTTTATTCTTAAACAGGTATTTCATAGCCACCTTTTAGAATAAAATCGCGAAGCAAGTTGTCTGCTTTCATCTTAACCTTAAACGGCAGTATTTTAGTTTTTTCCACCTTTTCAAAATATTTCTTTGCTTTTTCTTTATCGACTGTATTGCTAAGTTCTGCAAATCTGCCAAATTCATTGAGATTACTTTCATTTAATTTCAAACTCATAATATTTCTGAGTATTTCTTCATTCAGGCCTAACGCAGTTGCAATTTGATGGATCTGGGCATTTTTAGCCTTTGACAAATATTCATTGATATAATCTCTCAATGATTTGCCCTCTGTTACTACGACCTCGCCTCTTTGAATATCGTGCAGGAAAATATTAGCATACTTTTGCTCTTCCTGAGAAAGCGTTGCAAAAGTTTTATGCAGCTCAGTTTCCACTTGTTCTATCGCTTCCTGTGTCGTTCCATCGGCGTTAATCAATTTAATATACTTATCAAAACGAGAGTTCATATAATCAGAGTCGATTAAGCCGGTGTCAATTTCGGTAATGTAGCCAACAAGGTCATACGGAACATCACCGCCGTCTGTACCTTCGCTACCGCCGGACAATTCCTTGTATCTGAGAGCCAATATCAAATATGAGTTTTCGTCTATGGTTACATCAACGACTTCTCCTGTTGCTTCGTCAACATAAGAAGTAACGCCCCATTTAAAGCCTTGAATTTTCGCTGCTTCTAAATATTCGTTAAACTCATTAAAATCTTTTGCAAATTTTCTACAAACCGCAGTGTCGGCAGGCAATTTCTCAAAGTTTTCAATTCCTGCGTTATGGAATAAATCAGAAATGCTTTCGTAAAGACTATTCATTTGCTTTAAGTTTTCTACAAGATGCTGAACAAACAAGTCAAGAGGTTTGTCGCCTGAATACGCCTTTACAGCTTTGTTAATATTTCGCTCCATAGTGTGAGGCTTACGATAATATCGGATTGTACCGAATGGTTTATCCGGTCCAAACAAACGATTAGTACGAGAAAACGCTTGAATTATGTTTTCATACTGAAGAACCTTATCCATATACAAGGTGTTAATCCACTTTGAATCGAAGCCTGTAAGCATTTGGTCAACAACAATAAGTAAATCGATTTGTTTTTCAGGTTCGTTTGCAATTCTTTCATACGGTTTTTTATGTGCAAGCCGAGAGGCTATATCCTTTTTCATTTTAGCAAATGTAGGAATGGTAAAATCTTGGCTGTACTTTTTGTTGTAGTCGCTTATTATTTCCGCAAGTCCATCTTCCTTAAATTGAAAGCCTCCATTGTTGTCAATGCTCGGGTCAAATAAGGCTGTAACTTTCAGTTCTGGCTTCGTTTCTTTGAACAGTCTATAATAGTCGATTGCTTCCGGAATGCTGCTTGTAGCAAAAATAGCATGAAACTTGCTGTTATGACTTAAAGTTATCCAATTATCCAATATATCTTTTACGACCGTTTTTGTATGCTCTTCGCTCTTATATTGAACACTTGGTATATAATCCTCAATACCTTTTATATAGTCGCCTTTTTCGTCCTCATGGCCCGCCATTGCAACTTGGCTTGCATCCATATATTTATAATATACTTTGCTTTTAACAGGGTCGGAAATTGCTTCCTCAACGGTTTGTGCCTTTGCTTTTTCTAAGGCAACAACCTTGCGAACATCCTTATCCTTAAAGGTTAATACTTTATACGGGTCGAATCCAAGTACGTTCTTATCTCTAATACCGTCGGCAATACTGTATTTATGCAGTTCGTTTCCAAAAACAGTAGTCGTTGTGTTCTTTTTCTTTTGATTTTCTTTTTTAATCGGTGTGCCTGTAAAGCCAAAGAACATCGCATTAGGGAATGTGTTTTTAATAGTAATCAGCATATCACCAAAAGTAGAACGATGTGCCTCATCAACAATAAACACGATACGCTTATCGCTTATAAGTTCAATATCACGAGCGTTCAATCCGCCTGCTTCTTCTTTAATATTGCTCATCTTTTGAATAGAAGTTACAATCAAAGTGTCGGCAGGGTTTGAACTCTTTAATTTTGTTATTAAATCATTTGTGTTTTCGGTTGCTTGAACAGACTCGTTTTCGTCAGCAAAACCACGATACTCTTTAAGAGATTGCGTACCAAGTTCAATTCTATCCGTAAGGAATATAACTTTGTCGGCATCTTTTGAACTTGCAATTAACTGTGCCGACTTAAAACTTGTCATAGTCTTGCCCGAACCGGTAGTATGCCAAACATAACCGCCGAGTTGATTGTTGCCTTCCCATTTAGCCTTTGCAACCTTATCAGAAATAGCACTTGCCGCAAAATATTGGTAACTACGCATTACTTTCAATACACCGTCGGAGTCATCAGCAACAGTATAGAAGCCTATAAGCTGATGTGCCATAGGTATAGACAAAAGAGTGGAAGCAACTTTATCCCATTCGTTTATAGGTTCATTATTGAAATCAGCCCAATGGAAATAATAATCCGGATTGAACTTGCCGTCCGGACCAGGATTTGCAAAGTAAACAGCCTCGTTTGGTTCCATTGCAACAAAAATCTGAACCAAAGAGAATAAACCGCTGAATATTCCTTCGTGTGAATACTTCTCAATTTGATTGCAAGCTTGACTTACAGGGATGCCGCTTTTTTTCAACTCAATATGTATTACCGGCATACCGTTAATAAGTAACATTAAGTCTCCACGACGGTCATTCAACAGCTTTGATTTTGTAGGGAATTTAGGTTGTTGAACTATTTGGTATCTACTTTGACCTGCTGCAATTTCACGGCGGTCGTAAATTTTCAAGCTGATTTCTTTACCAAAGTGCAACTTATCCTCAGGATTATCTCTGACAATAGATACACTTTTTCCGTTAATAAAGCCGTTTAACTTTAACGGTGTTCTTAGAGCTTCGATTTGCTCTAAGATTTGCTGCATTTCGCTTTCTGTCAGAGGATAATCGTTCAATCTGTCAATATCTCTATTGTTTTCAAAGAGTATATTTGCCCAGTTTTGTAATAAATCTTTTTCAGAATAGTTTTTAAGAACTTCTTTTTCCCATCCTTTTTCGGACAGTATTTTAATCAGAGCTTCCTCAAATTCTGACTCTTTATTAAAAACCATTGCGTTTCCCTCCTAACTGTCAAACAAACATATTTTCAAGGCACGATTTTTTGAGATTTTTCAGTTTTT
>NZ_DAVZIU010000007.1:66478-86440 GCF_052273165.1 Treponema berlinense | reverse complement strand
TGTCGTTGCCGTTTTTGTCTTTTGTAACTGAATACGGAATCAGATATCCTTTTGAGTCAATCTGAGCAAGTGCTTCTTCTACTGTTCCGTCAAGTTTGAATTCAAAAACGTAAACAGCACACGCCCTTTTTGCAAGGCTTATAGAATTATCCAGACAGTACATCCGAAACATTCTGGCAGTACATCCGAAACATTCTAACAGTACATCCGAAACATTCTAACAGTACATCCAAAATATTCTGACAGTACATCCGAAATATTCTGACAATACATAAGAATGTTTTAGACAATATATTCAATGCCTAACTGCAATTTTTAAAATCTTGTGCAAATAAAAGTTGACACCGAAACAAAAATTGATGTTACAAATATATATGCATCTCTTGTATTGGACTTACTTTGTAAGAAGAGTAATTGTTTCTCCATTTTCTTTATCCTGAGAAATGACAAGACGCAAAGTCTTTGAACAATTTTTAGCAGCTTTGCCTTTGCTGAAGTAAATCAGTTTATCCTTAAGAATTATTGCAATATTCATTTTTTCATTTTTTAAAAACTTGAATGTTAAATCAAATAAAATTATCAACATAATAGCTTCCACAACGTTCGGAGTCTATTTAATTCATGAAAATCTTTTTCTACCCATTGTTATTTTTTTAAGCTATTTCAAAACTTAAAGAATAGGCTGTATAATCAAGGCATGAGAAAATTCAAGGTAGTTGCTCCTTACGAGCCAAGCGGCGATCAGGGACAGGCAATAGAAAAATTAAGCGAAGGCTTTTTGCGTGGCGACAGATACCAGACGTTAAAGGGCGTTACTGGTTCTGGAAAAACCTTTACCATGGCAAAAATAATCGAAAAAGTTCAGCGTCCGACTCTCATCATCTCGCACAACAAGACGCTTTCCGCCCAGCTTTACCGGGAATTCAAATCTTTCTTTCCAGAAAATGCAGTTGAATATTTTGTTTCTTATTACGATTATTACCAGCCAGAAGCATACGTTCCTGCACGAGATTTGTACATAGAAAAAGATGCCGATGTAAACAAAGAAATTGACCAGCTTCGCCTAAAAGCTACATATTCCCTTATGGAAAGGCGCGATGTGATCGTTGTAGCTACAGTCAGCTGCATTTACGGTCTTGGTATGCCTGACCTCTACAAAGAAATGCGTGTTCATATCGAAAAAGGTGAAATTTTTGATACGCGAAAATTTGAACGGCAGATGACTTCAATTCAATACCAGCGAAACGATATGGTTTTAGAACGCGGAAATTTTCGTGTCAGAGGCGATGTAATCGAAGTTTTTCCGCCATATATGGAAACCGACACCGCATACAGAATCGAACTTGATTTTGACGAAATTTCTTCAATAAAACGTTTTAATGTTCTCACCCGCGAAATCGAAGAAGAATTGGACGAAATGCAATTTTATCCGTCAAAGCATTTCGTAGTACCGCAGGATGCGCTTTTTAAGGCTACAGACAGAATTCTCGAAGAAATGGCTGAACAGGTCAAAAAATTCCAGATTGAACAAAAACCTCTCGAGGCCGAAAGAATAAAAAGTCGGACAACATACGACGTAGAAATGATGAAAGAAATGGGCTACTGTTCTGGAATCGAAAATTACTCAGGTCCAATCTCTGGCAGAAAACACGGCGAACCGCCAGCAACTCTCCTGCATTATTTTCCAGACGACTTTTTATGCCTGATTGACGAAGCCCACGTTACAGTTCCGCAAATTGGAGCTATGTACGAAGGCGACAGAAGCCGAAAACAAAATCTTATCGACTTCGGGTTCCGCCTGCCTTCTGCCCTCGACAACCGCCCTCTAAAATTTGACGAGTTTGAAAAAAAACTGAATCAAGTTATTTACGTAACGGCAACTCCGCGCAAAGAAGAAATAAAACAGTCAACACAAGTTGTAGAACAGTTGATCCGCCCAACTGGACTTTTAGATCCAATAATCGAAGTCCGCCCGAGCGAAGGTCAAATGGAAGACATTTACAACGAAGTAAAAAAGCGCATTGAAAAACACGAACGGAGCCTTATTCTTACGCTGACAAAAAAAATGGCAGAGGATTTGACTGACTATCTTCTTGGATTGAATTTAAAAGTAAAATATATTCACTCGGAAATCGACACTTTTGAGCGTGTTGAAATTCTAAAAAGCCTCAGATTGGGCGAAATCGACGTTTTAATCGGTATCAACCTGCTGCGCGAAGGAATTGACCTTCCAGAAGTAAGTTTTATCGCAATTCTCGACGCAGACAAAATCGGCTTCTTGCGCTCGACCACATCTTTAATCCAGATTGTAGGACGCGCCGCCCGCAACGAAAACGGAATGGTCGTAATGTACGCAGATGCAATCACGCCGGCAATAAAAGAAACCGTAGAAGAAACAAAACGCCGCCGTGCAATCCAGCAAAAATACAATGAAGAGCACGAAATTACGCCTCACACCGTAAGCAAGGCTGTTCAAGACATACTCGTGCGTCAACAAAAAGATGCCGAAGAAAACGAAAAAATGCAGCTCGAAGTTTTAAAAAAGAACGCAAACCTGTTCGACCCAAAACAGCGCAAAAAGCTGATCGAAGCCCTAAAAAAAGAAATGAGCGATTGTGCCGACCGGCTTGAATACGAACAGGCAGCCGCAATCCGCGATCAAATACAAGAAATTGAAGCAACTTACGGCAAAAAATAGAACTTAGCAAAAACGTGCGCAGCCGGCATTCAAATTTTTGTCGGCCAGCGCACAAAAAAGTTCTCTGGACATAAAAAAAACCGGCCCACGAAGAACCGGTTATTCAGAAAGATTCAATAATTATTCAGCTTTTGGTGCACCAGCATTTGCAGGAACAACATTGATTTTCTTTGTTACAAAACCACTGCGAAGACAGCGAGTGCAAACGTTCAAAGTACGTGTTGTACCAGCGATTTCTGTCTTTACTTTAAGGAGATTTGGTCTCCAAGTGCGGCGTGTGTGGTTGTATGATTTAGAAACTTTGTTACCTGTCATTGAACCTTTCAAGCAAACATCACAAACTCTTGACATAATATATACCTACCTCAAAATCAATTCAACGTGAGTTCCATTATTTTAAGAAATTCTTCCTCTTATGTCAATTCAAAAAACTAATTTTATGCCAAATTTATGCGTTAATTTGTCCAAAAATCAGTTTTTTTGTATCTATTCCGAAGCGCATTAGTTTTCTTACAAAAAGACAAAACTCTCACTCACAATCCAGTTCAAGACCGTCAAACGCAGGACTAACAGTTCCGCCATTTTCAACAATTTTTTGCAGATTATTAAATTCCGGCAGTTTTTTATCAATATAATTCTGAATTTCTCCATGCAAAAAGTCGTGGGAAAGATGAGTAAACCAAGTATGCAAAGCTCCAATTTTATCTGCATAAAAAAGCGCCTGATCAAAATTATTGTGCGAAGAGTGTTTATCTGCACGTAGAGCGTCGATTACAAGATGATCAAGGATTCCGTCGGAGCAGGCATTTTTTACCCGGTTTAAGGAATTTTCACTTATAAAATTGCAGTCGGTCAGATAAGCAATTGAATGTTTTTTTTCATTTAGTTTTTTAGAAAAAATCCAGCCTGTCGTTTTTATGCAGCCATGTTCCATCGGAACAGGAACAACGCAAAGTTCTCCAAGTTCAAGCGGATTTTTTTCGTTGTAAGAATCAACATCTATTATGTTCAGTTTTGGAGTTCCGCCGCCTTTTTCGTGAGTCATAAAAATATAATGAAAATTTGTCTTAACGCATTTTTCAGAATCTGAACTCATGTACATTGCAAGGCCTTTTCCAGCAGTTTCTGGAAATTTTTTGGAAAGTCTTTCGTCACAGTTCATTGCGCTGGAATTTTTGTGGCTAAAAATTCTTAAATCATCAATTCCGTGAATATGATCTGCGTGAGGATGTGTAAGGAAAACCGCATCAAGCTTGCAAAGATTTATACGGAGAGCCTGTTCTCGAAAATCCGGGCCGACATCAATGAGAAAATTTCTGTCACCTGAGCCATCTTTTATAGAAAGAAGCGCGCTCGCTCTGAGCCGATTGTCTTTTTTGTCTTCAGACTTACAAACTTTGCAATTACAGGCAATTACAGGCACGCCATGACTTGTTCCAGATCCCAAAATCGTCAGTTTCATATAAAAAGATTTTAATTAAAACAAAGTTTTCTGTCAAAACACTACATCTAGCGTAAATTATTGACCACAGCCGCCTTGAAGTGCTAGTATTAGTGTACATCAATCACATTTTTATGGGAGAATAAAATGCCTTATTCAGAACCAACCAACCTGGGTGTAATCGCATGTCCAGGCGGTGCTGCATTTGCGGACGAAGTAATCACTCACCTTCGTCACATGTACAAACATCGTTTTACATTAAAAAACGACGTAATTTCTAAACGATATACTTTAGACAAAGACAAACTGATTAAGGACATCAACTTCCGCAACGACATGGTAACTTCTGACCTTGTTGTACGTGGAGCAATCGACAAATACCGTGCGCCAGACTTTAAAATCAACACTGCTTTTACCTGGTTTGCAAACGGTGAAATCAAAGCAGAATTGATGGATTCTGTCCGTGGAAAAGATATTTACATTTTTCAGGATGCAGAAAACCACCAGCCAATCGAAATGAACGGCGGAAAGAACGTTGTTACATTCTCTGTAAACGACCACGTAATGACTCTTCTCGTAACAATCGATGCTGTTCAGCAGGCTGGAGCAAAGTCAATCACTCTTGTACTTCCGGCATTTCCTTACAGCCGCCAGCACAAAAAGAAGGGCCGCGAAGGTCTTACAGCAGCGCTTCTCTGCCACATATACGAAATGCGTGGAGTTGACCGCGTAATTACTCTCGACATTCACTCTCGCGAAATTGTAAACGCATTCAACACGACACATCTCGAAAACCTCCATGCTTCTTATCAGGTTATCCGCGAACTTACAAAGGTTGTAAACCTTTCTGGTCCAGACAAAGAAGATTTAGTTGTAGTAAGTCCTGACACAGGCGCAATCGACCGCAACAAATTCTATGCGACAGGCTTAAAAGTTCCACTCGCAATGATTTACAAAGAGCGCGATTATTCTGTTGTAACGCAGAATGCAAAACAGACAAACATTAAAAGCGTTAAACTTCTTGGCGACGTTAAAGGAAAAGTTGCCTTCCTTGCAGATGATATGCTCGGAACAGGTGGAACACTCCTTAAAGCAATGCAGTTCTTGCAGGAACAGGGCGCAACAAAGGTAATCGCTGCAATTTCACTTCCGTTCTTTACAGGAAATGCAATTGAACTGTTCGATGAAGCTTATAAAAACGGTCAGTTCTACCGCATAATTGGAACAAATGCCGTTTACCATCCAGAATTAAAAGAAAAAGAATGGTTTATAAGCACAAACGTTTCTGGTCTTTTTGCAAATGTTATTACAAGAATTCATCACAACCAGAGCTTGAGCGATCTTTTGGACAACAGAACGATTATTGACAAACTGATTAAAAAGTCTGACGACACGGAAGAAACTCAGGCATAAATAAAAAATTATTAAAAACTGTCTGACAGGCAAGGTCCTTTTCAGACAGTTTTTTTTTGCACAAATGGCAAATCTCCGCAAATTGTTGTAAAATGAAAATAAGCCTCGAAGCTTAAAAAATTCGGACAAGGGGCTGGAGGGGCGGCAAAGCCGTTCCAAAAAACTGGCGGCTGAGCCAGTTTTTTGGAATAAAACCCCGCAAGACCCGGTTTTTGCGACAGCAAAAATGGCCCCGAAAAAAAAATTGGAGATTTTTATGAAAGATGCTATTCTTTGTGTTGATATTGGAACTTCTTCGTTAAAAGCGGCTCTTATGCCGGATTCGCCAAAAAGCATTGCCTATGCACGCGCGAATTTTACGGAAAAAGACGAATCGAAAATTGCACGGGAATGGGTCGGGGCGTTAAAACAGGCTGTCGAAGAATTAAAGCAAAAATCGCCGGACACAGGAATCGAAGCAATCTGTATTTCTGGAAACGGACCGACGGTTGTAAGCAACAACGGACTGACACTTCTCTGGTCTAAAAATGCGCCAACTTCCGTTTCTGACAAAAAATCAATGTGGATTCCGAGGCTAGATGCCTTTAGAAAACTCCACACTCACCACTGGTACGAATCAGACAAGATTTTTGGAACTCCAGAATACCTGATTTACTGTCTGACAGGAAACGCCGTAACAATTCTTCCTGAAGAACGTTTTAGAGAAATTTACTGGACAGAAGAACAGCTCAAGGCAGAAGGTTTTTCTGACGACGAAATAAAAAAACTGCCTCCATTTGTAAAACCTGGAACTCTCGCCGGAAAAATTACTAAGCAGGCAGCTGAAGAAACAGGTCTTCTTGAGGGAACATTGGTTTTTTGCGGTGCGCCTGATTTTGTTGTTGCGCTGATTGGAACAGACACTCTCGACACTGGCATGCTATGCGACCGTTCAGGTTCAAGCGAGGGACTGAATCTCTGCACTCCTATTCCGCTCAATTCACCAAATATCCGCACAATGCCGTCGATTATTCCAGGAATGTGGAATGCGGCGGTAATTATTCCAGATACAGGAAGCAGGTTTGCAATTTTTAAACAAAAGGTTGAAGACGAATTAAAAACAAAAATTACGCACAAAAAACTCGTTGCGCAGCTTGCAGACACTCCGACTTTTGAAAATCCGCAGATTTTGACGGACGAACAAAAAAAAGAAGGACTTGCGATTATTCACGATGTAACACACCAGCTTTGGGCGGCCCTCAACATTCTAAAAAAAGCCTCGGAAGAAGCAGGTCTTCCACAACCAAGAAGCATTACCGTAACCGGTGGCCAGGCTCTGAACGAAAAATGGACTCAGATAAAATGCGACACTCTCTGTGTTCCGTTTGTTGTGACTGAGTGCGTGGATGCGGAACTTGCAGGCGACAACATTCTTGCAAGAATTTCGCTCGGTTATTACGACTCGATTGAAGAAGCGGCATTTGTTCTTGTAAAAAAATCGCACGTTTATACTCCAGCAATGCCTGCTGACCACGCGTAAACGCAAACAGGCACTACATTTTAATGAAGATTTGTTTTATTCCAGAAAAAGTCCGCGTCCTGATTTTTGATATAGATTCTACGCTCTATACAAATTCTGAGTACGCAAATGAGCAGATTGACGGTCAAATCCGGCATTTTGCCAAAATACAAAAAATTCCTGCTGACGAAGCGCGCAGGCTTTTTTCTGATTTTAGAAAAAATTGGGCGCAAACGCATTCCGGGCAAAAAATCAGTCTCGGAAACCTTCTTACTAATTTTGGAATTTCGATTGAAGAAAGCATTTTGTGGAGAAAAAAACTTATAAATCCTGCTGAATTTTTAAAACCAGACGCAAGGCTTTTTAAAACTCTTTCCGACTTAAAAGAAAAATTTTATCTTATCTGCGTAACAAACAATCCTGTTCTAACGGCAAGAAAAACCCTCGAAGCCCTGGGAATTTCCGAGCTTATTCCAGAAATCATCGGTCTTGACACAACTCTAAAATCAAAACCTGCCAGAGAGATTTTTGAGCTTGCTGCAAAAACCGCAGAAACAGCACTTAACACAAAAATAAAATTTGAAGAATGCATAAGCATTGGAGATCGTTACGATATTGACCTTGACCTGCCGTTAAAACTTGGAATGGGCGCAATTCTTGTTGACGGCGTAAAAGACGTTTATTTGCTTCCAGAAGTTTTGTAATATAATTATATTGTGTTATAATCTGTACTGATTTTAAGAAAAAATTCTACGGAAGTTCTATGGAAATCGAAACATTTAAAGACAGAATAAACCTCACAAACAATGGAAAACTTCAGATTTTTTTCATTGGAACTGGAAGCGCCTTTAACAAAGTCGATTTTCAGAACAACCTGCTTGTAATAAAGGGACAGGATCATGTTTTGATTGACTGCGGAACTTTATTTTCTTACGCCTTAAAAACGTACAACACTCCGCTCACAAAAATCCGCACGATTTTACCGACGCACTCACATTCTGACCACATTGGAGGCCTTGAAGAAGTTGCCTACACAAATTTTTATGTGACAAGACAAAAACCTTCTCTTATTATTCCTGATTTTTACAAAAAAACTCTTTGGGAAAAAAGCCTGGCCGGGGCCTGCTCTTACGGCGAGGAAAAAGGAATAGACAATTTTTTTACTTTTGACGATTATTTTAAGCAAATCTGTCCAGTTGAACTAAAAAACACTCCGCGCCCAGTTTACGAGGCAAATGCAGGTTCAATAAACTTAAAGCTCGTAAGAACAAGGCATATTCTTTGCCCAAATGCAGACTGGAACAAAATTTTTTATTCTGTCGGAGTTTTAATAGATGACAGAATTTTCTTTAGCGGAGATACAAAATTTGACCGTCCAATGCTGGACTGGATTGAACAGACTTATAAACCAGAATGTATTTTTCATGAATGCATTTTGTCTGAAAGTCCTGTTCATTCTTCTTACGATGAACTTTTAACGCTTCCAGAAGAAATGCGCAAAAAAATGATTCTCTGCCACTACGGCGAAAACCACAGGGAATTTTTACCTCAAGATGACGGTTTTGCGGGTTTTGCAGAACGAGGTCTTTATTATACTTTTTAGAAAAAGCGCGTGGCATTTGAAAAAATCTTTGTTTTTTGTTAGAATTGTCTTATTCGACTCTGTAGCTCAGCTGGATAGAGCATCCGCCTCCTAAGCGGAAGGTCGCGCGTTCGACTCGCGTTGGAGTCATAAAAAAAGCGCCAGGAACACGGAGGGCGGCGCAGCCGGTGCAAAGCACCGAGGGCACCGAAGCCCGCAGTACTCCGACCCGCAAAAGCGGGTGGCGCCCAAAAATTAGTTCTTGCAGAAAAGAATCGAGCCTAAAACTACAAGATGTCCTGCAAAATTCCAGAGCCATTTCATAAAGTTGTGGAAATTTCCGTCGATAAAATCACTCAAGACAATTGCAACAATCCAGACGATCATAATAATGAGCATCAGAATGCTTTTAAACTTTCCGAGGCTACCGATAAAAAGTTCAAGAACAAGATAAATCCCTGCAAGAAGTTCGATTATTGAAAATACAATTACCGCAATGTTTTCTGCACTGCCGCTAAACACGCTCTTTAGAGAGTTAATTCCAAAATCGCCACCGCCCTGCAAGCCCCAAATACCGCCGACAGCCAGCAAAAGACCAAGCGAAAACTGAATAATCAACTTCTCAACCGAAAAACTTTTTTTTGCCATAATTTAATTCCTCCAAACATTTAAAAAATGTTTTTCAATATAAAATTATAGCACACAAAAATTCGATTTTAAACTTTGGATTTTAAAAGTTTTAATTTTTTTTGTAGACTAATTCGAAAATTTCGCAGACAACAGGCATTTCTTCGTCAAAATCAAAACCGCAAAGGTCGGCTTCTTCTTCAAAAAAGTCCCGCTCTTTTTCCTGCCAGGCTTCAAGAGTTTCGTCCTCGCCGTCCTGCTGAGCAAGTTCCCAGCTGATTTGGCTGAATGGAATTATTTTTACGTCTTTTACGCGGATTACAGCGCAAGGATTTTCCTGAGTATCTTCCACAACGTAAACTTCGCCAGCAACAGGAAGTTTTTCGCGATTTATTTCAAAAGAAGGAAAAGGTGTAAAGATTGCAGTTTTTTTTTCGCCAAGCACGAGATTTAACTGCGACTGTCCTGTCCACCCCGAATCTTCAAAACAAAGTTCGCCATTATAGATCGCTTCCTGTGGTTTTTGACCGGTCTTTGCCAAATATTCGTTCCAGAATTGAAGTACTGTCATTTTAATTTTCCTGTTTTTTTGTGCAGATTATTTTTAGAATAAAAGAAATTATAAAGAAAATTGACGGAACAACCGTAAAAAAAAGCGACATAAACGGAAGATTGAAAATTTTTAAAGAAAAATCGCTTACAATTCCAACTTTTAATAAAAGCTCAAAAACAAGACCTGCGTAACTAAAAATTGCTCCGCAAATCATAAAAATCCAAGCAGAATCACGAGTCCGGCTCAAAAGAAAAATTGCCAGAAAAGCAGTAATTCCGCCAAAAATAAGTTTTACAATGTAAAAAACCACTTCGCTTTCAAGCATTTTTCTTACCTTCCAAATTTAAAATTTTTAAAAGTCAAAAGGTGATTTTTCCAGCTTTTTAAAAACTCCAGAATCTGCTCCAAAAGGCACAATGCTCGGCACAGAAAAAAACGGACTTACGACAAGCTCACAGTCCAGACAATGCTGAACAAAATTTTCGTATTTTTCCGGCGGAATTTTCGGAAAGAGCCAAGGTCCCTGTCTTGTCCAGTATTTTGTCAAAACTTTGTCGTATTTAAACCAATCTTTTTCTTCTCGAACCTGAAGCGCTTTTATTAAATCATAAAAAGAACGTGTTACCGCAGCTTCTAAAGCCGCAGGAATAAAGGCAGAACCAAAACCGGTCTGTGAGTTTTCAACAAATTCGCTTTTTACGGCAACAATCCAAATATTCTGCGCCCAGGCAAGCGGAGGAGCAATCAAAACACAGACGGCATTTTTCCAGTCAATATTCTGCACATTCCACGGGCGATAAACAAAAGTTCCGTCTTTGCTTATGGCAAGGCTTTTTTTAAGAGCATCTTCTTTTGAATTACAGATAATTGCAATCCTTTCATCGTTCAGCAGTACGCTTACGGCACGGCTCAATCTTGAAAGTCCAGAATTTTTTGAAACAGCATTAAAATCCGTAACAAAACTTCCTGTAAGACCGCGGCTTATTATGTTCTTAAAAATCGTCCAGCCGCTAAAAAAATCGCTTCCCCAGCCCAAAACAGCCCGGCCGCCTTCCAAAAACATATCTGTAAGACGAACACGCTTTTCTGTGTACAAAAAATTTCCGCGCGCCCTTTTTACAGTTCCGAAACGAGATTTTATGCTCTCTGCAAGAATATTGATTTCTGTCATTTTATCTTTTTTTACAGTTTTGCAAGTTTTTCGCCCACAAGCTTAGAAGCCATTCCCGGATTTGCTTTTCCCTTAGAAGCCTTCATAACCTGTCCAGTGAGCCAGCCGACAACATTTGTCTTTCCAGCCTTAAAATCTGCAACTGCCTTTGGATTTTCTTCAATTACCTTGTTTACGATTTCTTCAATTGCACCAGAATCAGAAACAGTTTCCATTCCTTCTGCCTTGATGATTTCGTCAGGCATTTTTGAAGTTTCGAGCATTTTGGCAAAGACAGTTTTTCCCTGAGCGTTGGAGATTTTTTTGTCTGCAATCGCATTTACAAGCTCTGTTATATGTTTTGGACTGATGTTCACTTCGCTTATAGTCTTTCTCTGTTCGTTCAAAACGGCAAGAAGTTCTGCCAAAATCCAGTTTGCAACTTTTTTAACGTCTTTTGCGCCTTCCGCCGCTTCTTCAAACCAAAGCGCAAGCTCGCGGGTGGAAGTTAAAGTTTCAACATCGAAGTCTGAAAGGCCAAACTGTTTTTGAAGACGAATTCTCTTCGATTCCGGAAGTTCGCCTACACGGTCTTTTGCGCGCTCAATTAACTCTTCGTTTACCTTGAACGGCTTAATATCTGGTTCAACAACAAAACGATAGTCAACAAAAGAGTTTTTCGTACGCATAATTTGAGTAACGCCCTTGTCTTCGTCCCAGTTCATTGTATTTTTGTAGCCAGGGTTAAATTCCTGACGGTCTTCCATAAATTCCTTAAGCTGTCTTTTTGCTTCGTAAGCACAGGCTTCGCGAATTGATTTAAAAGAGTTAAGGTTTTTAATTTCAGAAATCGGAGTATGATAAAGTTTTCCGTCTTCCCAAACATTCAGGTTGATGTTTGCGTCACAACGCATGTTTCCTTCTTCGAGGTTTCCGTTTGTAACTTTTACATAGCGCAAAATTTCCTGAACAGTCTGCATAAAAAGTGCCGCTTCTTCTGGAGAGGTCATGTCAGGTTTAGTTACAATTTCAATCAAAGGAGTGCCAGAACGGTTGTAATCAATGTAAGAATGTTTTCCAGGCAAGTGGAGCGACTTACCAACATCTTCCTCAAGGTGAATGCGTTCAATGCGCACACGGCGGTATTTTTTGCCTTCATTTTCGACAATGCAGTTTTCACCTTTAAAATTATTCGGACGGAATTTTTCGCCGCCCTCCTGCTCTTCTTTTGAATAATGCGAAAGAGGAAGATCAACATGTCCGTCAATGCAAAGAGGAATATCGTACTGAGTAATCTGATAACCTTTTGTAAGGTCAGGATAAAAATAGTGTTTGCGGTCAAATTTTGTAAAACGCGAAATATCACAGTTCAAAGCCAGGCCTGCAACCGCACCAAGCTCAACATAACCTTTAGAAATACGAGGCATTGCTCCTGGAAGTCCAAGACAAACCGGGCAGACACGAGTGTTCGGCATACCGCCATATTTATTTTCGCAGGCACAAAAAGCCTTGGTTTTAGTCAAAAGCTGTGTATGAATCTCGCAGCCGATTACTATTTCATATTTGTCAATTGCCATAATTTTCTCCAACTTTTTTGGGCGTTTCCCTCACTTGCGTTCGGGCCGGGTGTTTCGTGGTTTCGCACTTCCGCGCTCCATTGCTCCACTTCGCCCTGCTTCATTGCGCAACGGCTTCGCCGCCACTACACCCCCTAACGCAAAATCCGACTTTTAGTTTTGAACCTGTTCATGAACAGGAATTCCGCAACCCTTATGGTCTTCTTCCCAGGCCTGCGCAGTCTGCAAAATCTTGAGTTCATCAAACATTTTTCCAGCAAACTGAATTCCAACTGGCATGCAAGAAGCATTTTTATTTTCTTTAGAAGTAAATCCAGCTGGAACAGAAATTGAAGGAATTCTCGCAAGGTTTACAAAAGTCGTAAACAAATCGCTCAAGTACATTTCAAGAGGGTCGTCAACTTTTGAGCCGAGCTTAAACGAAGCTGTCGGACAGGTTGGACACAAAATCAAGTCGTAATTTTCAAAAAGAGAAGCAACTTCGCGCTGAATTCTCGCACGAACGCTCATGCCTTTTTTGTAAGTTTCTCCAGAAAACTGCTCAGAAAGAACATAGTTTCCGATTATAATTCTTCGCTTTACTTCCGGACCAAAACCGTTTGAACGAGTGTCGATATAAAGCTGATCGTAACCTTTTTCGTTGTCAATGCGATTTCCGTAACGAATTCCATCAAAACGGCTCAAATTTGAAGCGGCTTCTGAAAGCGCAATTACATAGTAAGAAGCAATTGAAGCGTCCAAAACTGGAAGGTCAACAATTTCGATTTTTGCGCCTTTGGAAACAAACCATTCTTTTACATCGGCAAAAACTTTTGCAACGTCGGCATCCATTCCCTTGGCTTCTTCAAACTGTTTAGGAACTGCAATTTGAAGCTTAGAAACGTCTATTGCTTCAAGATTTTTAAGTTTGTCGCAATTCGGCAAATCGGCAGAAGTATCATCGTAAAAATCAACACCAGACATTAAAGAAAGAGGAAGAGCAATGTCTTTTGGAGAGTGACCGATAATTCCAACCTGATCCAAAGAAGAACCGTAAGCAACAACGCCCCAGCGGCTCAAAACTCCGTAAGTAGGCTTTAAACCGTAAACTCCGCAGTAAGAAGCAGGAAGACGCACAGAACCGCCAGTTTCCGTACCAAGACCAAAAAGAGCCTGGTTTGCAGCAACGGCCGCCGTAGAACCTCCAGAAGAACCGCCAGAAACATAATCGCGGTTAATCGGATTGCGAGTAGGGCCGTAAATCGAATACTCGGTCGAAGAGCCCATGGCAAATTCATCCTGATTGCAACGACCAAAAGGAATTGCGCCAGCGTTTAAAAGGCGGGCAACTACAGTTGCGTTGTAAGGAGCGCGGTAACCTTCAAGAATTTTTGAAGAACAGGTAAGGCTCTTGCCTTTTACAGAAATATTGTCTTTAACGGCAAACGGCACACCTAAAAGAGGCTTTTGCTCAAACAGTTTTTCGACTGTGCCACTTTTTTTTGCAGAAGCAATTTCTTCGTCTGCAAGTTTTGCCTTTTCAAGAACATCAGAATAAACTTCGAGAAAAGCATTGAGCGGTTTTTCTGAATTTTTATCTTTTTCAAAAGTATCAATTGAAGAGCGAACTAAATCTTCGGAAGTTGTTTTTCCAGATTTTAACGCCTCTACAGTTTCTTCTATTGTATAAAACATATTTTCACCTTATGCAGATTTTATTTTAAGCGCCTTCGCCCAAAACTTTAGGAACCTGATAGTATCCGTCCATAAATTTGTCTGTTGTCTGCTTGATGTCTGGAATTTCAAGTCCCTGAACAACTTTGTCCTCGCGGAGTTGTTCAGCTTCTGTCGAAGGATAAGCGTCGTAAGGATTTTCTGAGTCGTCATATTTGGAAAGAATATCAAAATATCCGACAATTTCGTCAACCTGTTTTTTCAGAGTAGCCATATCTGTACTTTCTGGAGAAAGCCGGCTGAGCTGAAGTAAATTAGAAAGAGTTGTTTCGTCTACGGTTTTCATAAACTGTATTTTACAAAAAAACGCAAAAATATGGAAGTAAAAGAAATAATCAGGATTTTTTAGGCCAATATAAAAAAATCAAAGATTTCAAAAACACAGATAAAAAAACTCCGCCAGACAAACGCCCGACGGAGCCTTTTTTACATCAATTTTTTTACAGGTTACTGTCCGATTTTTGTAAGTCCTGTCTTATGAGCAAGTAAAGCAGAATTCAATTCTTCATTTACAGCGTAACTTGCATCATCAGTTGAATTATCAAAATTCCAAGCAAAATCAGGATTGTGCCGACCAGCAAATTTAAGAACGGAAGCCTTTGCATCATCAGGAGATGTCGGCAGATTTGTAAGACCAAGACCTATATCACCTAAAGTTGTATCAAAATTTGAATAAGCATGGTTTCCAGACTTTGAGAGAACAGTTGCGGGAACAGTCTCACTGCGTTCGTCAACCTCGTAAGCATCAATGTCGGACATATTAGCTCCGCTTGAAAGAGTTGTCTCCCAACCAGTTGCAGCGATAACCTTAATTTCAGAGATATTAAGCGAATTAGAACCAGAATTCATAACAGCAATTGTGCTGTCCTTTGTCACAGAAACAGCAATTTCAACATCTGCGTAAGCTGTGTTTGCAATCGCTTCACTCTTTGTACCGTTAACGCTTACAGTCGTTGTAGCTCCTGATGTTGAAGATCCTGTTTTAGCCTTTAAGATAACTTTTGCCGTGTTTGCAGGAACATCAAGATAGAACATAGTCTTTCCTTTTGAACCTTGATAGTAAGCGCCTTTCTTTGTTGCATCTTCTATTGCAATCAGAGAATTTGAAGAAATTGTATCGGTAGAATCCGTAACAACAGAATCATAAATAGTCCAAGTTCCGTCAGAGTTTTTTGTTCCGACAGTTTCAGTCCATTCTCTGTATTCGCCAAGCTCCTTATTGTTTGTATAATCAAACTTGTTTGTTATGAACTGGAAAGAAACACCGTTTGTATTGTTCTGTTCAAATTTGTTATTATAAGATTTGATTCCGCCACCTTCTTCGCCAGAGAAAGTTCCAGTACCACGAGCGTCCGTTCCCTGCTTAGAAATCATCATCGGATCATGCGCATTACGGAAGAAATTTCCTTCAACAAAAGCATTTCCACCTGAAGTTACGCCAACACCATATTTTGAATTTCCGTCAAAGTAATTGTTGTAAATATGAACAGACATTGTTCTAATTCTCGGATGGCGTGAATCTGAATGGTCAAACCAGTTATGATGATAAGTAATATAGTTTGGACCGCTTTCAGATTTCATTCCACAGAGAGACATTTTTCCACTGTCCCAGAAGTGGTTATAGGAAATTGTTACGTACTGAGAATTGTCTTTCAAGTCCATTGAACCGTCGCCTTTAACCTGGTCAGCATCACTTCCTGCATCTCCATAGAAAAAGTCATTATTATGAACCCAAACATAAGTGCTTTTCTTAAGAGAAACACCGTCGCCGTCGTGTCCGCCTCCCCATTTCATAAGGCCAAGATTTTTGATTTCAATAAAGTCTGAAGCAAACGCTGCAACTCCAGCCACCATAGTCGCATCATCTCCGACACCTTCAATCGTCACATAATTAGCTTCTTTTACGCCAAGAGCATATGCGCTAGACATATCAGAACAAGAAAGGCCATCAAGCGTGAGTTTTCCAATAATGCGGATATCAACAGGAGTTTTTCCAGTATTTTTAGTCTTTATTGCCTGAGTAATATCAGCAATTCCTGTATATTCCTTTCCGCCGATTGTTGCTGTAACAGTCTTTTTGTTTTCCTCAGTAAGATAAATTACAATTGCGCCATCTTTCAATGTTCCATCAAGATTGTATGCTCCAGGAACAGCTCCATCCGTAAACGCAAATCCAGAACGGTCATTATCAAGAACTGTCATAACAGCAGTTGACTCAGTTTTTCCACCGTCAACACTTACAGAAATTGTGTGCCTTCCAGCAGTAAGTCCAAGAGCGTCAGCACGCACAACATTGCTCAAGGTTTTCTTTTCATAAGAGACCGCAAGATTTGCCCCCTCGCTCTTTTCATAATAATTGTAAGTATCATAAAAACGGATAAGTTCGTTATCGATTTTCGTTCCATCAACTTTCACAGTGTAAGTCGCTCCGCTGATTTGATTGAATACAACATAAGCAGAGTTTAGCCAGCCTTCGCTCTTTACAATTTTTACAGTTTTATTTGCAACGTCTGCCTCATTATCAACATCAAAATTGTCGTCACCGCTACTTGAATTCGTTCTTCTCAACGTAAAAGAAATTTCCTTTGTTTTTCCGTTTTCAACAGTTGCATCAGCTTCGCCTGACATTGCAACAGACTCTCTATGGCCAAGTTCAGAGTCGCTCATTGCAACAGTAGCTGTCAGTTTGAAAGTGTAAGTTCCGACAGGCACACTCACCGCGCTCAATTCACTCTCGCTAGCCCAGCTTGCAGCCTTAGTAAATCCGCTTGCGCCAGAAGCCTTGTAGAAAAGTTTAATGTCTGAATAAGAAACGTAGCTTACTGCACGGCCATGGCTAAAACTTATAGAAACACTTCCACATCCATCGCCAGCGCTAGAAGGCTCATCAGCTCCAAGAGCAGAGCATCCTGACGCACAAAAAGCAATCATCGCCGTCATAGCAAGCGAAGCAATTTTATTTAAGATTTTTGAAAATCTTTTCATTTAATTCTCCATCAATATCTTTTTTTATAAATCGGGCGTTCCCGGCGCAAGCGCCGGTCGGGTGTTTCGGGGTTGCATTGCTACGCAACGCTGCGCGCCCCTACACCCCCTAACGCATTCTTATTTTACACTGCCCGAAATTGTCCTTAAACAGTCTGCGTCAAAACAACGTTTTCCGTTTTTGTATTTTTTATTCGATAAAAATTACACCAATATTCAAAGTGTCGCCTTTATTGATTGTAAAGCTGTCTCCAGCAGGAGCTTGGAATGTTGCAACAAAAGCACCTCCGTCACTAACCGCAATCACTTTCGTACCGTTATACTTTATTGCTTTTGCTGCATCACAAACAACTTTTATTGTTTTTCCTGCCGCACCAGAAATTGTAATTACAGTTGAAGATTCCATTTTTACAACAGGGTTATAAGTAACACCATTATAATCAATAGTTACATCCTTCTTTATACTTCCTGTAATTGACACGGCAATTGCGTCATTATCAGATAAAGCCGAAACTGCCTTCGTTCCACTAAATGTGATTGTTGTCAAAGCTCCATATTTTGAACAACCTTCCTGTTTTCCACAGTTATTTGCAGCGTCTTCTGTTGCATAATGAGTTCCGCAGTTTGTGCATTTTGGCAATTCTGTCCAGTTTGCTGTAAATGTCACATCGCTTGTAATTGCAGAATCTGTTGTCAATCCTTCAACACTGCTTGCCCAAGAAAGGCTGTAGTTTTCTTTTGTCCAAGTTGGAACATTTGCTTTTTCACCATTGTAAACGGTCTGTGTATCTTCAGCATTTGTGCCGTCAGAATCTACAAATTTTACAGTATATTTTGCATCTTCTGTCCAGTTTGCCGTAAACGTTACGTCGCCTGTAATTACAGAATCTGTTGTCAAACCTGCAACACTTGAAGTCCAGCCTGCAAATGTAAAGTGCTCTCTTGTCCATTCAGGAACACTTCCAACAACTTCTCCCGAAATTACTTCAACTGTTACGTCGGCATTTGTTCCACTTTCGTCCTTAAATGTTACTGTATAAGTTGTTCCCCAGTTTGCCGTAAAGGTTACTGTTTTTTCAGTTTCGCCTTCTGAAAGAGAAATTGAATCGTCAAAATCAGCTTTATTTCCATTTTCATCAATCCAGGTAAGTGCAAAATTTTCTTTTTCCCAACTTGGAGGAACAACAGTACTTCCCGACTTGATTACCATTGTAACACTTTCGTTTCCGTTTTCGTCGCTGTCTTTAAAAATTACGGTAACGTGCGAAGTACAAGAATCAACTTCTGCCTGTGAATGATAAACAGAGCCGCAAATTGCGCACTTGTAATGTTCACAGTTTTTAACCTGTTCTGTAAAATAATAAATTTTTCCGCATTTTCCGCAGCTAATAGAACCGTCAGCGTTTACCACAGCTGAAACACTTCCTGTTTCTGTTGGTGAGCCGCTCTCAGTGTTTCCACCTGTAGAACCGTTTTCTGAGCCTGAGCCGCTTCCTGCACTACCACCTGTAGTGCCGCCTTCTGTGCTTCCAGTGCCTGAGCCGCTCTCAGAACTTCCACCTGTAGAACCGTCTTCTGAGCCTGAGCCGCTTCCTGCACTACCACCTGTAGTGCCGCCTTCTGTGCCTGATTCTGTTTTTTTCGCGATTTTTACTGTGTATACGTCTGAAGACTTTCCATTTTCTGTGCCTTTTAAAGTTGCGGTAACTTTAATTTTTACTTCTTTTTCTTCTGTGGCACAATTTGGAACAAGTTTTGAAGTTTTTGCATCTGAATTTTTTCCAAAAGAAGCATAATCGCTTCCTTCTGCAACTTCCCAGCTGTATTCAATTCCAGCTCCTTCGAGATTATTGCCATCTACACCTGCTGTAAGTTCAACTGGCTCTGAAACAGCGTTTTCCGGGATTCCAGAAATTGTGACCTTTGTAATTTCCGGATAATCGTCGCCCCCCCCCGAATCCGAATTACAGCCTGCAAAAATCAATGCCGCAGTGGCCATTGCAAAAATTGCAGTCTTAAAAAAACTTTTTTTCATTTTTAAATTCCTCCTGCTTTTGCAGATATTTTTTTCTGTTATAAAAATATCTGTTATTACATAATCGTATAAAAGAAAAATCTAAAACAAACGGCTATTTGAACTTTTCAGACATTTTTAAAGTTTTTAAAATTTTGTTGTAAATTTTTGAATTGTTTTTTCCGAAAAGCTCTAAAATGTCTATTTACGTGCGCAAAACTCGTTCTTTTTACTGTTCGCTAATGCGAACGCCCTTGTCCTCCCGGACAAGGGATTTTTGCGTGCACGCACGCTGCGACTTTTGCTTGCGCAAAACTCGTTCTTTTTACTGTTCGCTATTGCGAACGCCCTTGTCCTCCCGGACAAGGGATTTTTGCGTGCATGCACGCTGCGACTTTTGCTTGCGCAAAACTCGTTCTTTTTACTGTTCGCTAATGCGAACGCCCTTGTCCTCCCGGACAAGGGATTTTTGCGTGCACGCACGCTGCGACTTTTGCTTGCGCAAAACTCGTTCTTTTTACTGTTCGCTATTGCGAACGCCCTTGTCCTCCCGGACAAGGGATTTTTGCGTGCACGCACGCTGCGACTTTTGCTTGCGCAAAACTCGTTCTTTTTACTGTTCGCTATTGCGAACGCCCTTGTCCTCCCGGACAAGGGATTTTTGCGTGCATGCACGCTGCGACTTTTGCTTGCGCAAAACTCGTTCTTTTT
>NZ_DAVZIU010000007.1:0-66378 GCF_052273165.1 Treponema berlinense | reverse complement strand
GATTTTTGCGTGCATGCACGCTGCGACTTTTGCTTGCGCAAAACTCGTTCTTTTTTACTGTTCGCTAATGCGAACGCCCTTGTCCTTCCGGACAAGGGATTTTTGCGTGCATGCACGCTGCGACTTTTGCTTGCGCAAAACTCGTTCTTTTTACTGTTCGCTAATGCGAACGCCCTTGTCCTCCCGGACAAGGGATTGGAAGGGCGGCGGAGCCGTTTGCGGTTGGCTACAACCGCAAATGTAGCGCATCTAGCGCGGAACCCTGGAAAGCCCGGTTTTTTCGTTTTGCAAAAACGAAAAAATGGCCCCAAATTACTAAAAAATTTTCATTTTTGTGCAGTTGAATATTTATTTACGTTTTTTTTACTGATAGAATATTTTTGTCACAAATACATACTTTTTAAGATGTGTTTTTTCGGGAGATTGTTTACGCTTTTTTTTTGGAGGATTTATGAATAACGAAAAAGCTATCAAGGCTTTGGAACAGGTTAAAACCTATGTTTCTGCAAATTCGCTCGACGAACTCGACTACGCTATCGAAGTTCTGAAAAAATTGGAAAAAGAAGGCGTTAAAGATCCGCTCAACACTGATTTTTCTGCTATTAAAAAGTAATTTAGGAGATTTTGCTTAAAATGAATATGATTGGAACTTTTTGGTCGCTTGTACCACCGGTTGTTGCTATTGCGCTAGCATTGATTACTAAAGAAGTTTATTCTTCGCTTTTTATTGGTATTGTAATCGGCGCGGTTTTTTATTCTGTGAGCGTTGGCTCGGGTTTTGCGGGATTTATTTCGCATCTTTTAAATCATACTGTTGGTGAAGGCGACGATTCTGTCACTTACGGTTTGATTTCGTGTATTTCTGACAGTTACAATGTCGGAATTATCACTTTTCTTGTAATTCTCGGAACTATGGTTGCCCTTATGAACAAGGCTGGCGGTTCTGCAGCTTTTGGCAATTGGGCAAAAAAACACATTAAAACAAAACTTGGCGCTCAGGTTGCTACTATCTGTCTCGGAATTTTGATTTTTATCGATGACTATTTTAACTGTCTGACTGTTGGTTCTGTTATGAAGCCTGTAACTGACAAATACGGTGTAAGCAAAGAAAAACTTTCTTACCTTATCGACTCTACTGCGGCTCCTATTTGTATTATTGCGCCGATTTCTTCCTGGGCGGCTGCGGTTTCCGGCTTTGTAACTGAAGGCGAAAACGGTCTTACTCTTTTCTGTAAGGCAATTCCTTTTAACTTTTATGCTCTTTTTACAATCGTAATGCTTTTTTCCCTCGTTTTTATGCGTTTTGAATACGGCGAAATGTCTAAGTATGAAAAAGCAAAAGAATTTATGAAAAAAGACAACGAAGACATTTCGGTATCTGAAGAATCATCATCTACTGGCAATAAAAAGAAGGGAACTGTTGCTGATCTGGTTGTTCCAATCGCTATTCTTATTGTTTTCTGCGTTATCGGCATGATTTATTCCGGCGGATTTTTTAGTGAAGGAGACACTCGCCTTAACTTTGTCGATGCCTTTGCAAATTCTGACGCCTCTGTAGGCCTTGTAATCGGTTCTTTGTTTGGACTTATCATTTCTCTCGTCTGGTATCTTGGACGCAAAGTTATTTCGTTTAAGGCGGCAATGCTGTGTTTGACGGACGGTTTTAAGGCTATGGTTCCTGCCATTCTAATTCTCTGTCTTGCCTGGACTCTAAAATCTATGACTGACAGTCTTGGCGCAAAAGACTTTGTTGCAGGCCTTGTTTCTGGAAGCGCTGACAAACTTCAAATGCTTCTTCCAGCGATTATTTTTGCAATCGCCTGTTTCCTTGCTTTTGCAACTGGTACTTCTTGGGGAACTTTTGGTATTTTGATTCCTATCTGTATTGCAGCCTTCCCAGAAGGTTCTTTGAGAATTATTTCGATTTCTGCCTGCATGGCCGGCGCTGTATGTGGCGACCACGTTTCTCCAATTTCTGACACGACGATTATGGCAAGCGCTGGCGCTCAGTGCGACCACGTAAACCACGTTGCAACCCAGATTCCTTATGCCATGACGGTTGCGATTGTTTCGTTCTTTACTTTTATCGTAGCAGGTTTTACTTCAAAACTTAACATTGCCCTCTGCTCTGCAATTTCGCTCTGCTTTGGTCTTGTGCTTTTGTTTGCAACTTTGATTTTTATTAAAAAACGGACAGAAAAAGCCCTGTCTGTTCAGCAGCAGGCTTAAAACTGTAATATGCTTCGCTTTTTGCCCGCAATGACGATTAGACCTTGTCTGTACAACGTCTTTGCGAGAAACTGCGGAGCATTTTTTGTCACTTGTTTAGTCTTTTATAATTTCTAGATTTTTGTATTGATATTTTGGCAAGAATCTCTTTATTCCGCCGTTTTCAAAATTGACGGTAACTGAGTATTCGCCTTCGGTTGTCGTAAATGCCGAAGTTATAATTCCATAACCATAATCGTCGGTATAGATTTTTGCTCCGCGGTGATATTTTAATTTTATCGGGTCGGTTTCTGTGTCAGGATGGCTTAAGCCCAAATTTCCAAAATCGCCGTTGTGCGAAAAAGAAGCATTTTGTGACGAAGTTTTTTTAAATCCGAACGGAAGATGTCCCAGAATTTTTATATTGTCAGGGTTTATTTCCTGCAAAAACGGACTTGGAGCCATGTATTCGGTGCGACCGTACATAACCCGTCTGGAACAGGCCGTCATATAAAGTTCGTCCTTTGCACGGGTAATGCCAACATAGCAAAGCCTGCGCTCTTCTTCAAGTTCATTTCCGTATTTGTCCTGCCTCGGAAAAATTCCATATTCCATTCCAGTAATTACAACGCGGCTAAATTCCAGACCTTTTGTGTTGTGAAGCGTGATTAAGGTTACGCTGTCTGCCTCTTCTTCGCCGTCTGATTCTTCTATTGTCCTGTCCAATTCAATATGATCCAGAAATTCCAAAAGTCCTTCTCGCGTAGAATCATAAAAAACTGCCGAATTTGAAAGTTCCTGAATATTCGCATCGCGCTGAGTTCCGGCAATTTCGTCTTTTTCTGAATAATACGTCTTTAAGCCTGATTTTTCTGCAATAAAATCTATTAAAACCGAAAGTTTTTCGACTGGATTTACAATTTCTGCATTTTCTGCCAGAATCCGCTCGTTTTCGTCTTTTTGCTTAATATTTTCTTTTATTTTTTCGTAAAAAGCGTCCATCGCCTCGACAAAAGAAGCAATTCCTTCCCTTGCTTTTTTTGAAAAAGATGTGCCGTTTTTGCGGCAAATTTCCACATAGTTTACACTCTGAATCTGTTCCTGTGAAGTCTCTTCTCTCTGGCGGTCTTCTTCTGCCATGACCGAGTTATAAATCTCTTGACGGCAGGCTTCTACAAGTTTATCCTGCGACGTTGCTCCGATTCCTCGCGCAGGTTTATTTATAATTCTTCTGAATGCGATTTCGTCCTTTGGATTTGCAAGCAAGGCAAGATAAGCGAGAATATCTTTTATTTCTTCGCGTTCGTAGAATTTTAGTGAGCCGACAACTCGGTATGGAATTTTTCTCCGCAAAAATTCTGATTCAAATCCCATTGACTGAGCATTTGTGCGGTAAAGAATTGCCCAGTCGCTGTACGGAATTCCTGTTTTGTGTGTCTGCTCGATTAAATCTCCGCAAAACTGACATTCCTCGTTTTGGTCGGGCAAAAAAATCAGTACGGGCTTTTTTCCTTCTCCGCGTTCGGCACGAAGTTCTTTTCCAAGACGAGCCGAATTATTTTTTATAACGTCGTTTGCAACCATCAAAATTTCTGATTTTGAGCGGTAATTGCTTTCCAGACGGATTATCTGAGTTTTCGGAAAATAATTTTTGAATTGAAGAATATTTTTTACTTCAGCTCCACGGAAACGGTAAATCGACTGATCATCATCACCGACAACACAAACATAGGTCTGTTTTCCGGCAAGCACCTGTAAAAGCCGAAACTGCGCCACGTTTGAGTCCTGATATTCGTCAACCATTATTACCCGAAAACGATTTTGGATTTTTGTGCGGACAGCTTCGTTTTTTTCGAGAACAAGCATTGGAAGGAGAATTAAATCTCCAAAATCAACGTTGCCGGTTTCGCGCAGACGGGTTGTATAGTTTGAATAAATTTGCGCAAAATCATCTTCGCTGTCGATTTCTTCGCCGAGTTCTTCCATAAGTTCGGCAATTTCGACCGAATCGTCCGGAGTTAAAGCGTAATCTTTGCAAAGACTGATTAAATGCGCGTAATGATTTGCCTGCTTTCGGGCAAGATTTGGATTTGCCCGGGAAAGAAGAGTTACCATGTCGTCGTCATCGTAGACCGTAAAATTCGGGTCAACTCCAGCCTGCGCTGCAAAAAGACGGAGAAACCAGGCGCCAAAAGAGTGAAATGTCCTGATTTGCGAATAACGCGCCCGGCTGTCGAGGGCAACAGCCCTTTGCTGCATTTCGTTTGCCGCTTTTTTTGTAAAGGTGACTGCAAGAATCTGATACGGATCAACGTTTCGTTCAGAAATGAGATAAGCAATTTTTGTAGTAATTACGCGTGTCTTTCCTGAACCAGCTCCTGCCAGAATTAAGAGTGGAGAACCTTCATGTTCAACGGCCGCCCTTTGTTCTGGATTCAAGACGCTTAAAAACTCATCCATTTTGCCACCTTTGCAGTTTTAACCGTTTATTTCCTGCGCAAATTTCAACTTGCTCTTTTTGATTTTTTCGTTGAGCGGACTGTCGCAAACAAAGTCGCCGTTTAAATCAACAGTGCCGGCGCTGTTTATATGAACGCGCACAAGTCTTCCGGAAAGAACAGCTTTTTGCTCTTCTGGATTTGAACGGTCATAATTGACAACAACCGAACCGTCAACTTCTGGTGCCTGAAACCATGCCCTTCCAATTGCAATTCCTTCTTCAGGAGAATCTTCGTTTTGAGCGAGAACTTCTTCAATCAAAACATCGTAATCTTTGCCACAACGCTCCTTTAAGCGCTGTGTTGTAATTTCTTCCTGAAGCGCAACCAGTTTTTCGGCACGCGCATTTGTTTTTTTTGCAGGAACCTGCTTTTTTAAACTGTAGGCTGGAGTATCATCTTCCCTTGAATACGGAAAACAGCCTGACCAATCTGTAGAAATTTCTTTTAAGAAGTTAAGGGTATTTTCTGCCTGAACATCTGTTTCGCCTGGAAAACCTGCCAAAAAAGTCGTCCGGATTGCCGCATCTGGAAAAAAACTCCTGATTTTTTCGATTGTTTGCACATATTTTTTGTGATTTCCAGTTCTGTGCATTTTGAGAATGATTTCGTCATCTCCGCTCTGAAAAGGAATATCAAAATAAGGCAAAAACCGTTCATCAGATTTTATAACAGGCAAAATGTCCGGATTAAAATGATCTGGATGAATATAAAGCAGACGAAGACGGAAAGTTCCTTCGATTTTTGAAATTTCTTTGAGCAAAGAGCAAAGTCCCGATTCGCCTTTTTTTTCGCAAGCAAGTTCAGCATCGCTTCCAGGAGTTCCAAGAGGAAGATAAGTGCGGCCTGTTCCAAAAACGTTGTCAGAACCACCTGTTCCGTAAGCTGCCAGATCCTGTCCGATCAAGTTGATTTCGTAAACGCCTTTTTCGAGGAGACTTTTAATTTCCTCGATAATTTCTGAGGCAGGACGTGAACGCAATTCTCCGCGAATGATTGGAATTGCGCAAAAAGAACAGCGGTTGTTGCAGCCTTCAGTGATTTTTACAAAGGCGGTTCCAGCAAAAGAAAGAAGAAGGTTTCGATTTGCACCGCAAACTCCTTTTTGAGCGAATTTGTGAACTGGACGCTTATTCTGCATAACCTCTTTAGCAGTAATTACGATTTTTGAAAGATCGCCGTTTCCAAAAAAACCATCGGCTTCCGGCAAATTTTCTTTTAAGTCTTCTGCGTAGCGCTCGGCAAGACAACCTGCCAAAAGAATTTTTGCGTTCGGATAGTTATTTCTTGCATTCAAAACCGCATTCAGACATTCGGTTTTTGCAGATTCAATAAATCCGCACGAATTGATGATTATTAAATCCGCCTCAGAAGGCTCAAAAGTTTGTTCCCACTCTTGAGTTTCTGTCAAATGCGAAATTAAGATTTCTCCATCTACCTGATTTTTTGCACAACCGTGCTGATCAATAAAAAATTTAATCGAGTTCATTTATTACCAGCTTGAATTTTCCATCTGTATCTTTTATCCAGCGAATATCCTGAACAATAACTTCTCCAGCCTTTGTTACTCCAAGGTCGTAAGTTTTTGTAGCAGCAATTATCTGAAGTTTTACAGTATTTCCGTTAGAAATCCACAGGCGTACGCCGTTGCTTGCAGTCATATTTACAGTGTCGCCGTTTGCAAGATAATCTTCAACAGCATCTTTTCTGTCCAGACGATAACGGAACAGACAGCCTGCACGGAAGTCTGCGCGGATCGTGAACGGATAAGCTCTTGTATCTTCGAGAATAACAGTGCGTTTTTGATTTTGCGGAAGCTCTTCAACGCTTGGAATTTCGGAAGTTTTTGTTTCTCCTGCAGCAGCGTTCGAAGCATTTTTTAGGAGAATTCT
This sequence comes from Treponema berlinense, assembly GCF_052273165.1. Taxonomy (GTDB): domain Bacteria; phylum Spirochaetota; class Spirochaetia; order Treponematales; family Treponemataceae; genus Treponema_D; species Treponema_D berlinense_A. The sequence continues at coordinate 59,780 of NZ_DAVZIU010000007.1, read as the reverse complement.
AACTTCAGCGCCACGGTCATTAGTTCCAGTAGAAACGTCTGAAACATAGACAATCAGTTCTGGCTTTGAGTCGCCGTCAACATCAACTTCGAGCTCTTCTGAAAGTTCAATATGCTGAATTCCAGCAGGAGTTTCCAAGCTCAAATCTCCGACAGTGTTTGCAACAGTCACAACAACATCACCGCTGCGGGTCCCCAAAATCAACTGGTCACCTTTGTAAATTCTTGTTGCAAGAGGCTTTTCCGTAAGTTCGTATTTTTTTGACTGAAAATCGTTCTGCAAAGCAGCGAGCAATGCGTGCTCATCGGCTTTCTTTTTCATAAAAAGAACCGCAAAAGTAACTCCTGTCGCAAAAACAAGAACCGAAATTATTATGATCACAGTAATTAAAACTTTCGGTCGCCTGCGGACAATCAACCCATCTGGAATCGGAGATTCCTGCAAAGTTTTTGCATGATAAAGCTGGAGAAGTTTTTGAGAATCAAGTCCAAGGTATTCAGCATAAATTTTCAAAAAACCGACAAGATATGGTTCGCCAGGAAAAACTACGGCATTTTCTTCTTCAAGAGCCTTTAAATAAGTAGAAGTAATTGAAGTTTCTCTGGAAATCGTTTCAAGTTCCAGTCCTTTTTCTTCCCTTTTGTTTTTTAGAATTGTGCCATAACTTTCCATTTTGTTCTTCCCTGAAAAATATACTTTTAAAAATCTTAAGGCTGCCTTTAAAAATACATTTTCGAAAGCAACCTGGAAAAAAATGCGATAAATTAAAATTTTACAAATTACTGCTCGGTAAACAGAAAATTGTTGTAATTATTAGCAGAAGTTGGAGGATCATAAATAAAACGCTGATCCGAAATTCCCTGATTTATCGAATAATTTGAAAAATCAAACTGGAATTTTTCGTTTTGAGGCGTAATTGCTTCAATTCTGCGGATAAGCTTTGATTCTGGCAAAATTGCAAGGTTGATATAGCGGAACGCTTCAGAAGTATTGCGACGACTCAAAACAAGTTTTACTACATTTTCCGTGCTTCCGTCTTCGAGAGGAACCGCTTCTTGACCACTTTCGTATGCAACAGAATAATACCGGCTCATTAAGGAAAGTCCTTGTGCAGTTGCAAGGTTTGCAGCACTTCCAGTTCCTGATGATTCAACTGTCTGATTTAAAATCGCAGCGGATTCAGGAAGATAAATCGTAAGCAAATCTCCGTTAAAACAGATTACCTGATTATCTGGTTTTGTAAAATCAATGCGCAAAAGATTTGGACGTTTAAAATTTACATGACCTTCCATCACTTTTTTTGCAGCCTTGATTGAAACATCGGCCTCATAGTCTTCAATTTTTCCATATTCTGCCGAAACATTCTGAAAAAAAGCCGCCGCAGTTAAAATTCCCTGAGCATAAACAGAAAATCTGGAAAAACAGGTAAAAATCAGCGCCGTCAATACAAATATTTTTTTCATTATTTTCCCTCATCAGCTGAAGTTGTGTTTTCTTCATTCAGCTTTGCCTGTTCTGCAAGTTCACGACAATGAACTTCGCCCTTTACAATTTCGTAGAATTCTTTTCCGTCCATTGTTTCAATTTCAAGAAGGCGGTTTGCAATGAATTCAAGCAAATCTTTGTGTTCTTTCATCATTTCAACAACATGAGCATAGCGTTCGTTCATTACGCGGGCAATTTCTTCATCGACATAACGCTGAGTTTCTTCCGAAAACTCGCGGTAAATATTGGGATCCGCACCCTGATGTCCTAAAACACCTTTTCCAAGCGTCATGTTTCTAAATTTACTAGACATACCAAAATCTGTAATCATGCGTTTTACAAGGTCTGTCGCACGGGCAATGTCGTTTGAAGCGCCAGTAGAAATGTCGCCAAGAACAACTTCTTCCGCAGCGCGTCCGCCAAGACAACTGTCAACTTCGTTTATAATATCGTTGCGAGTCATAAAGTTTTTCTCTTCTTCTTCGCGATATTGTGTAAATCCGCCGACGCCATGACTTCTCGGAACGACTGTAATTTTGTTGACTGGAGCAAAATCCGGAGTAAAGGCGGCAACAAGAGCGTGTCCAGTTTCGTGAACAGAAACAAGGCGCATTTCTTTTTTGTTGTCTTTGCGACTCTTCTTTTTAAGACCAATGCTAACTTTGTCGATTGCTTCGTTAAAGTCTTCCATTGTTACTTTTTTGCGACCGTTGCGGACTGCCATAAGAGCAGCTTCGTTTACAACGTTTGCAAGGTCTGCACCAGCAAAACCTACAGTTCCGTGTGCAACAGAAACAAAATCAACGTCTTTATCGATTTTTACATTTTTAGAGTGAATTCTCAAAATGTCTTCGCGACCTTTTACGTCCGGTTTTTCAACAGGAACCTGACGGTCAAAGCGGCCTGGACGCAAAAGCGCAGGATCAAGAATATCTGCACGGTTTGTGGCAGCAAGAATAATAAGTCCTTTTTCGTTGTCAAAACCGTCCATTTCTACCAACAACTGGTTCAAAGTCTGTTCACGCTCGTCGTTTCCACCGCCATAACCGTTCATGCGGCTTTTTCCGAGGGCATCGATTTCGTCAATAAAAATAATGCACGGAGCTTTTTCGCGGGCCTGACGGAACAAATCGCGCACACGGCTTGCTCCGACACCGACAAACATTTCTACAAAGTCCGAACCCGAAATACTAAAGAATGGAACTCCCGCTTCGCCGGCAACTGCACGCGCAAGAAGAGTTTTTCCTGTTCCTGGAGGACCAACGAGCAAAACGCCTTTTGGAATTTTACCGCCAATGTCGGTATATTTTTTCGGTTCTTTCAAAAAATCAACAACTTCGACAAGTTCGTCTTTTGCTTCGTCAACACCAGCAACATCAGAAAAGCGTGTTTTTACCTTTCCTTCTTCAACTGTCTTTGCACGGTTTCCGCCTGCGCCAAAAATCGAACCCATTCCACCCATTCCACTACCCATTTTGCGGAAAATAAAGAAATACATTAAAAGAAGAATTCCAATCGGGAATGCAAAATTCAACAAAAGCTGAACAAACCAGTTTGTCTGTTTTATGATAAACTTATATTCAACATGTTTTTCGTTTAAAAGAGAAACAAAATCCTGCATTAAAACGCCAGTTGTCCGGTAAACTTTTCGGTTTTCGCTCTGAACCCTGCGAATTCTGTTCCATGGAAGTTGAGGCGATTTTAAAACAGAATCGGAAGAATCGCTTTGAGCTGAAGTTGTATTCTCGACAACAGGAACTCCATATCCTGTAAATGAGTTTTCGCCCATTTCGACATAGACAATTGTTCCGTCTTCTACAAGATTACGGAATTCCGAAAAAGGAATCGTGTTGTCGGCTTTTGGAAGCAAAAACATATTGATGAATGCAAGCGCAAGAACTGTAACGGCAAGCATTGTAAAAAATGGAAAGCGAGAAGGCTTTTTTCCACCATTTTTGCCGCCATCTTCTGGTTCATCAATTGAAAGTTTAAAAAAACTATACGGATCAAAATCCTGAGGATTCTGCTTGTTTTCATTATTTTTGTCAGCCGGTTTTTTTTCGGAGTTTTTTTTCTGTTTGTTTTCGTCTTTTTTTTCTTTTGGCTCCGGCACAAATGACGGTTTGTCCTGTTCGTTTTTCTGATCGTCGCTCATTTATTCCTCAAAAATTTATAGTGTTGATAAAATCGTTGTATCGTAACGTCTTAAAATTTGCCAGACTTTCTAAAAAATTGCCAGAGGAAAATTTTAGATTGGCACACTATAAATATAATAAAATTTGCATCATTATACAAACAGAAAAACTACGCTTCGGCAACAAAATTTCCAGTTACCGCAGCAGTTGTTGAATAGATTGAACGCTTTCCAAAATATGGATTGGCATTATGAATTTCTGCAAGCTGTTTTTTTACGCTTTCGATGTGTTCTTTTAATAAATTCTGATTGCGTGCATTTTGAGCGAGAACTTTTTTCTGTAAATCTGCAAGTTCCGCCTGCATTTTTTTTACGCTGTTTTTATCTTCTGCGCCAAGTTCTGTTCCGTGCGAAACCGCGTTGTACATGCTTTGCATAGGTTCAATCACTTTCTGCAAATTTGAAATATTTGAAACAATCTGCTGTTCAAGTTCAGCATGAGCTACGAGCGCATCTCCGTCTTCTTCTTCAATCTTATTCTGCTGGCACTCAAGCACATGCAGATATTCTCTAAATTTATTGCGCTGCTGTTCAAGCAAAGTTCTAAAACGTTTTAAAACAGCAATTCTTTCATCAATCTGTGCCTGAGTTAATTCCATAAATTACCCCTCGATATTAAGACCGCCACCAAAACCAGTGTTTACAGCATTTGACTGACTGTTTGCCGCCTGAACCCAAGCAGCAGACAGTTGATTAAGCATATTAAGAACAAATTCAATCTTTTTTTTGTCTTTATTGATATTTGACGACATAAGTTCCCGGTTAAAATAAATGTAAAGCGACATAAGGTTTGAAGCAATTTCTCCGCCAGCCGACATATTAAGGCTTGCTTGAAGTTCGCTGATTATATCCTGAGCCTTCATTATATAATTTCCAAATTTTTCGATATTTTTTGCTTCGATTTTTGAATCTGAATCAAAACACTCCAACGCATTGGTTAAATTTTTTATAGCGCCCTCGTAAAGCAAAACAACAAGCTTTCCCTGACTTGCTGTTTTTATTCCTGTGTTTTGATATGCCGCATAAGCATTGTTGACGAATCCCATTTTTAGCCTCCCACATCTTATAGAAGAGAATCTTTAAAAATGCAGTTTTAGAGATATTCTTCATTATATTCTCGGCAACTGAATTTTTTTGTTTAGCAGGAAAGAAAGAAAAAAGTGTTTTAGAAGAATTTTTAAGATAAATCTTTGGCGATTTTTCTAAAATCAGGCATATAGCGTTCTATATAGGAATAAAAATTTTTGTCGTGATAAATATACAGAAAATGAGTCATTTCGTGAAAAACAACATAATCTATACATTCCTGAGGAAAATTAAAAAGTTCCCAGGACAAGGTAATTGTCTTGTTTTTTGTGTTGCAGTTGCCCCACATTGAGTGCATTGATCGCCCTTTTACAGTGAATTTTGGCAACGCATTTTTTTCAAAAAAAGAAGAAAGCCTGTCGGCGCTCTGCATAAAATTTTTAAGCGCAAATTTTTTCCACAAGGCGGAATACTTGAAATTGCTTCGTCCTCGGATTCTGTCGGAAGACAAAAAACCCGACTTTACCGCAACTCCGTCCGGATTTAATAAAGCGCTGTTTTGCTTTGATTTTTTTACTTTTTGAACGCTTTTTTTAATCCAGTCTTTTTTTTCTTCGATAAATTTTTGAATTTTTTGTTCGCTTTCCAAAAAAGATGCAGTGCAGACAACTTCGCCAAAACGGTTTACGTGAAGACGGATTGAACGCATATTTTTGCGAATTATTTTGACTTTAATGCCACTATTTTCCAAAAATTGCTCCAGCCGCACCAAAAACTCCGCAAGAAGCAAGGGTCATTACAACTGCCGCCAAGAAAACTCCGCTCAAAACTGCAAGGACTGTCTGGCGCGGCTTCATGTCGAGAAGGCTGGCAGCCAAAGTGCCTGTCCAGGCGCCTGTTCCTGGCAATGGAATTCCGACAAACAAAAAAAGCGCAAAAAACAAACCGCTGCCAGCCTTTTGTTCTAGTTTTTCGCCGCCTTTTTTACCTTTTACAAGAAAAAAATTACACATTTTTCCAATGTATTTTTTTGAGCTTCCCCATTCAAGAAATTTTCTGGCAAAAAAATAGATAAACGGAACAGGGAGCATATTTCCGAGCATTGAAAAAAGATTTATTAAAACAATATATTTTACAGAAAGAGATTCTTCGCCAAGACCTAAAAAAGAAGAAGTAAGGGCAACTCCAACAGGAATAGCGCCACGAAGTTCAATTAGAGGAATCATTGAAATAACAAAAACAATAAGAAAGATTTTTAACATTTTCCTAATATACAAGACAATGTTTTTTTATAAAAGTAGTAAATTTTGTATTTTTTTATCTCTATAGTTTTGCGTAACTAAAATTTTGTTTTTTTGTTATATTTTATAGTTTACAAATGCTGACGATGGACTTACGCCGGATGCGAAGGGCGCAGTTGGGGGCGAAGCCACCAATGAGGGTTACCGAACCTGGAGCAGCCGGAATGTCTAGAAAATTCAGCGCCAAGACAGGTAATGTTCGGCTGAAAATTTGAATGCCGTCCAAAAATAAAAAAGGAGCACACAAAAATTAAATGATTGAGGTTTTTAAACTTTCAAAGAATTTTGGAACTTTTAAGGCGGTCGATGAAATCAGTTTTTCGATTCCGACAGGGCAAATTGTTGGACTTTTGGGGCCAAATGGCGCTGGAAAATCGACGACGATGAGAATGATTACCGGTTTTTTGCAGCCGACTTCCGGTTTGATTAAGATTGATGGCAAAAATATTGAAGAAAACGCCGTCGAATGCAAGAAAAAAATCGGCTATATGCCGGAAAGCGCGCCTCTGTACGGCGAAATGATTGTTGACGATTATTTACGCTATGTTGCCCAGATTCAGGGACAGAATCCTGACGAAAAAGTTCCTGTTTTGTGCAGGGAATGCGGACTTAAAGAGGTTATGCACAAAAATATCTCTGATTTGAGCCGCGGTTACAGGCAGAGAGTCGGACTTGCGCATGCCTTGATGAATGATCCGGAAATTTTAATTTTAGACGAACCGACTTCCGGTCTTGACCCGAACCAAATTGGCGAAGTGCGCACCCTGATTAAAGAAATCGGAAAAACAAGGACGGTCATCATTTCGACACATATTCTCGGCGAAGTGGAAATGATTTGCGACAGGGTTATTATTATTTCTGGCGGAAAACTCGTCGCCGACAGTCCGACTGGTGAACTGAGGGAACGATACGGAACTAGCGCAAGTGCCTTTGTTGAAGTTTCTGGTTGCAATTTTGAAAAACTTTCTGAAACATTGAAAAAAATTGACGGTGTTGGCGCCATTACGGCAGAAAAAACGGAAAATGCAGGTCTTTGGCACAAAGAAAAAACTGTCGGAGTTCTTGTTCAGATTAAAGATAATGCGGAAATCAGGCCTCAGATTGCAGCGGCTGTTACCAAAGCTGGTTTTGAACTTTATGAACTTTCGCTCAGAAGAAACAGCCTTGAAGATATTTTCCATACTCTGACGGAAGATTCGCCTGCGGAAAACGCATTAACCGAAAAAAAATAAAGAGGATACAAAAATGACTGATATTTTAGAATCTAACAAGCCGCTCTCTACGGCAAGTTCAATGGCAAAGGCAAAAAATCCGGCTTTTGTAATTATGTGCCGCGAATTAAAATCTTATTTTTCCAGCCCGATTGCTTATATCGTTACTGGACTTTTTACGCTCGCTTCCGGTTTTTTGTTTTTTAATACATTTTTTCTTGCAAACCGCGCAGAATTAAGACAATTTTTTGGACTTTTGCCGGTACTTTTTTCTTTTTTTATTCCAGCTCTTTCTATGAGAAGTTTTGCCGAAGAAAAAAAATCAACTTCCCTCGAAACCTTACTCACTCTTCCAGTAACAGTTTTTGATGTTGTTGCAGGAAAATTTCTGGCTGTCTTTATTTCTGGACTTGTGCTTTTAATTCCTTCGCTTTTTTACGTTTTTACCTGCTTTATTTTTGGCTCTCCTGATGCAGGTCCGATTTTGGGCGGTTATCTCGGTTCAATTTTTTTAACAGCAGGTTTTAGCGCGATTGGAATTTTTGCTTCGAGCACAACGAAAAACCAGATTATTGCTTTTTTTGAGGCTTTTGCAATCTGCATAATTCTGACTCTGCTTTCAAATTTTGCGGTTTTTCTGCCAGCTTTTCTTGTACGAACGGTGACTTACCTTTCTTCGCTAAGCCATTTTGAATCTATTTGCCGCGGAATTATCGACAGTCGCGACATTGTTTATTTTGTTTCGCTTACGGTTATCTTTTTTGCGCTGACTGTCCGCTCTGTAAACAACGGTCAAAAATAAAAATTCTGTAAAACTGGAGTTTAAAACAACAATATGAAAAAATTTATTAAATGGTTAAAAAGTCCAAAAAGCGACATTTTTCTCTTTTTAACTGCAATTATTCTTTTAAATCTTGTATGCTCAAAGGCATTTTTCCGCCTTGACCTTACAGCCCCAAAATCTTATTCGCTTTCGCAGTCGAGCAGGCAGATTGTCAAAAATCTTGAACAACCGCTTTCGATAAAAGTATTTTTTACAAAAAATCTGCCGGCTCCTTACAACACAATCGATCAGTATATCCGCGATCTTCTGGTTGAATACAAAGGCGCTTCAAATTCAAATTTTTCCGCTGAATTTTTTGACATGAACAAAGAAGAAAACCAAAAAATCGCAAGAAATTATGGAATCTCTCAAGTTCAAATTCAAGAATTAAAGAACAACGAAGTCGGCTTTAAGCAGGTCTGGATGGCTTTGGCTGTAAGTTACGCCGACCGCACAGAAATAATCGACGGATTAAGTTCTGCAGACGGTCTTGAATACACACTCACTACCACAATGAGCCGTCTTATAAGCACAACTTCGGCTCTTGCAGGATTGCAGGGAAAAGCGAAACTTACTCTCTATCTGACTAAAAAACTCGAGCAGTTCAACATAAACGGTCTCAAAAATCTTGAAAAAAATGTTTCTGCCGCATATAAATCTGTAAATGCAAAAAACATGGACAGAATCGATTTTGAAACAATAGATCCTTCCGAGCAAGAAATTCCGGAACTTGTCGAAAAATACGGAATTCAAAGCCTGAACTGGCAGGACGACGACGGAGAAAAAACTGGAGTGCTCGGGCTTGTTCTTGAATACGGACAGGAATTTAGACTTTTGAACGTAAAAATGGCACGTTCGTTTTTTGGAAACGTAATTTCCGGTACAGACAGCATTGAAGAAGAATTGAGTGAGAACTTAAAAAGCCTTGTTTCTAAACCCAATATTATAGGCTATGTGACAGGACACCGCGAACTCGACTACAAAAACGCACAGTCGCAGGTAAACGCAACAGTTTTCAATTCAATTATTTCTGACCGCTACGAATTTAAGGATTTAAATTTAAAAGATGATGAAATTCCTTCTGGCATAAAAAGTGTCGTTATAAACGGTGCAAAAGAAAAATTTGAAAAAATTGAACTTTACAAACTCGACCAGTTTTTGCTTCGTGGTGGAAATTTAATTCTTTTTGACGACCAGTTTGAAGAAGTTTATCCGCAGGGACAAAACGCATATTACCAGCTTCCACAGTACAAACCTATAGACAACGGGCTTGAAACAATTCTCTCAAAATACGGAATTTCTGTCGGAAAAGATTACGTCATGGACGAAAACTGCTATGTAAACCAGGATCAGCGTTCAGGTTCAATGCCGCTCTACTTTGCTCCAGTGCTTCAAAAATCAAATCTCGCAAAAAACAGTCCGATTACAAAAAATCTTGGTTACGTGATTATGCTTCAGAACAGTTCTGTCAACGCAGAAGACGCTCAAAAAAATGCAGACGCAAAAGTTACGATTCTTGCTTCATCTTCTAAAAACAGCTGGCTCGTCAAGGACAACGTTACAGCAATTCCTCAGATGATTCGAAAACCGGCCGACAAAAGTGCAATGCAAAGCCAAAACCTTGCAGTCCTCGTAGAAGGGAAATTCAAGAGTGCTTTTGAAAAAAATCCAGCAGAAAATCAAAACGGTGAATTTAATTTTACCGACCATTACACAAAAAGCGTTCAAAACGGCAAAATTTTTGTGACAGGTTCTTCAAAAATCACAACGGGACAAGTTATGGACGAAAGCGGCAGACAACCAGTTGCAATGTTTGTGCGCAACGTCATCGATTATATGAACGGTGAAATTGATCTATGTTCAATGCGGACAAAAGGCTTAAGTCTAAACACTTTAAAAGTTAAAAAAGGCATTTCGGCAGACATTGCAAAATATTTTAACGAATTTGGACTTGTAATTTTGGTTGCGCTGTGCGGTCTTGCAGTTCTTGCAAAAATTACAGCTAAGAAAAAGGCAATCCGCGAAAAATACAATCCAGATGACAGCCGCGAAATTAAGACAGAGGAAACAAAATGAACTTAAAAAATGCAAAAATAAGAAAAATCGTTTTATTGACGGCAATCGCCCTTCTTGCAGCGATTTACGCTGTTCAACTTGTAACAGGCTCGCGTTCTCCTGTAAAAAACTTTATTTTGCGGGAAAAACCGGACACAATTATAATCGAAAACTCTTCGCAAACCGTAAAACTTTTTTATGAAGGCGGATTGTGGTACGCAGGTGAAGAAAAAAACAGCGGCGACGACCAAAAAATCGAAGTTTTGGTAAATGCCCTCAAAAACATAAAAACGCTCGGAACAGTAAGCCGCTCTTCGACCGATTCCGAACTCGACAGATATGGTTTTACAGACTCACAGACACTTACCGTCAAAGCAGAAAAGTCTGGAAAAACAATCCGAACCTTAAAAATCGGCAAAAATTCCGAAACAAATCTTTCTTCTTATATTAAACTCGACGAAAAACCGGAAACTTTGCTTGCAGACAGAAACCTGCGTTCTATTTTTGAAGTAAAAACCGAAGACCTTGAACAAAAAATTGAACAACCACAGTCTGAAGAACAAACGTCTGCAAATTAACGGCATTTAAAACGAAAAAACGCGGACTTCAAAAAGTCCGCGCCTTCGCTTAAAAGCAACAAAAACTAAAGCAAAATTTTTAGCTTTCGCGCCAGACATTCGTAGTGAATTTTATTCACTTTTCCAAAAAGTTCGCCGTCAGTGTGGCTAACGTTTGGTTCAGAGGTGAATACATCGACAGTCCGGGCATCTTTCATAAAAAATCCTTTTATTAAATCCTGCCTTGCCGCAAGCAAAAAAGGAAACGCAATAAAACACTTCCATTTTGGAATTCTTGCCGCAAGAGTAAACGAGAGTTTTCCATCATTTGCATTTGCTTTTGGAGCCATTGGAACTCCTCCGCCCTCGCACGGAAAATTCATTGCAGCAAGAAAAATTGCCCTGTCAAATTCTTGAAGCGCTCCGCCGTCAAAACTCACTTTAAAAGTCGAAGTCTTCATTGTAAAAAGTGTTTTTACCGTCATAACGGCATAACTGAGCGAATTCAAATGCAGTTTATTCATTACATTTTTGATTTTTGAGCGGTTAATTTCCGTTCCGACAAGAGCATTCAGTCCAAGTCCCGATGAAATTCCAAAAATCCGCCTTCTGCCACCAGACTCGACCATTCCAAGGTCAATTGTTTTTATTCCTGTCGAATTCAAAATCATATCGACGACTTTTTCTGTATTTTTTAAAGGCAACCCCAACCCTCGGCTAAAATCGTTGCCAGAACCAGTAGGAATTACCATAAACTTTATTCTCTCAAAACTGCGGATTCCATTCAAAACCTCATTAATCGTTCCGTCACCGCCAACGACAATCAAGCGAATATCATCATCTTCTTTTTCGCTAATCTGTTCCGCCAAAACCGCCGCATAACCTTTCGTTTCTGGCACAAATTTTTGATATTTTACACCGCGTTCATCTAAAATTTTCTGAACCCTGTTCCAAACTCCGACCGCCTGTCCTGAGCCACCGTGCTCGTTCACTATAAAATAAAACATTCTTCGATTTTAAAACACAATCTGGTTCAATTCAAGCAAAACAGCAAAACAAAAAACTGTGTAAAAAACTAATTTGCTCCCTCCGATTTAGTTTTTCCAAATTTTATTTCAGATTTTCAACCTGCTTTAACCAAAGCGCAACCGACGCATCACTCGGCATACGCCAGTCGCCCCTCGGCGACAGGCTCACAGTTCCAACTTTTACACCGTCAGGCATGCAAGACCTCTTAAACTGCTGGGCAAAAAATCTTTTATAAAAAATTTTAAGCGTATTTTTTATCGTTTCGTCGCTAAATGGCTCAAGATTTTTCTGTTTAACCGCAGTTTTCGCCAGAAAATAAATTTTTTCAGGCGAAAAACCGTTTCGCACGCAGTTGTACAGAAAAAAATCATGCAAAATATACGAACCGACAGCATTTTCTGTTTTTTGGGCAATTTTTCCATCTTTGTCGGGCGGCAAAAGTTCAGGACTTACAGGAGTATCGATAATATCATTTAAGATTTCTGCAAGTTTTTCGTTTTCCTTAAAAATAAAATCCGCATAATACTGAACAAGACAGCGCACCAAAGTCTTTGGAATCGAATTATTCACTCCGTAATTGCTCATTTGATCGCCATTGTAAGTGCACCAGCCGAGCGCAAGTTCAGAAAGGTCGCCAGTTCCAATCAAAATTGCGCCGTGCATGTTAGCCCAGTCAAAAAGAACCTGAGTTCTCTCGCGAGCCTGAGCATTTTCGTAAGTAACATCGTAAACATCAAGTGCATGCGACAAATCCTTCAAATGACCGCTGGACGCTTCTTTTATAGAAATTTCTTCAAGAGAAGCCCCGCAACTTTTTACAAGCATCTTTGCATTTTCGTAAGTGCGCCCAGTAGTTCCAAAACCCGGCATCGTAATTCCAACAATATTGCTTCGTTCTTTTTTTAGAATATCAAAAGCCCGGCAGGCAACGAGCAGAGCCAAAGTAGAATCAAGTCCGCCAGAAATTCCCACGACAACTTTTTCAACTCCAGTATGTCTTATCCTCTTTGCAAGCCCCCAGGCCTGCATCTGCGTGATTTCTGCACAACGCGCCCACATTTTCTCCTGAACCTGAGGCACAAAAGGATGTCCATCAATTTTCCGCTCAAGATTTTCATTTTTCAAAAAATCTGTGCTTTTTACAGTTATTTCCTGAAATTTTTCCAACAAAGACTGGTTTGACCTTTGAAAATTTTTAAAAAAACTGCTGTTTTGCGAAAAAGTTTCCATTCTTATGCGTTCGTGATTTATTTTTTCAATATCAATGTCGCTTATAATAAATTTATTTTTTTCGTCAAAAGGCTTTTTTTCTGCGAGGAGGCTTCCGTTTTCGACAATCAATGAATGTCCCGAAAAAACCAAATCCTGTGTCGATTCACCCATTCCTGCATTTGCATAAACATAGGCACAGATATTCTTTGCACTGTTTCCCAAAATCAAGTCTTTTCTGTAAGAAGCCTTTCCAATCACTTCGTTTCCAGCCGAAAGATTGACGATTACATTTGCTCCGTTAAGACAAAAAACTGTCGAAGGAGAAAGAGGAACCCAGGCATCTTCGCAGACTTCTGTCGCCAAAACCGCGCCTGTAAAACCTGAATCGTCATTTATTTTTAAGAGTCCGCCAACTGGCCAATCAAACATTTGCTCATTGCTGCCACAACTTGCTTCAAAAGGCGTAAACCAACGTTTTTCGTAAAATTCGCCGTAATTTGGAATAAAAGTTTTAGGATAAATCAAAATTTTTTCGGCATTGCTCAAAAGAGCCGCAACATTGTAAAGAGAACCAGAAAATGAGCGCAACGGCAAACCGACAAAAACCGCAATTCCCTGAGTATGAGACAAAATCCCGGTCAAAGCGTTTTTTGCACTTTCAAGCAGGAGATTCTGCTCAAAAAGGTCGGCGCAAGTGTAGCCCGTAATACAAAGTTCCGGAAAAACTGCAATCTGAACGCCTTTTTGCTTTAATTCGTCAATGCACTGACAAATATTCAGCACATTCTGCTCAACGTCTCCAACAACAACATCCGGCGAAACGGCCGCAACACGCAAAAACCCAAAATTCTTCATATAATTACTATATCAAAAAAAACATTATTTTTATGCAAGATTTGCACACATCTCAAAAAAAAATTATTATCTTTATTGAAGAAAATTTGCTTAAAAGGTTAAATTTCGGACAAAAAAATAAAACGAAATTCAATCTAAAAACTGAGGATAAAAATAAAATGGAAAATCAAAACAATATAAAAAATCAAGAAAAAACTGAAAAACCAGAACTTACAAAAGACATGCTCGTAAGCACGCTTGTAGCATTTTATCCTGAACTTACCGAACCTCTCATGCTCATGGGAATGCACTGCATAAGCTGTTTTGCTTCTCAAATGGAAACACTCGAAGAAGCGGCAATGGTTCATGGTTTAAGTGCAGACGAAGTTATCGAAGACTTAAAGGATTTTTTACATCAAGCAGAGGTTCAAAACGAAAATAAATAAAAACGCTCCGCACAATTTTTTTTCAAAAAAAATCCGAATTTAAGCGAATAATTTTTTAATTCACTCAAATTCGGAAAAAAATCATACGGGCGTTAACCCAAAAATGCACCGTCTAAGGCACAATTTATTTCATCAACTCGCGGTATTTTTTTGCAAGGCGCGCTGATTTTTTTGCAGCAAGTCCGCAGTAGTTTGCAGGATGTTCAAAGAAATTTGCAGGATTTTCTACGCCAAGTTTTTCAAGTTGGGCTGTAATATCTGCATATTCTTTTTCGTGAGTTTTAAGCACTTCAAAGAAAGTTTTTCCAGACTTTTCTGCCTCAAGCGTAATCTGACGGATAATTTCGTGCCCGTCGTTGTATCCAGCTTCGCCAAGAAGAATATATGCAGGTTCAGCAAGAACACCGCCCTTAACTTTTCCACCAGCACTTTCAAGATTTTTTGCCATGTTGTCGCGGTCAGCCTGCAATCCTTTTACGACAGAATTCATTCTGCTTACTGCCATTGTAAAACCAGCAACATAGTCAGTAATAAATCTCTGGCTTGCAGAATTTGAAAGATCACGCTGATGTTCAGAAATCTGATCCATATAGAAAGTAATTACGCGAGGACACATAGCCTTCCACAAAGATTTTACGTGTTCAGAGTTCCATGGATTGCGTTTCTGAGGCATTGTTGAAGAACCAACTTGAGTTGCAGCAAAATACTCAAAAACCTCGCCAATTTCTGAACGCTGAAGATTGCGGAGGTCGTCCGCCAAATTGGCAATAATACCAAAGGCAACATTCATCTCAAGCAAGAGGCGAAGAACGTGTTCTGCTTCTACAAGCTGGTTTGAATATTCAGAAGGTTTAAGTCCCAAAAATTCAGTATAAATGCGTTCAAGTTCTTCAGGATCTTTTACAATCATCGAAGGTCCATTGTAAGAACCAACAGGACCAGCAAGTTTTCCAACCAGGTCGTCAGAAAGTTCTTCAATTTTTAAGATTGATTTACCAAGACGGGCAACAAATTCTGCAACTTCCCAGCCAAAAGTAATAGGAACAGCGTGCTGACCGTGAGTGCGTCCAACCTGAGGAGTTGCACTTTCGCGTTCTGCAATGTCACAAAGATAATTTTCAAGTTTTTTAAGTTCAGGAAGCACAACATTTTTAGTAACATCGCGCATACGACAAGAAAGAGCCGTATCCAAAATATCAACAGAAGTTGCTCCGAGGTGAATAAGAGGTCCGATTTTAGAATCAACCTTCGTCTTCATCACGTTTACAAGAGCTCGGATATTGTGCTTGGTCTTTTCTTCTTCAGCATAAACTTCTTCCGGGTCAATCGCAGAAGCAACATCGTCAAGTTTTTTAGCAAGTTCGTCAGTAAGCTGACCGCGAACCTTCAAATGCGCCTTTACAAGAGCCGATTCGCATTTAGCGCAAGAACGAATAGAAGCCTGTTCAGAAATATACTGCGACAGTCCGTCAAAAACCGCCTTTTCCGAAAGAGAATAGCGGTGGTCGATACAAGAAAGATTTTCAAAAATGTTACGAGTTTCCATAAGACAAAATTATAATAAATTACGCTCAATTTCTCAATAAGAAGAAAAATTCGGGCGGTCCGGCACAAAGTGCCGTCGGGCTTTGCAGGGTTTCATTGCTCCGCAACGGCTTCGCCGCCCTTCCAATCCCTACCGCAACACACAAAAAACGCAATTTATTTACTTTTGCAAAATTTGTGTTATTATCTATCGTATGTCTAATTCTTTAATTCCTAATCGCAGCGAAATCCCGGCTTCTGACAAATGGGATCTTTCTACTTTGTATAAAACTAACGAGGAGTGGGAGGCTGATCTTGCCAAAACTGCTCCTCTCACACAAAAATTCGCCAGTTTTAAAGGCAAACTCAAAGATTCTTCACAATCGCTTTTGAATGCGCTCAAAGCCTACGAAGAGCTTTTTAAAACTCTCGAAACCGTTTACTGCTACGCAAGCCTTTGCCACACTTCCGACGAAAGCGACAGTTCTTTCCAGGATATGGAAGGCAGAGCGATGATGGCTTATGCAAAAGCCGGCGCAGATGCCTCATTTTTTTCTCCAGAACTAATGTCCATTCCCGACGAAAAACTCAACGAATGGATTAACCTTCCAGAATTTGCCGACTACAAAATTTTTGTTCAAAAAGAATTGCACGAAAAACCTTATGTTTTAAGCGAAAAAGAAGAGAGAATTCTTTCGCTTGCCACAGAAGCCTTACAAACTCCTGACAATGCGTTCAGTTTGCTCGAAAACGTTGACATGGATTTTGAAAGCGTAACTGTAAATGGCAAAGAAGAACCTTTAACACAATCAACTTTTTCTCTTTTAATCAGAAATCCAGACAGAAATGTCCGAAAAGACGCATACAAAAAATTCTATAAATCATTCGTAAAACATCAAAACGTCATTGCTTCACTTTACGCTGGAAACGTCAATTCTGACATTTTTTATGCACGCGCAAGAGGTTTTAATTCCAGCCTCGAAGCAAGCCTTTACTCAAACAAGGTTGAACCAGCTGTTTATAAAAATTTAATCGACACTGTTCACAAAAACCTGCCAGCGCTGCACGATTATTATTCGCTCCGAAAAAAAATGCTCGGTTTGAACGAACTTCGTCATTACGACGTTTATGTTCCGCTCGTAAAAGACGTCGAAACAAAAACTAGTTATGAACAATCCGTAGAAATTTGTCGCAACGCACTCGCTCCGCTCGGAAAAGAATATACCGACATTTTGTGCGACGGTCTTTTAAATGGCTGGGTTGACCGCTACGAAAACAAGGGAAAGCGTTCAGGCGCCTTTAGTTCTGGAGCTTACCGCGGCTATCCGTACATTCTGTTAAATTACAAGGACGATGCAATCCGCGACGTTTTTACAATGGCTCACGAAGGTGGACATTCAATGCATTCTTATTTTTCTAAGACAAACAATCCGTTTATGTGCTACGACTACACGATTTTTGAAGCGGAAGTTGCCTCAACTTTTAACGAAGAACTTGTCTTTGAATATCTTTTAAAGAATGCAAAAACAAGAGAAATGAAAGCCTACCTTCTGGCAATGCGCGCTGACGATATTCTTGCAACCCTGCATCGGCAGACAATGTTTGCAGAATTTGAACTCAAGGCCCATGAACTTGTCGAAAAAGGAACTCCTCTCAACGCCGAAATATTGCGAAAAATCTACCGCGAACTTTTACTTCAATATTTTGGTCCAGAAATGGTTTTTGAAGAAGAAAGCGACATGGAAGGTTTGAGGATTCCTCATTTTTACAATTCTTTCTATGTATATAAATATTCGACAGGAATTTCGGCCGCCCTCGCTCTTGCAAAAAGGGTTACGAATGGTGGCGAAAAAGAAAAAGAAGATTATTTTAAATTCTTAAAGTCTGGCGGAAGCCGTTATCCGCTTGAAAGCCTAAAAATTGCTGGAGTTGATATGTCTTCGACAAAGCCTGTGCAAGACGCATTGGACACTTTTGCACAGATTGTAGATGACTTAAAAAAACTCTAATTTTTCCCGGACTTTGGATTTTATTAAAGAACGGCAGTTTTTCTGCCGATAATCTAGCGGCATTGGTACAGCATTTTTTGCCGTGCCTGCCGGAACGTTTATTGAAAAACATTGATTCAATGGCGTTTTGACAGAAAATTTGCGAGGAACAGAAGTATGGAAAAAACAGAATTCTATTCATTCTACAGAAACATTCCAAAAGCAGAAATTCACATTCACATCGAAGCCGTAATAAGCAAAGAATCGATTAAAAAGCTCTATCTAAAAAAGAACGGAACTGAATTTTCTGACAGTTCGCTGGAAGAATTATTTTCATACTCGGATCTGAACGGATTTATTGCCGCATTTTTGCAGGTTCAGGATTTATTTACGGAAACAAGCGATTTTGACCTTGTTTTTGAAGATTTAAAAAATTATCTTTTGAGAAATGGAATAATCCACTGCGAAGCTTTTTTTGCCCCTTCAGCCTTTATAAAAAAAGGTTTTTCGTATAAAGAAATGACAGAAAATTTCGCCAAAAACATAAAAAAAATCAAAGACGAAACAGGAATTACAGTCTGGTTATCTGGAGATGTAAGCCGAACTTTTGGTCTTGAAAATGCCGAAAACAATTTTAAAATGTTCAGCGAAAATCCATTTGAAGGTTTTATAGGAATCGGACTTGGAGGCGCAGAATCAAAAGGTCCTTCAAGAGATTTCGGTCCTGTTTTTGAAAAAGCCCTTGCCACCGGCTACCATGCAGTTGCACACGCAGGAGAAGACCAGGGGCCGCAGTCAATCTGGGATGCGCTCGAAATCTGCCATGCTCAAAGAATTGGACACGGAATTTCTGCAATTCAGGACGAAAAACTTATGGATTTTTGCGCAGAAAAGCAAATTCCGTTTGAAGTTGCCCCTACAAGCAACGTTTTTACAAAAAAATTTGTAAAATCGCTTTCAGAACATCCATTTCGAGCTTTTTTTGACCGAGGAATGTTAGTAACCCTCAATACTGACGATCCGCTTTTCTTTGGAGTTGAACTTTTGGACGAATATTGGAATGCTTATAGCCAAATGAATTTTTCGCACGAAGAACTCAAACAAATCATTCTAAACAGTTTTAAGGCGTCGTTTTTGAGCCAAACAGAAAAAGAAAAAGCCTTTTCCGAAGTTGAAAAAGCCTGGAAAAACAAAAAATGACGTCAGTTGCAGATTTTATAAAACTTCCAAAAAAAGATTTTCATTCAAGCCTTGATTTAGGAATGCGCTATCCTTCTTTTGTTACCTGGGCAGGATTTTATGTTCCTGACTTCCCAGAAGACGGCTCGCCTGTAAAAATCGAAATGCGAAGACAGGTTCACGAATACACTTCTATGAGAATTGCAACAGAAGACGACATAAAAAAACTTCTGTTTCTTTCAATTTCTGAAAACCTTGCCGACAACATAATTCAAACAAACGCAGCAATCGACAGCAAGCTTTTTCAAAACTGCAAAAAAAACTGTGAATTCTTCCAGTTTTTAAAGACTAAAATTCAAAAATACAGTGACCGCACAAAATCAGAAGCTTTTTTTGCACTCGATGCCGATACAGTTGATTTTAAAGAAAAAAACTTACAGTTCGCAAAATCCTTTTTATTGAACGAAAATTCAAAAGAACTGTTCAAGGGAATTTATTTTTACGGAAAAAACATCCTCGATTTGACAGAAAATTCAAAAGAACTAAAAAAAATGATTCAAACTGCAAAAAAAAACGGTTTAAAAATTCGGGTGAATTTAAGTTCTGTCGATTCGGCAAATGATTTTTTTAAGGTTTTGGATTTTTTTGAACCACAGGTTCTCATCAACGCAGATTGTGCAACAAATTTTGGTGAAATTTTAACTTTTCTCAAAAAAAATTCAATTCAAACGGTTATAACGCCAGAAACTCAATTCAAAGACAAAAAAATAGATTTTTCCGAAAAGGCAAAAAGAATGCGTTCATTTTTAGAAGCAGGAATAGAAACTTTTCTCGGAACACAGAGCATTCTTCTTTTTAATAAATCAATCAGCCAACTTGCAAGCGAACTTTGCAACACTGGACTTTTTACAAAAGAAGAAATGCTCTCTATCCTAAAAATCGCTAAAGATAAACCATCAAAAGCATAATATCCGAATTTCGGATTCCGGAAATTCGGCTTGCCTGGCCGAGCGTCAGCGGACGAATTTTTTCCAGTTTTCCGCGACTTTCGGCGCTCAAAGCAGGAATTGCCCCGTAATCAAAATCTGCTGGAATCTTGCGGTTTTCCATTTTGTGCATTTTTGCAACGCGGGCATCCTGTTTTTCGATGTAATACTTGTATTTAAAATCTTCCTGGGCAACTTTCCAAATTTCTGGCGCATAACCTGGATTTTGAGCGTCTTTTTTCTTTAGCAAAAGCGCCACGGCTTCATCAATCAAAGCATATTTTGCGCGCATAGACTGAATCTGCTTTTCGGTTTTTAAGCCAACAGCAAAGGCTTTTTCGCTAAGTCTGCGGTCTGCTGTATCATGCCGCAGTTTTAGGCGGTACTCGGCGCGAGCGGTAAACATCCGGTAAGGTTCTTTTGTTCCAAGCGTAACCAAATCGTCAATCAAAACGCCGATATAAGCTTCATCTCGTCCCAAAATAAGAGGTTCCCATTCAGGAATCGAATCAAAATTTTCGTAACCGCTGTCGCTCTGCGCTTTCTGCAAGGCCGAATTTATCGCCTTTGTTTCTCTGGCAGAAATTTCTGCAAAAGCCGCAATTTCTTCGTCTGTCATGCCAGGCTTGTTTTGAAAAGCGCCTTTTTCCATACTTGCAGGAGTCTGCCCCATTTCTGAAGATGGAGAACAGAGAGGTCCGCAAAGTTTTTGGTGAGCTCTGGCATAAAGAGCAGCGTTAATTCCTGCAACAAGTCCCTGGCCAGCAGCTTCTTCGTAACCAGAAGTTCCGTTTATCTGACCAGCGTCAAAAAGTCCGGCAACACGTTTTGTTTCCAAGCTCGGATAAAGCTGAGTCGGCTCAACATAATCGTATTCAACGGCATATCCTGGACGGCTTACCGTGCAATTTTCAAAACCAGGAATTGTACGCAAAAAAGCATCCTGAACTTCTTCCGGCAAACTTGAACTCAAACCGTTAAGATAAATTTCATCAGTTTGCAAACTTTCAGGCTCTACAAAAAGCTGATGCCTATCGCGATCTTCAAAACGCATCACCTTGTCTTCGATTGAAGGACAGTACCGAGGTCCAATTCCGCTGATTTTTCCAGAATAAAGAGGAGAACGATTTATATTTTTTCGGATAATTTCGTGAGTTTTTTCATTTGTATAAACCAGATAACATGGAACCATTGGACGGTCAATTTTTTCATCATCAAAACTAAAAGGAATTACCTCTTTATCGCCTTCCTGCAGCTCAGCCTTTGAAAAATCAACTGTATGACGCAAAATTCTCGGAGGCGTTCCCGTTTTTAGACGTCCAGTTGTAAACCCAAGGCGGTTGAGAGAATGAGTAAGTCCAAAAGCACCACCTTCGCCAATTCTTCCACATGGAGCGTCGTATTCACCGATAAAAATACGTCCACCCAAAAATGTTCCAGTAGTAAGAACAACAGAGCGAACAGGAATAATTCTTCCGCGCTCTGTAACAATCGCAGTAACTTTTTGTCTTTTTCCAGAACGAGCCGCTTCCGTCAAACATTCGGATCGAAATTCTCCAGGAATAGAACCTTTTTCGGCGGCAGTGTCGCTGTCTGGAGGCAAAGGAGAAGAAGAAGCCGTTGTCAAAATATCAACAACAGTATCCATCAAAGTGGAAAGTTTTGGCGTTGTTTCGATAGTCTGCCGTGCCAAAGAAGCATAAAGAATTTTATCAGCCTGAGAACGAGGCGACTGAACTGCTGGACCGCGACTTTTATTCAACATACGAAACTGAATCATCGAGTTGTCTATAAGCCTGGCCATTTCGCCACCAAGAGCGTCGATTTCCCGGACAATGTTTCCTTTAGCAACACCACCGATCGAAGGATTACAGCTCAAGCGGGCAATCGAATCAATTGTCTGAGTTACAAGAAGAGTTTTAAGCCCCATCCGGGCACAGGCCAGACAGGCTTCTGTTCCAGCATGTCCGCCGCCAATTACAGCAACATCAAATGAATCATAAAAAGACATACGAAAAATTATAGTGAAATCAAAGTTCTGTATCAAATCCAAAATAAAATTCTAAAAAAAATATTTTTTTTGTAACCTTTTCTTTTTACGGTGTTTTTCTAAGTATAAAGCGACGAAAAACAATCTCTTTATGTTACAAAAAAACTTCCTACTTTGCTTCTTGCACCAGTCTTCCTCCGGGCTGGTGCATTTTTTTTGTTTTTTTTGCGTCTTTTTTATTCAAAATATCAGCAATTTTTACAAATTCTGACCACTGTATATTACAAACTGTTATTACGGTTATTTTTTTCGTAATATTTTTTCTATCTTTTTATAAAATATGCTCAAAATTTCTTTTTATCCAAAAACGATGTCTGTTTTATCCAAAAATATCGCGCAGTTTATAATATATAGTTATTCTACGTGAGGTGACGTTTATTAAAAAAAGTGAGGTGTTATTTATGAAAGTAACCAAATTTTTAATGGCGGCAGCTTTGGTTTCGGCTGCAGCAATGTTCGTATCTTGTTCCGATTTAAGCGAAAATTCAGAATCTGCTTCTGATTCAAGCCGTGCAGCTTCTTCGGGAACAACATATTCTGTAGGAACAGCTTCTGATTTGTACACAGCCGCAAACAAAGTTAATCCCGGCGACACAATCAAACTGACCGCAAACATCAACCTTACAAAACAGCTTCAACTTTTAAGAAGCGGTTCTTCTGGAAAAGTAATCACACTTGACGGAAACGGAAAAACACTCAACTGCTCTGCATTTACAGGCTGGGGCGTAAAAGTAAACGGCTCTTACTGGACAATCAGAAAACTGACAGTTACAAAAGCTTCAGACTGCGGAATGGTTTTCCAGCTCGGCGGAAACAACCGCGCTGAATACTGCAAATTTACCTATAACGGCGACTCAGGGCTTCAGGTTTACAACTCGGCTCACGACGTAACAATCACAAGATGTGAATCTTACTACAACTATGACAAACCGACAAAAGGCGAAAATGCCGATGGGTTTGCAGCAAAACTTTCGGGCGGAAAAAACATCAAATTCAACTATTGCGTTGCAAAATACAATTCTGACGACGGTTGGGATCTTTACAGCCAGGCATATCCGGTAACTCTCAACAATTGCGAAGCTTCTTACAACGGATATATCAATTCTTCGCTCCAGACAACACCTGACGGCGACGGAAACGGATTCAAACTCGGTTCAAAATACAAAAATGTAAGCCACAGAGTTCTTTCATGCAAATCAACATATAACCTCAAGTACGGAATTGATGCTAACGGAAACACCGCAAAGCAGACAATTACAAATTGCACTGTAAAGAACAACAAAGAAGGTCAAATTTCAAGCAGAACAAAATACTAATCTGAATTTCAAATGACTTTCTGTCCGCAAGTGTTTCTCCTCCTGCAGCATTTGCGGACTTTTTTTATTTGAGTTCATTTTTGCCAGCAATGTCAAAAGCAGACAATCCATCGCTGTTTTTTAAAAACGGATCTGCCCCATTTTTTAAAAGCAGTCTTGTGCTTTTTGAAGAATTTGCATAAATCGAAAACGTAAGCGCCGTGTCGCCGTTTGAATTCTGCAAATTGACATCTGCGCCTTTTTTTATAAGAAGTTTTGCAAGTGCAGAAAAATCCTGGGCAGAAGCAGTCATTAAAGGAGTCATGTCGCCTTTGTTAAAGTGATTTATATCTGGATTGAATTTTAGCAAAAACCTTACAAGCGAAAGATTTTTAGAAATGCATGCATATTCAAAAGAAGTTATTCCTTCGCTACTTTCCAAATTTAGATCTGCGCCATATTTTATAAGAAGTTTAGCCTGTTTTAAATTTCCGCAACGACAAGCCCACATTAAAGGCGTTATTCTGCCACTCGAAAAAGCGTCCGGTTTTTGACCGTCTTGTAAAAGCCCCCTTAAAATACCGTAATTTCCAGACTGCACAGCAAGCATAACAGCATTTTCGGTTTGAGAATGAGCAAGAAAGTTTTGCAAATCATTTTTTTTACAACCAAAAAACAACCACAGACAAGCGGCAAAAACCGCAATGCAAAAATATTTATTTTTTAACAACTTTTGCCGCTCCTATTTGATTTAATTTTTTTGGCAAACATACGTACAAATTTTTATCTCTTAATTCTGGAGTATTATAGAAAAGAGTTTTTGTTTCATATTCTGCTTTATATTTACCTTCTAAAGCAGGATCATTTATTACTATGTAATAATCCGTTTTATAATCAAAAATTTTATATAATTCTTCAGTCGAAACCAAAATACAGCCTTTTAATTCTCCATCAGCAAAACGAAATTTTACTTCGCCTCCACGAGAAGATTTACAAATTTCTATTGGCTCTAACGAAATAAGATCATTTCTTAAAGAAGCATAAACACCTTCATCAAAAAGATTTTGCCAATCATTAAAACCCTTAAAAGGTTCTGTTTTATACAAAGTCGGTCCTATAATAACATTATTAGGCACCAAACAACCAGCAGGAATAATATCGCACCCTATAAACAACCACAGACAAACGGCAAAAACCGCAATGCAAAAATATTTATTTTTTAACAACTTTTGCCGCTCCTATTTGATTTAATTTTTTTGAATTTTCGTAAAAATTTGTGCCATCTGCGCCGTTGTCTTGCATATAATAAAAATGGTCGTGCCAAGAAAACAATGTTTTTTTAATACGCCCTATTTTTATTCTGGTTCTTACTTTTTCTAAATTTTATAACAAATTGTTTTATTTGTCAATTTTTGTTTTGAAAGCGAAGCTTACGCCGGATGCGGCGGGCGGAGTTGGCGCAAAAAAACGGGTTGGTTTCTAAACTAACCTGTTTTTTTTGTGCCAATGAGGGTTACCGAACCCAAAGCAGCCGGTTTTTAGGTAATTTGCTGCGCAAAGTCTGGCTTATTTCCGTTTTTAAATGGAATGTCGTCCTGTTTTTTTTTGCTTAAAATTGCGCAATAATTGAAAAATCCGCGTGTTTTTTGTAAGATGTGGGAATGGATTTATTAAAGAAACTTGATGAACTGGATAAACGTTTTGCAGAAATTAACGAAATGGTTCAAGATCCAGACCTTGTTAAAGACCAGAAAAAATACAAGGATGTTATGCGTGAACATGGGCATTTGACTGACGTGCTCGAAGTTGGAAACGAATACAGAAAATGTCTGTCTGGCATTGAAGATGCTAAAATGATGATTACGGCCGAAGATGATCCTGATATGAAGGAAATGGCTCGTGAAGAAATGAAAGAACTTGAAGAAAAAGTTCCGCTTCTTGAAGAACAAATTAAACTCAAACTGATTCCGCCTGATCCTCTCGACGAAAAAAATATTATTTTGGAAATCCGCTCCGCTGCTGGTGGCGACGAAGCTTCGCTTTTTGTGCGCGATATGTGGGAAATGTACTGCCATCTTTGCGAAAGAAAGGGTTGGAAATACGAAAATCTTGAAGCGCAGGAAACTGAAGTCGGCGGTTTTAACAAAATCGTAACTCAAATTCAGGGAAAATTTGTTTTTGGAACACTGCGCTGGGAATCTGGAGTTCACCGTGTTCAGCGTGTTCCGCAGACTGAATCTCAAGGGCGATTGCAGACTTCGACCGTTACGGTTGCGGTTTTGCCAGAAGCCGAAGAAGCTGACGTAAAAATCAATCCAGGTGATGTTCGTGTTGACGTTATGCGTGCTGGCGGTCCTGGAGGTCAGTGTGTAAATACTACGGACTCTGCTGTTCGGCTTACCCATATTCCGACTGGAATTGTTGTAATTCAACAGGATCAAAAATCGCAAATTAAAAACAAAGAAAAAGCGTGGGAAGTTTTGCGCGCGCGTCTTTTTGATTTTCAGCAGTCAAAACTCGATGCAGAACGCTCTGCTGCCCGCAAAAGCATGGTTGGAAACGGAGACCGCTCTGAAAAAATCAGAACGTACAATTATCCTCAGGATCGCGTAACTGACCACAGAATCAACTTGACTTTGCACAACCTGCCTTCATTTATGATGGGAAACATGGACGAAATGCTCGATGCTCTGAACGTTTACGCAAAAGAAGAACAGTTCAAAGAACTTGACGCATAAAATGGAATACAACCTTGAATATTCTTGAGGCAAAAAAATACGGAAAGGAGCAGCTCAAAAACTCTCCTTCTCCCGACCTGGATGTTTCTGTGCTTTTGCAGTTTGTTACAGGGTTTGACAGAACGCAACTCCTTTTAAAACGGGATTGCAATCTGTCAAAAGAACAGGAAACAAACTTTTTAGATGCAATTAAGCGGCGAAAAACAGGTCTTCCGGTTGCCTATATTACCGGACACAAGGAATTTTACGGTTACGATTTTTATGTCACTCCGGCAGTTTTGATTCCAAAACCAGACACTGAGATTCTCATTGACCTGGCATTAAATTCTCTCGCGCTTTTTTATTCAAAAAACGAAAATAAAGACGGAAGCATAAAAAAAATTCCCGAAATCTGCGACATGTGCAGCGGAAGCGGCTGCGTTGGAATCTCTGTACTCAAGGCGCTTTTAGAAAATGACGGAATTCCAGTAAACTGCCTGCCAAAAATGACATTTGTCGATATTTCAGCAGACGCTTTGGAAATTACCAAAAAAAACGCAGAAAGGCTTTTGGGTGAAGGCGAAAAATTAAACAATCCAGAAAACCTGACTTCCGCTCTTTCAAAAATCCGGTTCATTCAGTCCAATTTGTTTGAAAACGTACCTTTTTCTTTTGATTACATTTTGACAAATCCGCCTTATGTTCCTCATTCTGAGAGTCTTGAGCTTTTAAAAGACGGCAGAAGCGAACCTTTGCTTGCTTTGGACGGCGATGTTGACTCTGACGGAGAATATTCGGGAACAGAAGACGGTCTTTTTTTGATAAAAAGGCTTGTTCCACAGTGTTTTGAGCATCTTGTCTGTAGCGGAACTCTGATAATGGAAACTGGAGAATACAATGCCGAACAAACCGCAAAACTTTTTGAAAAGACGGGTTTTAAAAACGTTCACATTGAAAAAGACCTGAACGACAGGCTCAGAGATATAACTGGAACAAAACCTCATAGCCTTGCTTTTTTTGGCATTGCGTAAAGAGCTTCAATTTCTGATTCGCTCAAAGTCCTGTATTCTCCGGGTTTTAAACTTTCGTCAAGAACAAGTCCTGCCATTTTTATCCGTCTTAAAAAAACAACTTCGTTTCCAAGCGCACGGAAAATTCTTTTTACTTCGTGAAATTTTCCTTCTGTCAGAGTGATTTTGCATTCATTTTCGTTTAACCAGTCGATTTTTGCTCCACCGCTTTTTTGTTCACCTGCTTTTTTTTCTGGCGGAAGTACAAGCCCAAGCTCTGCTTTTTTAACGTATTTTTTTTGCTCAGAAGGGGAAACTGAATTTTTAAGTCCAACAAGATAAGTTTTTTCAATTTTGTTTTGAGGTCGCGTCAAAAAATCAGAAAGTTTGCCGTCGTTTGTAAAAAGCAAAAGCCCTTCCGTGTCTGCGTCAAGCCTGCCAACAGAATGAAGTTTTGCGCCATTTTCGTCAGCCAAAATCTCTTTTGGAAAAGTTTCATAAACAGTCTGCCGCCTGTCGCTTACCCTAGAACAAACAAAACCAGACTTCTTGTTCATGAGAAAATAAAATTTTATCTTAGGAATATGTTTTTTACGCATAACAGGGTTTTGAATTGCAAGGAAGCAATTTTATGCCAACGATTTTACGCAAAAAAGTTCTATGCCTTCGCCAGTAAATTTTTGTTTTACAGCTTTTACGACGGCTTTAACCATGGATAAATCTTTGTCGTCAATATACGAAATCAAAAGAAAATTTGTTTCTGGCCAAGTTGAATTTCCAAGTTTATAACTATTTTTTCCGCGCCCAGTCACAAGAGGCACGATTGTATATTGTATATCAGGAACTTTTTCTTCCAGCAAAACCGTTATTTCTTCCTGAACCGACTGATTGGCAATAATCTCACAACGAACCATTATAAACTCCTAAAAAAGAACAATGCGCCAAGGATGGCGCAATAATGTAAAGAGAGAAAAATCTGTTTGCCTTTTGGAGAACAGATTTTTCTCGTTAAAACAAAATTGCAAGGAAGCAATTTTGTTTTTATTTTTCGCCCGTCAAAATCACTTCGATCCGGCTTTTTTCGCGTTTTTTTTCTTTCATTATAAGTGAATACAAAACGGGAATAAAGAAAAGAGTTACAAAAGTTGATGATGTAAGCCCTCCTACAACTGCAACTGCTATAGGTTGAACCATGGCCGCACTTCCTTCTGTCGCAAAGCACATAGGAATCATTCCGAGAATTGTAGTTAAGGTTGTCATCAATACTGGACGCAGACGGCTTACTCCGGCTTCAAGACACGCGTCTTTCATTTTTCGTCCACGGTCTATAAGCAAGTTCGTGTAGTCAACCAAAATAATTCCATTGTTTACTACGATTCCGACAAGCATGATAATTCCGACCGCGCTTGTCATACTGAACGCCTGCCCCGCAAATTTAAATATGAATACAACTCCAATTATCAGGAACGGAATTGTCGTCAAGTTGATTATCGGCGCTTTAAAACTTTCGTAAGTTCCTGCCATTACACCAAATACAAGAAGAATCGCCATTATTCCTATCAAAAGATATGTCCTTCCCTGATCTTTTGTATCTTTCCATGCTCCTTCGTAAACCACAGAAACACCTTCTGGAATAATAAAACTTTCTGCAATTCCATCTTTTATTTCCTGAACAATTTCTGTCGAATTTCGGTCTGTTTTTTTGTCTGCCGTCACAGTAACTCGCCGAGTCTGATTTTCGCGGCGGATTGTAACAGGACCAAGACCTTTTTTTACTTCCGCAAAATTTGCAACACTTACCATGCCGTTTGTGCCTTTTACGTAAATCTGCTCAAGGTTTGCGGTAGATTTTCTGTCGTTTGGCTCGTAAAGAAGAATCATATCGTACTCTTTGCCGTTTTCGCGGTAAGTTGTCGCTGTAACACCGTTTATTGCGTAATTGATTTCTTTTGCAACCGTCGTCACATCAACTCCAAATGAATAAGCGCGCTGCCTATCAATTACAATCTGAATTTCAGGAAGTCCACGGTCTGTATCGATTGAAACTTCTCCGATATCATCAATTTTTTCCATTACACCTCGAATTTGAGAGGCAATGTCCATAGCCTTGTTCAAATCATCGGAACGCACACGGATTTTGAATTCGGAACCTGTCATCTGCCGTCCAAATCCCTGACTAAAAGTAAATCTTGCGCCTGGATACGAATTAAAATATTTTCTGAGTTTAGTCTGCACTGTATCAGAAGTATCAATTTGTTTGCTCGAATCTTCTGGCAAATTGATTTGAATAGAACCTTTGTTTGTGCTTGAAGTCCGGCCTGTTCCAATAGAAGTGATTACAGTCGTATAGCCCTGAATTTCTTTTTCGACAATTTTTTCAAAATCTTTTAAGACAGCTGTAGTTTCAGAGAGCGGTGTTCCGTTTGCAAGAGTCAAATTCAGTGTCACACTCGAGTCCGTTCCGTTATTCATCATGTTGACTTTTAAGGTTGGAATCAAAAGAAACGACATTAAAAGCGCGCAAATGCAGACAAAAACAGTCAAAGCTCTGTGCTCAAGAGCAGCTTTTAAGCCTTTTCTGTATGCATTTGTAACCAATGTCATTGGAATTTCTAAAATTTCGTAGAATTTGGCGAGCGGTTTAAATCGAATCGGTTTTTCCGCCCTGTTTGTAAGAGGCAAAAATACACCTGCAAGAACTGGAACTAAAAATACTGCAACAAAAAGAGAAGAAACAAGTGCAATTACAACGGTAAAAATAATTCCCTTGAACATCTGTCCCATCATTCCAAGTTCTTTTATAAAGAAGATAAATGGCAAAAATACGCAGATTGTCGTAAGGTTTCCAGAAGTTACGCTCATGAGCATTTCCTGTGAACCTAAGACAGCGGCAATTTTCGGTTTTGCGCCACGGCTTCTGTAAACATAGATA
Organism: Treponema berlinense; assembly: GCF_052273165.1. GTDB lineage: Bacteria > Spirochaetota > Spirochaetia > Treponematales > Treponemataceae > Treponema_D > Treponema_D berlinense_A. Next base: position 29,926 of record NZ_DAVZIU010000007.1, on the reverse strand, counting down.
TTTTCAATCATTACGATTGATGCATCTACAATCATTCCAACACCCAAAATCAAACCGGTCAAAGTCATCATATTGAGGGTGATTCCGGCAAAATTCATTGCTAAAAGAGTGATTATAATTGAAAGAGGAATTGAAATTGCGATTATTAAGGTTGATTTTCCCGATTTTAAGAACAAAAAGAGAATCAAAACTGCGAGTATAAGCCCTGAATATGCCGAATCCAAAAGCGTTGCAATCGTATCGTTAATTGATTCTGAGTCGTCAGAAATTACATCGAGTATTACATCGCTTGGCATAATATCCTGAATTTCTGCAATTTTTTCGCGAGTCGCCTTTGCAACGGTAACAGTGTTTTTTCCAGACTGTTTTGTAACAGAAACGTAAATACCCGGAAGTCCGTTAATGTAAACTTCGCTCGACTTGTCTTTGTAACCCATGTAAACATTTGCAAGGTCGCTCAGGCGCACAACATAATTATTTTTTGTCGTGATTATCGTGTCCGCAACTTCTTCTACGCTGGAAAATTCTCCTGTAGTTCTGATTGTGTAATCTGTTTCGCCTTCGTTGATTTTCCCACCACCAAGCTCAAGATTCTGTTTAGAAAGTGCAGACGAAAGATTTGCCATTGTAAGACCGTAAGCCGAAAGCCTGTTCTGAGAAACATCAACTCTCAGGATTTTTTCACGTCCGCCAGAAACGCTCGCCTCTGCAACTCCGTCAACCTGCTCAAGAAGATCTACAATCTGGTCTTCGGCGATTATTTTTAAGTCGTCGTTTGAACGGTTTCCACGAACTGCAATTCTCATAATCGGCATAGAATCCGCATTCATTTTAAAAATCGAAGGAGAACTTGCATCGTCCGGAAGACTTCGCGTTACGCGGCTAATTTTGTCGCGAATATCGTTCGTAACGCTTTCCAAGTCCGTCCCATAATTAAATTCAAGGCTGATTGAAGAAGAACCTTCAGAAGATGTGGAAGTGAGAGATTTTAATCCGCTCAAGGAAACTAACTGCCCTTCCAAAACTTTCGTAACCGTTTTTTCTACAGATTCTGGACCTGCATTTTTATAAGTCGTACGAACATTTATGTAAGGAGAATCAACATCCGGCATCAAACTTACAGCAACATTTTTAAGAGTAAAAATTCCGATTGTTCCAAGCAGTGCAAAAACGATTAACGTTAAAACAGGATGCTCAAGAGTTTTTTTTGAAATAGACATAAGTTCCTCACTTTTTTCGCATAGTCATCAGTTCTTTTTTGTCGGGCTAGAAATATCCAGTATTTTTGAACCGTCACCCAAACTCGTCATCCCCTGTACAACAACTTTATCGCCTGCTTTTACACCGCTTAAAATCTGAACATATCCGTCAACGGTTTTTCCTTTTTCTACTTTTACTTTAGAAACGGTTTCGCTGTCACCAGAAGAATTTACAATATACGCAAAAAAATCATCTCCGTTCTGAACAAGCGCATCCGACGGCATTACGACAGCACCCGAATAATCTTCCGTATAAAGCTTAACTTTTGCAAACATTCCGGCATTTATGCGTTCGTCGTGGCGGTCAAAAGTCAAAATAACTTCTTTTGTACGGGTTGTTGCGTCAACAACAGGCGAAACTCTATTCACTGTTGCCACAAAAATCACACCAGGATATGCTTCTACAGAAACTTCAGCCTTCAGCCCTTTTTTTAAAACCGCAACATAACGCTCTGGCACATTTGTCGTAACCTGAAGGTTATTGATATCGCCGATTATCGCAATCGCCGTGCTCGTAGTAACTTTTTTGCCGTTTTTAAGCGGAGTCGAAATCACACTTCCGGAAATCGGCGCGTAAACTGGACTTGAACGGTAATTTGTTCCAGGTTCACTCGGATCAACATAGGCGATTATGTCGTTTTTCTTTACGCTGGAACCAAGCATGACAGAAGTCGAAATTACTTTTCCGCCCATATCCGGATAAACCGAAACCGAATTTTGACTTTCAACTTCTCCATTCGTGTTTACATAACCGTGAAGAGTTGTAATTTTTGCCGTCATTGTCCGAACAGAAACAACGGCACTGTTTCCGCCGCGTCCGCCTCTTCCGCCAAAACCAGCCGTTTTTCCAGAAGATTTTCCGATTGTTTTTGCATAAACTGCCGTCAAAACAACTGCAATAAGTGCAACAGCGGCAACAATAAACGATTTTCGTATTTTCATTTTGTCAAGCTCCCAAAATCAGCACCGATTGTGCTTTCTAATTTCATTATAGTTTTTGCAAGGGTCAAAATCTCGCTGTTAAGAGAAACCTTTGCCTGTAAAAGCGTATTGTTTGAATTCTGCAAGAAAAGCAAATCTTTTGTTCCGCGATTGTACGCTTCTCTCGTCATAGAATAATTTTTTTCGGCAAGCCCAACATTCGCCTGCTTGTATTTTATTGCTTCCTGGCTCTGCTTTATTGAACGCAGGCTTGAATTTATAGTCCGAATAAAAGTTTTTCTTTCGTTATCAATCTGAAGCTCAAGATCAGAAACCTTATCCTTTGCACTGTCAATTGCATTGTTTTTTTGCGACCACGGCAAAACTCCGTCCAAAGGAATTGAGGCGCTCAAACTAACAGAAGCCGTTTTTTTAGGATCAGAAGCCTCGTCTTTTCCAACATACCAGGAAGAATCTTTCCAGGACAAATTTGCATTCAAAGACGGCGCAAAAGCCGAAAAACGCTTGTCCATTACAGATACCTTTGCGCTTTCAAGCTGAGATTCGAGGGTTTGAAGAGTTGCCGAAGTCACATTTTTTTCTTCAACCTTAATTTCGCCCAAATAAAGATAATCGTCCAGAGAACCTGTAAATTCAATTTCGTCAGCAATCGCAAGTCCCAAAACCTGCTTAAAATTATCAAGGTCGTTGATATAAGTCGTGTAAGCATTTTCAACCGTTGGAATCTTCGACTTATAGTTTACTTCCGCGCTCAAAGCGTCAACTTCGCTCAACCTGCCGGCATTGTATTTTTGAAGATTGCTTTCGTACTGCTGCCTTGCAATTCTTAAATTTTCTTCCTGAAGTTCAATGTTTTCCTTTTCGTACAAAAGTCCGTAATAAGACTGGCGGACAGAAAGCTCAATCTGCCTGACAGCCTCGTCAAAACTGATTTTACTCTGTTCAAAAGCAAGCTGAGCGCTCTTCATCGAAGTAAAAAGATTTGCCGAAAGCGAAACGGAAACGCTCGCATTAACGCCAAAACTCGCATTGTAGTCAGAAGACTGGTCGCCTCCCGTCAAAAAATCAACCGGAACAGTCGAACTTGCGCCAACAGCCACACTCGGACTCAAAGAATTCCAGCTGTCTTTTTTTGCACGTAAAGCCGCATCGAGAGTAATTTTCTGCCTTTTTATCGAAACATTGTTTTCTTTTGCAATTTTAACCGCGTCTTCCACCGAAAGAGCGTATTTTTTTTCATTTTCCGCCGCATAAACATTTGCCACAAGCAACATTCCGGCAAAAATAACTGTCTTAAAAACCGTCTTTTTCATCAAAAGCCATTCCTGTTTTATATTTTTTTTGGGGTGGGGCCATTTTTGCTTTCGCAAAAACCGGGCTTTCCGTACTTCCGCGCCACTGCGCTCCATTCCTGCGTTGCACTCCGGAACGCCTCCGGCGGTACTTCAATCCCTTGTCTATTTGTTTTTCGCCAGCAAAATCTCGCAGCGTGCTTGCACGTACAAATCCCTTGTACGTTTTTTACCTATAAATTCTTTTTATTCTTCCATTATAAACTTTTATTTCTAGTTTTTTCATTAGAAAATGAAAAATCAAAAATAAGAAAACACTTATTTTTATTAAATTTTTCAGTTAAAAAAATATTTTTTAACAATTTGTAATAACTTTATAATGACTGCAAATTGTGATATTATCTAAACAAATTTGCCTGTATTCAGATACATAAAAAATCTGATGGGAGATGTTTTATGGCATTCGACATCATTACGAACAGCACGGAATTTGACAAAGAAATTCTGTTAAATCAGTTTTTTGCCACATTTGGAGAAAATTATACTCAGCAGGAAAAAGACTTGTTTACACAAGCCTGGAACTTTCTCTGCGAAAAAACATCTGCCTTAACGCGTTCCTGCGGAAAACCATATCATCTGCATCCAATGCGCGTTGCTTCAATTCTGGCAGAATCAAAAATGGACGGAGAATGTATTGTCTGCGGTCTTTTGCATTCAATTTTTGAAATTCCAGACATAACCACAAACGAAGTCGAAGAGAAATTCGGAACAGTTATCGAAAGAATTGTTTATGATACTTCAAGAATCACTGGCATGAAAATCAATGCAAACTCAATCCAGCAAGCGGACAATATCAGAAAAATGCTCTTTGCAATGATTGATGACGTTCGCGTAATCCTCGTAAAACTTGCCGACCGTCTTGACCGAATGCGCCACCTAAAATCTATCGAAGAAAAAAAACAGCGTCTTGTTGCAGCTGAAGTAATCGACATTTGGGCTCCGCTTGCAGATCGTCTTGGTATGCAAACTATTAAGAACGAACTTGAAGATTTAAGCCTAAAATATTCAAACCCAGACGTTTTTCAGCAAATTAAGGCGATTGTAAATCAAAAACAGGGAGAAAGAGCCTCTTACCTCGATAAGGCAGTTCAAGCCATCTACAAGGCTTCGGAAAAAGCTGGAATAAAAGTGACAGTTTCGAGCCGGGCAAAGCATTTTTATTCAATCTACAAAAAAATGCAAAAGCGCAACGTTCCTGCAGCCCAGCTCTACGACCTTCTTGCGTTGCGTGTAATCTGCCAGACAAATGCAGAATGTTACACTTTGATTGGAATTGTCCACGGACTGTGGAAACCAATGGAAGGCCGTTTTAAAGATTACATTGCCATGCCAAAGGCAAACGGCTATCAGTCGCTCCACACAACCGTCATGTGCGAAGGTCGACCTCTCGAAATCCAAATCCGAACCCAAGAAATGCACGAACAGGCAGAGCACGGTGTTGCGAGCCACTGGCTTTACAAAAAAGGAACAAATCACGACAAAGTTGATGTAAGCAATCTCGGAATTTTCAATCAATTGCAGACACTCAAAAACGAAAAACTCTCGGACGAAAGTTTTTTTGCTGAATTAAAAGGAGAACTTCTTTCTGACGAAATTTTCGTATTCACTCCAAAAGGCGACGTCATTCATCTTCCTGCTGGAAGCAACGCAATTGACTTTGCATACCGCGTGCATTCAAAAGTTGGCGAAAAAATCGTAGGAGCAAAGGCAGATGGAAAAATCATTCCTCTCACACAGCCACTCAAGAACACACAGATTATCGAAATTATTACAAATCCGCAGGCTCATCCGACAGAAAGCCAGTTAAAATCTGTGCACACGTCAAAAGCCCGCTCCAGAATCCATAGCTGGCTTGTTGCAAACGATCCTACTTTTGTGGACAAGGCAGCAGAAGCTCAGAGGGCAGCAGATTTAGCTGCAAACAATGGAAGAGCACGCTCAATCCAGGAAGAAAAAAAGCGAAAACGTTCCGTAAATCTGGAACTTGCAGAAAAAAAGGTTGATGAGCGTTACACTGGCGAAGTAAAAGTCGAAGGAATGAAAAATGTATTCTATAAACTTGCAGGCTGCTGCCGACCAAAACCGGGAGATGTAATTGTAGGATACTCAAGCACCCGCAACGGAATCATGGTTCACAGGGCAGACTGTCTTACCTTCCAGCGAATCGAAAATATCGAGCATAGAATGGTCGATGTTTCGTGGGCCGTAAGGGAACTGCCTCAAAAAAAAGTATAAATCTGCAAAAAAATACCCTGCCTCGAGTTTTTAACAATGCTTTGGCAGGGTTTTGTTTTTTACAAAATTTTAGCGTCCTGTATAACGAACCTGACCTTCAACAAAATCCGGATTTTTTGTGCGGATTATTGTTCCAGCAAAAATTTCTGCTTTTGTATAAATTGCACAGTCGTGATCTGGATTTACCCAGTCGAGGATTGTGCCGTTTTTTGGATTTACAAAAATGTAGTCATTTCCGCAAAGTTTTTCTGACAGAATATCCGGGCTTACAAGTTCCAGATCAGTCCCTTTGTCCGTTTTGTTGAGCGATTCGTAAAGATAAAGCCTGTATCCGTCAATTTTTTTAACAGAGTGAACAACTTTTTCCGGATGCTCTTCAAGATCCTTTTCTACAGCGGAGCGCATACGCGGATCCATTTCTTCAAGTTCTTTCTGGCGTGCTTTTTCTAGTTCTTCGCCATTTTTAAAGACTTTTTCCAGGTCGCTTCCGGTGATTTCTTCAATAACAGAACCAGCCATATCGTAAGGACTGTCGCTTGCTCCAACTGTAGTTTCGTCAGCATGGGCACGGCTGTAATAAAAACCAGTTGTACTTTCGCGGTGAGGAACTTCTTTTAAACTTGAAATAAAAGGAGCCGCTTCTTCGGCAGAAATTTTTCCTTCGAGGGCATCGAGTGCTTTTCGGTAAGCACGTGTAACCATCGAAACGTAATAAATCGACTTCATTCGTCCTTCAACCTTGATTGCATCGACTCCAGCCTTTTTCATATCAGCAAGATGTTCAATCATGCACAAGTCTTTTGAAGAAAGAATTGCCGTAAAGTCGTCGCCTTCAAAAACAGGAAAATATTCTCCTGGACGTTTATGTTCCTGAAGAACAAGGTTTCCGCTCTGAGCAAGAGCTTTTGCCTGAGCCTGAGTTAATTTTGACTGACTTCCATCTGCGCAAGAAAGGGAAGGAACAGTTTCGAGAAGATTTACAGTTTTTCCGTCAGAAAGGTGGAATTCAGGATTTTTAATGCCAACATCAAAATCCCAGCGACAGGACTGAGAACAAAAACCAGACTGTGCACTACGACCTGTAAGGTAGGCGCTCATAAGACAACGTCCAGAATACGCAATACACATTGCGCCATGAGCAAAACATTCAAGCTCAACATCAGGATTTGCGTCTTTAATTTCACGAATTTCATTCAAACTTGTTTCGCGTCCGAGAACAACTCTTTTAAAGCCGATTTTATTGTACATTTTTACGGCTTCTTTATTCATGCAGCTGGCTTGAGTTGAAAGGTGAAGATGAGCATTTGGAAAATTCTTTTGCAAAATGTCGACCATTCCCAAATCCTGCACTATAAATGCATCAATCGGATACTGCTTAAAATAGTCAAGATTGTCCAAAAAAGCCTTTATGTCCTGATTGTGAAAAGCAATATTCAATGCACAAAAGAGTCTTTTTCCAGGAAAGCGTTTTTTTAATTCAATTACGCGTTTATATTCGTCTTCGTAAAAATTGTCGGCTTTTACGCGCAATGAAAATTTTTTAAGTCCAATGTAAGCTGTGTCTGCTCCGTAATTATACGCATAAGACAATTTTTCGATATTTCCAGCAGGGCAAACCAATTCCATCGTTATAAACCTTCCTTAATTTTTTGTACTGTAAAAAGCCGTCCGATTTTTTCAACGGCAAGATGCGATTCTTCAAAATATTCATCCGCAAGCTGAAACATTGCCGGCATATTTTTCCAGACATCCAAAGTGCATTTTCCGCCAGCTTCAAGAAGAATTCTTTCCATTCGTTCAGCATCATCAAGCAAAAACTCATTTTCTCCCATTTGAATATAAACAGGAGGAAAAGAACGAAGCTGCTCTTTTGTAGCGCGAAGCGGAGAAACAAAAGGAATGTTCCGGTTATTTTGAAAAGTATACATTTCTGCGGCACGGAACATTGATTCTGCGGTATAAAGCTCATCGCAAACTTTTTTTTCTGTAAATTTTTTAGAATCAGCCCCAAGATCAAGCCAAGGACTAAAAAGCACGATTTTTGCAATCGAAGAACGGAGTTTTTCAGAAAGGCTCAAAACAAGACCAAGCGCAATCGAAGCACCAGAACCGTCAGCCATTATAATTATTTCTGATTTTGAAGCATCGGGATTTTTTGAATTATCGTATTCAAGTGAATTTGCAACAAGCTCTTCAGTGTAAATAGTCCTAAAAACATTTTGAACATCTTCGAGAGAAGCAGGATAAGCGTGGGTCGGAGCAAGCCGAAATTCTGGAACAACGGCACGAGCGCTTGCAGCAGCGGCAAGAGAAGCAGCAAAATTACGGTAAGCCTGTTTTGAACCACCGACAAAGCATCCACCGTGAATATAAAGAATTATCCGTTTTGTAATGTAAATTTCCGGCAAAAAAAGGTCGCAATTAACTCCAGCATAAGAACGTTCTGAACATTCGACGTTGTTAGGCAAGATCGAATTTGTAAAAACTGAATCAAATTTTGTCCTAAACGATTTTACATCGGATTTTAACGAGAAAAATAAGTTTTTCAGTTTTTTTAATGCGGCTTTGCGATTTCCGGAAAGATTCATAATAGAATAGCACAATAGCATAATATTAAAAATTTTGCTACAGTTACGACTATGCCAATAAAAATTCAAAGCAACTTGCCAGCACGCACAGTGCTAGAAAACGAAAATATCTTTGTAATGACGGAAAATCGAGCCGCCACACAGGATATTCGTCCTCTAAAAATAGCAATTGTCAATTTAATGCCAACAAAAGAAACAACAGAAACACAACTGCTGAGGCTTTTGGGAAACACCCCTCTTCAAATAGACATTTCGCTTGTCAGAATGGAAAATCATGCTGCAACTCATGTAAGTTTGGAGCATCTTGAAAAATTCTATATTCCATCGAGCGACATTTTAAAAAACAAATACGACGGTCTTATAATTACTGGCGCTCCTGTCGAACAGATGCCGTTCGAAGATGTCGATTACTGGAATGAACTTTGCGACATCATGGATTATGCAAAAAAGAACGTTTTTAGCACACTTTACATCTGCTGGGGAGCACAGGCAGGACTTTATCACAATTACGGCATAAAAAAAGTTCAACTCGAAAAAAAAGCATTTGGCATAATTCCAAACCACAAAGTTACAGAAAATGACCCTCTTCTGCGCGGATTTGACGATATCTTTCCAGTTCCGACAAGTCGCCATACAACAGTCAGCAGAAATTCAATCTTAAAAGTAAAAGATTTGACCGTTTTGGCAGAAAATCAAGAAAACGAAATTACTCTGTGCAAAAGTTCAGACAACCGCTCGATTTTTATGATGGGACATCTTGAATACGACACTGAAACCCTTTCAAAAGAATACTGGCGCGATAGAAAAAAAGGGCTTCCAATAGAAATTCCCTTAAACTATTTTCCAGAAAACAATCCTGAACAAAAACCATACAACATTTGGAGAAGCACGGCTCATTTGTTTTTCAGCAACTGGCTAAACTATTACGTTTACCAAGACACGCCATACGACCTCGAAAAAATTTAGCATTCTCGACACTTTGTCGTAAAAAAACAACAACAAAGCAATCTGACCGCTATTTTTCTACATGCATCCAGGTTAATTCGTGTTTATTGTAATGAAGGTGAACAACACGGCTATTCGGAATATCGGCAAACTTTTTTACGAGTTCCCAGTCGATTTCGCCCTGCATTTTTATCGTGCAAATCATATTTTTTGTGCGGCCACTCTCCAGCCAAAGATTTATCCATTCTAAAAGGCGCTCTGGATAGCAGATTACATCGCTAAAAACCCAATCAAGTTTTTGACAGTCAAGTTCTGCGCAAACTTCTTCTGGTTTTAAGGTAAACGCATCATGTGCCAAAAATTTTACGTGAGAATCTTCCATAAGGGAAGGAACAAGTTCGGTCCGATCAACAGCAAAAACGTCCGCTCCAAGAGCGCGCAAAACCCAAGTCCAGCCGCCAGGACAGGCACCAGCTTCAAAACATTTTGAGTTTTTTCCAGGAAGTTCAACTCCAAAAAAATGATGGGCCAGTGTCAGGCTTTCCTGAATTTTAAGATATGCACGGCTTGGAGGATTTTCGTGGTCTTCTACAAAATTTATAAGTCCGGCAGGAATTGAACTCGAAGTTATAGCTCCCGCAAAAATCGTTTTTTCGTCAATTAAAGTGTAAAGTCCCATCGGCGATTTTGGGATTTCGAGAGAAAAATGTTTTTCGCCAGTTTCTTCATTAACCTTAAAAAAATTCTTGTCCTTTAAATTGATGTAAGGCAGTTTTTCCTGAATTAAAGTTCCGCGTCTAAAAAATTGATACTGATAAGGCGCCCAATTCCGCTGAATTTCTTTTAGAGCACGTGCTGCTTCTCCAATTGATTCAAAACGAAGCAAAAACGGCTCTGTCAGGGTAACGCTCGCCCAATACGGCAAATCTCCGTTTTTTGCAGATTTAGTTTCTGGCCTGGAATTGACGCAAAAATCAGGACAATAAAGCAAATCGCCAAACCACTGGCATTTTTGGCTGGCAAAAGCTGAACCTGAAATTGTTGCGGCAGAAAGAATTTTTCCATACTTAAAACGTCTGGAAAGTTCAGAAGTAAGGAGATTTTTACATTCAGGAAAAGCAAGAAAAGCAGTTCCTTCTAATTTTGTTATACAAACTGGCATGTGTCACCTTGAAGCATTACTCCATCGAGTTTTTCAACCATTTCTTCTTTTTGGCGCTGCAAAATATAAGATTGCAACGCTTCAGAATCCAAAGAATGAAGAAAAAGAAATCCCGCTTCCGAAGAGCCGTCGTCCTTTTTATTAAACCACTGAGGATGGCACATTAAAACCAAGGCATCTTTACCAGCGCGAGAAAGACGAAAATGAATTTCGTAATCATTTTCCATATTGATTGAAACAGGCGCGTCATAATGAACTTTACAGCCACTCAAACTGATGTCTTCGAGAGCACCTGCAACAGGAGAAATCTCCGTACATTCGGCACGCCCAAAATCATTAAAGCGAATGTCTTTTCGAAAATTTAAATCCATGTTCGTAAGATTATGAACAATAAAAAAATTAAGGTCAAGGAATGTTTTTTATAAACCAAAAATGTTCTTTTTACGAAAAAACTTACGCCGGGTTGTAGCAGCGCAAAGCGTTAAAAAAGCGGATTATGAAAATAATTCGCTTTTTTAATGGAGCGAAAGCGAAACTGCGAAAGACTGGGTTGACAGTTCAATGCCGTCCAAATTTTTTATTCTTTTACGCACAAAATTTTTCGGGTTTCGTCGATTCCAGGACCAACAATGCGCACAAAATAAAGTCCGCGCGCTACTGGTTTTGAGGCGTTGTTTGTTCCGTTCCAGCGGTAATAATGAGTTCCAGAGTTTACGCGTCCGTGATTAAGGCGTTTTACAATGTTTCCGTCGACAGTCATGACAAAAACGTTGAGATTTCCTTCGTCCGGCACATTTACTTCCAGAACAGCCTGCTCCCGCGCATTTACGTTTATTACGTTGTTGAGTATTGTAACTCCACCGCGCTGTTGCTTTACGCTTTTTATCTTGAACGACCACAAATCGACAAAAGAAAAATCGCCGGCATTTATTTTTTCAAGTGGCATTTTTAGTGCATAAAGAGGAACAGGATGAGAAGGATTTGCCGAACCGCCTATAAAATCGTCTGCATCGTTGTCGAGCAAAATGTCGTTTCCGTCCGTGTCTGTAATTTTGAACAAAAACTGAACCTCATCTCCACTTTTAAAACCGTAATCTTCGTTTTTGAGAGTGTAATTCCACAAAATTCCGTTGCCACCGTCCGCACTTTCTGGAAAAATTTCGCTCATAACAGAAGGATTCGGATGAGTTGCAACTGCCTTTAGCGAAGTTGGAAGCCAAACCCTCCAGTCGGTTCCGAGCAAAAGATTTACTTTATCGCTTATCATCTCTGACGAAAGGGCTGATTTTTTTGAAGGCACGAGTAAAAATTTTCTGTCAGATTCCATTTCGCCGTTTATTTTTATTTGGAGAGTAAGGTCTCTCTGTTCGAGAAGCACGCCGTTGTTTCCTTGTTCCACCGAAAAATCGTGAACTGCGTAGTCGCTGGAAACGGGAGCTGAGTTTTGGCCATAAATGCCTTTTTCGTTCCAGCCGTCATCGTCTTTTGGATTTGCATAGGCATAAAGAACGTCCAGTGCGTTTACTGCAAAGTCGCTCAGAGCGTGTCCTGAATTTTCGATCATGTAGTTTCCTAAAAAGTCGCGGATTTTTGTGTCTGCGACAGTAAGTCCAACTCCATCTTCAACTTTTTGCGAATTATAGCCAACATTTCTGAGCCAAAGGTTTTCTACGTCTGAAAGATTTATTGCTTTTTCGAGGAAGAACAAAAGCGCTGTGTATTCGTCCGAAGAAGAAACATATTCTGCTTTTGTAATTGCGTTTTCTTCGGCCAAAGTTCCTGCGGAAGAACCTTTTTTTACCAAAATAAAACTTTCTGCAATCTGCGACAAGGCTTCGTTCAAGTCCGCTTCGCTCAAATTTTTGAAAGATTTGTTTTCGCTTCCAAAAACCAGCTGCTTTGAAAAAATCGCATAAATTTTATTTTCGCCAATCGGGGCAAGAGTCATGATAATCGAAGGCGGAGTTACATTGAGAGATGTGAATTTTGTTTTTTGCGTGTATGAACTTGAAAGAAGGTTTCCAGCAAGATCCGTTATGTAACTGTCTTGAGGAGAGTAATAAACTTCGAAAGTTGTCCGGAGAGCGAGGGTTTTATCGCTCAATGGAAGGCGAATGTAAAGTCCGTCGGTCTGAGTTTTTGTATACTGTTCTTTAAAAATATTTCCGTAAACGACAGGAGAAATGTCGGTTCCACTTTCAAACGAAAATTCTCCTGTTTCGAGTTCTGTTTCAGAATCGTCAGATTTTTTTATTTTGTAAGAGAAATTTGAATTTGCATTTTTAAGAGAGCAGAGTCTTATTCCTCCAAAAGTTTTTGAATTTGAAAAACTGTCGTCTGGACGCGCGCCGCCACGATTGTCCGGCAATTTTCCGTCTTCGTTCCAGCCTTTTCTTGTCCGCCACCACGAATTCCATTTTTGAGCTTGAGTTTTGTCATTATCGAAAAAATGCAGTTCAATAAATTTTAATGTCGTGTCTGAAAGCGTACTTGAAGTTCCCAAAATTTCGTACGAATCAGATTCTTCTCCAAAAGCCCAGCTATTCCATGAAGCTTCGGACTTTATTACAGGAGCAACAACGGGACAAAGAATATCCCATTCGCCGTAAAGCGAGTCAGTTTTAGAAACGTCTTTTTCTCCATCTGACGAATAGTTATTTACCGTCAAAACCTGCAACTTGTGGTTTGTTTCCGTACCATTTGAATCAATTATGTTGCCAGAAAGATCACTTATTGCGGAATTTTCGAGAGAATACACAATTCCAGTTGGTGTTTCTGCTTTTTGAATGCAACCCGGCCAATAAAGATATTCGCCGTTAAAAGAAGGATTCAGGCTGTCGCTAAAACTCACAGTTCCGTTTGTCCAGCCAGCTATGCTCAGACGAATGCGATGTGTCTGAATGCTGTCTTCTTCTCCGGCTTTTGTGCTAAAAAGTCGATAAAGGGCATGAGGCGAATCTGAGTCATCTTTTGAAAAAGCGAGCAATTTTCCGTTTTCAATTGAAGCAAAACCATTGACGATAAGTCCGTTGCCATTTTCGTCTTGAGTTCCACTTCCTGTAGTTTTGCCAAATTTTTTTGTTGCGCGGATATTAGAATCTCCGTCTTCGCTCTGTAAAATTGTGCCGTCGTCAAAAGCAATGTTCACTGCTTCCGAGTATCTAAATTCAATAAAATTGTGCGAATCGTAAGACTTTTGTTCAGAGGCTTTTCCATTCGTGTGCAGTTCCTGTCCAGTGTAAACCGCAATCAAAACAGGGCTTGCCCGGTCTTCCGTCTGAGTATACCGCTCTGGCAAAGAACCATTTTTATTTCCGTCTCCGTAATTTTCGCACATAGTGTGTCCGTCAGCAGAAGTAAAAATTCCTTCCAAAAAGCTCAAATCCGTCGTTAAATTTTTATGAACGCCTTTTCTGTCTGTCGAATCAACCAGAGATTTTAAAGCCGAATTGCAGGGCAAGGTTCCAGTCGCATCCGTATTCCAGGAATTTTGACCTTTTAAATAAAAACTGCTCACATCGCCGTCCGCAGCCGTCAATTTTTTTGTACAGTCCGAATCAGAATAAACACCTTCAAAATTTTCTGAATTGTTAGAATATTTGAGCCCAACAATATTTTCTGCAATTTCGCCGTTTGAGTTTTCAAGAGGCAAGTCAAATTCAACAAAAATCACATCATCGTAAACCGAATACGCTTTTTTTATTTTTGGCACGGAAAACTGAACATTTGAATTCTGCAAACCGTCTTCGCAATTTTGAGAATCCTCTCCTGCGGCAAGCCATCCGCCTTCGACCGTTGTTTTTGTTATTTTTGAATTGAATGCAACAGCGTAAGGAATTCCCCATTGATTTTTTGTGACAGAGGCACTTGAATTAAACTGCGGATTTGATGCAGAATTGTCTGGAATTTTTAATTCAAGACCTTCTATATCTAGTCCATTTGCGTAAAAATTTTTTGAAACTTCAAAAATTGCGCCATTTACAGAAAGTTCCGCCCCATTTCCGCTTTCTTTATATTTTAAAATTGATGAATCTGTATCGTCCCAAAAATATGCAAACCGCGAATTTTCTTCCGCCGAAAAACGAGAGTCATTTTTAGAATAATTCTTTCCCCAGGCGACAAAATTGCCAGTTTTGAGAGTTTTTCTGCTTGCAACACTTAATTTGCCGGAATAAAAGAAAACGTCTTTAGCTTCGAGTTCTGATTTTAATTCAAAAGAATTTTCCAACGAGCCGTCCGAAAAATCTAAAATCAAAGCTGTTTCATTTAATTCAATTCTACCGTTTTCGCTCTGCCAGATTCCAGAAATTCCAGAATTTTCCGAAAGAATTTTAACTCCGCCAGAACAGTTAAAAACCTGCTTACCAGAAGAAATATAATCAGCACAAAAAAGTTCCGCAGAATCCGCAACCACAGAAAGCGAACCGGCAATATCAAAACCAGAAAATGAAACTCTAGAAACATTTGTGCCATCAGCTCCAGCGTTAATTTCAAGCCACGTCCGAGCCGTAACTTTTCCAGAATATTTTTGTTCTCCATACGAAATAACTTTTTGAACAGGCTCTGCACTCGAAAAAATTGCCTCTTCTAAAACACTGATTGTTCCGAGCGGTTTTAGGTAGCCGACATTTCCCTCCGCTTCGAGAGTTTTTGTTATTTCAAGTTTAAAAAATCCGTCTATGGAACTTTCGCAAAATGCGTTGGCGTCTATTTTTAAGTTTTTATTTTGAGAACTCAAACCGCCTTTTACATAAACTGCTTTTTTAGAATTACTCTGTTTTTTGTCCGTCAAAACGGCATCGGAAGCTACAAAAACTGATTTTTCATAAAACTGACCGCAATCAATTCCTTCAAAAGTTTTTGTTTCCGTCGTCGTCACGTCTCCATTCAATTTTACAGGACATTTCGCGTTCAAAGTTTTACACTCTGCGCCGCCAGCGAGACTAAAACCGTCAGAATCGCCGTTTATCACGACATTTCCGGCTTTAAGCAAAGCGACAGTTCCGTTAAAAACATTCTGACCCAAAAAACTTAAATCTCCGCAGTTTTTTATATTCACTGCGCCAGAAAAAATATTCTCCGCTTCAAAAGTCAAATCTCCGCTCGTTTCAACAAAGACCTCTTTTAAAACCCTGATTTTCTGTGAATTTTTACCGCTACCTGTAATTTTTAGATTTTCGTATTCAAAATAATCAGTGCCGTTTCCATCCCAAACAAAATCCGAAAAATTTCCATAATATTCAACCGTGCTGTCAGAACCGTTGACCATTTTTGCCGAAATTGTCTGACCTTCGCCCATTAACTTCAAAGTTCCGTTATTTGTAAAATTTTCTGCGCAACTTACATTAGATTTTTTCAAATCAAATGCCGCGTCTTTATTTACAGTAAGACTTTTTAATTTAATGTCTTTAATGTCGTCTTCGAGCGTCAAAATATAAGGTGCACTAGGATTTGAATTTCCCTTTGCAACGACAATTTCGCTTTTTTCGTCATCGAACGAAGGACATACATAGGCAGGAAAATTTCCATCTTCGTCGTAAGCCCAGTTTGTAGAAGTTGACCACTTTGAATCAGTTTTTCCAAGCCAAAAATATTTGTACGAAAACCAGTTTTCCGAAGTCGGACTGTGCGGATTAGAATCCTTGACAGTTTCGTCGGAAGGAATCAATCCAAGAAGTTTTTCTTTCGATGAGCCGACAGAAACTACAGAAACCGACTTATCTATTATTGAATAATTAAATTTTTTTGAATCTGGATTTTCCGAAAAAACCGCATACCACTTCTTTTCAATAGAAGAATCCAAGACAGAAAGAGTAACAGTATTTACAGTGCTAAAACCTTTCAACTCCATAGAAGAAAATGATTGATACGAACCATTTTTAAATTTTACAGTTGATGCAAGAATTTCCGCCTTAACAAAGAACTTTTTACTAAAAGTATTGTTTCCGAAAAACTCAATAATTCCACAATTTTCAAGCTTTACGTCTCCAGAAAAAACATTGTCTCCGTAAATTTCTGCATTTCCGCTTACAGAAAGTTCACCATTCAATCCACCGTAAAAAAATACTTTTTCGCTATTTTTTGTATTAACGCTGATGATTCCAGAAGTATTAAAAAGATTGACCTTAACTGGAGAACTTTCGCTTCCAAAATAAATGCTGCCGGAATCAGAATAAAGAGCTGTCCACCATCCGATTTTTACGCTGTCTTCGCTGCCATTAAAATGAATATCGTTTTTTGCAGAAATACTTGAATTTAAAACCGCATTTCCGTTAAAAACAATATCGTTTGCCGCAGAAACACTTGAGTTTAAAACCGCATTTCCGTTAAAAACCAAATTGTACACATCTGTTACGGAACCGCCAATTTCAATATCGCAAGCCGTTACTGTAGTTCCACCAAAATAAACAGTACCGTTTCCAGACGCTTTTCCTTTTATGCCGCCTTTAAACGAGACTTTTTTTTCTGACAAAAAAACAATATCGTCCGCAGACAAAACCACAGTTTTGTCAAAAGTTAAAGTTCCGCTTGTATAAAAATCGCGATAAGCGGTAACAGAACCGCTTACTGACAAATTTTTTATTTTTTCGTTATTCGGAGCACTTACTTTAGAACCAACAATCCCTTTAAAAACGCAGTTGCCAGTTATCGAAACGTCTTTTTTTGAATCCTTACTGTGGCTTACAAGATTTCTTTCAAAAGTAACAGTCGAACACTCAATCTTAACATCTGCATTTACAAGCACACTTCCGCCATAAGTTTGAGTTTCTGTAGTTTTTATACTGGAACAACCGCCCAAAAAACTTGTTTTTTTGTTTCCTTCAATAGTTATGCTTTTAGCCGAGATATTTCCACGCAAAAGAAAAGAATCTCCGCCGTCCGCAATACCACTTCCAGAAATCAGAAATTCACCACCACACTCGATATTAGACGGATTTGTTCCTTCGTATATTTTTTCGAAGTGAATATTTCCGCCAGAAGTTAAATTCGCAGCCGTTGCCTTGCCGTTTCCAGAAACTTCGACTTTTCCAGAAACACTAACATTTCCGCTCCAAGAAAAATCTCCGCCAACAGATAAATCTCCGCCTTTAATTTCAATTTCCGTAGCGTTTAAATCAGAATTAAAAACAAGACCTGTTTCTGCCACAATTTTTCCAGCACTTACAGAATCAGTAATCGTAACGTTTGTGTCAAATTTTGCAGAATCCCCAGCTTTTGGACAAACACTTGCCGCGCTTTCGTTTCCGTTTTCGTCAATAATATTCCAGTTTCCGACATCGCCCCAATTTCCGCTCGAAAAACCTTTCCACTTATAATCCGTTGCCACACAAAAAAAAGTTGCAGCAAACAAAAGCACAATACCACTCAAAAAATTTTTAATTCCACCAAAAACGCAATTTTTTCCGTCAACAAACCGTAAATAAAAATCTTTCTTAAAAAAAACATTATTCATTTTTCAAACCCAGTTCAAAAAAGCAATTTTCCAAAATCCGCAAACCACAAAATTTCAGAAAAACCAAAAATTTAAACTATTCCTTTTAGAAAATCGGCATAAAAAACAAACCAGTTTAGAAAATCACTTTCTTCAAAAAATAACCCTGCTTTTCTTGCGCTCAATACTCAAAAAAAACAGGGTTCTAATACTTCAAAATTACGGCAATTAAAAAACAATAACCGAATCTTCTTCGTGAACAGGATATTTGTTTGTTTGCCCTGTTTCATCATCAAAAAAATCTTCAACAAATTCAATTTTTAAGACATTTTCCGCAAGACTTTCATCAAGCGAGATTTCCAAATCAGCAGTCGAAAGCGGGGTATTCCATTTTATCTTCGCAAACTGCTCATAAAGTTCATTCGCTTCGACAAAAGCTTCCCGGCCAGCCTTGATATGAATATATGCCACAGGGTCTTGAGAATCTCCCATCAGTCTGACGAGATAAACAGCTTTATAAATTTTTTTACAGATATATCCTGCATCAAACATAACTAAATTATATCACGAAATAATTTTTTTTCATTAAAATGCAAACTTTGGGCGTTACCTGCATTCGCAGGCCGCTCTGTCCAGGGTTCCGGCTTTCCGCCTCCATTGCTTACGCAACGCGCAAAGCGCGCCCTTCCCGCCGCTAACGCAAGCAGCTCTCGCACGAGCAGTAGCGTTTATACCTTGTGCTAACGCACAATCGTGCCCACTCGCCTCTTTTAAGCGCTATTTTGTGCCCGTTTTATTAGTTGCCTTTTCCTACGAGACACATGAGCCAGCAAGCTGGCTCGCACGAGCAGTAGCGTTTACACCTTGTGCTGTCGCACAATCGTGCCCACTCGCCTCTTTTAAGCGCTATTTTGCGCTCGTTTTATTAGTTGCCTTTTCCTACGAGACACATGAGCCAGCAAGCTGGCTCGCACGAGCAGTAGCGTTTACACCTTGTGCTGTCGCACAATCGTGCCCACTCGCCTCTTTTAAGCGCTATTTTGCGCTCGTTTTATTAGTTGCCTTTTCCTACGAGACACATCCACTCGGCTTGGGCACAGAGGGTTTCGCCTACGTAGGCTTTTCCTTCCTGTACTACCATGTTTTTGGTACATCGCTTGTTTACTACTTCCATTCTTACGGTATCGCCCGGGCGCACCTGATGTTTAAATTTTACGTTGTTTACTGTTGCAAGAAAGAACAAGCTTCCTTCGTCAAATTTTTTCTGAAGGCTCAATGCTGCTCCTCCGCCCTGTGCCATTGTTTCTACAAGAATTACTCCAGGAACTACAGGATATTCAGGAAAGTGTCCTTTAAAGAAAAAATCTTCTTCTGTAAATTTGCGTGTACATACACAGCCGTTTTCGTCATAACTTTCGATTGTATCCACAAACAAAAAAGGTTTTCTGTGCGGTAAAAGTGATTCAATATCTGTAAATGCCATTGTTTTCTCCCATTAAAAAAAGAGCCTGCATTTTGCAGGCATTTTGCTCGCGTGAGCGATTGTAGCGGCGGCTCTGCCGTTGGTAAGCAGCTCGCTGCGTCCAATGGAGCGTCAGCGGAACCGCGAAAAGCGCGACGGCGCAAGCCGGCACGCCCTCTTTTGTAAAAAACAACCCCAAAATTTTCGCAATAAGCGTTTTTAGAGTTTTTTAATTATTTTACTCTCTTGAAAACCAAAATTCCGTTGTGTCCGCCAAAACCGAAGTTTCCGCTCATTGCAACAGGAACGTCGATTGCAAGCCCTTTGTTTGGTGTGTAGTCAAGGTCGCATCCGCCTTCTACGTCTGGATTGTCAAGGTTGATTGTTGGTGGAATAAAGTTGTCTTCGATTGCTTTTACGCAGACAAAAGCTTCGAGAGAACCAGCGTTTCCAAGACAGTGTCCTGTCATTGATTTTGTCGAAGAAATGTGCAATTTGTATGCAGCGTCGCCAAATGCGTTTTTGAGCATTTTTGTTTCGCCAGAATCGTTCAAGTGTGTTGAAGTTCCGTGAGCGTTGTAGTAAACAACATCTTCTGGTTTAACATGAGCATCTTCGAGAGCGAGAGTCATTGCGCGCGCGCCTTCGATTCCGTTCGGATTTGGAGCTGTAAGATGGTAACCGTCTGTTGTTGCTCCGTATCCTGCAACTTCTGCATAAATTTTAGCACCACGTGCTTTTGCATGTTCATATTCTTCCAAAATAAGGATTGTAGAACCTTCACCCATGATAAATCCATCGCGGTCTTTGTCGAACGGACGGCTTGCTTTTGAAGGATTGTCTGCCCATTTTGAAGAAAGTGCCTGCAAAACGCCAAAACTCAAGTTTGTAAATCCGTTGATTGCAGACTCTGCACCGCCAGCAAGAGCAACATCAACGCGTCCAGCACGAATCTGGTCAAGAGCATAGCCAATTGCATCTGTTCCAGAAGCACAGGCTGTACAAACAGTGTGAGCTGGTCCGTGAATATTGTTTACGATACAAACGTTTCCTGCAGCTTCATTTGGAATAAGTTCAGGAATTGTCATTGGTGGAGTGCGTGTAAAGTTTGAGCTAAAATATGATTTGAACCCAGCTTCTGTAACTTCAAAACCACCGATTCCAACACCAAGATAAACACCAGCTTTGTCGAGCACCGCTTCGTTTCCAGTAAGTTTTGCATCTTCAAGAGCCATTTTACTTGCGGCAACAGCAAACTGTGTAAAGCGTGCCATCTTGCGAGCTTCTTTTGCATCCATATAATCGCTAGCTTTAAAATCTTTTACTTCAGCGTCGTATTTTACTTTAAAAGGAGTTGCATCGTATCCGGCGATTGGAGCAACACCGCTTTTTCCTGCCTTGAGGGCAGCCCAAGTTTCGTCTGCAGAATTTCCGACTGGACTTACACAACCAAGTCCTGTAACAACAACTTTTCTCATCTTTTTCTCCTATAGAAAAATCCAGTTTGCCACGCAAAACTGTTTAAAATAATAAACCAGCAAAAAATTCAAGCTGATTCTAACTTTCTTTTTATTTACTATGACAAAATAGCAGTTTTTGTCATTTTAAGCAAGTGTTTTTTTTTTCATTGCAGAACTATCAGCTAAGTAAACAATTCAAAATAAAAGCTATATAATAAAAAAAATGAACGCTAAATTATTTTTTAAAACAATCGCATTAGCCACAGTTCTTGCAGGCTGTGCTTCAAGCAACGTCGAATACTCACCTTTCTCCCTGTCTTACGCAACACCAGACGAACTCGAAAAAAGACAAAGTCCTGTCCCTCTCATTCCAGGCGACAGTTCTGGAAATATCGATTTTAAACTCCAGTATCCGTCAGGAACTAAAGACGACGGCATGATAACTTCATATCTTGACAAAAATTCAAATTTCAAAAACAAGTATTTTTCAAAATACACGGACACAAACAATACTGAATGGATAAGAATTTCCCTCAACGCCTCCGATCAGGGCAAATCTCAAAATGGCTCTTCTGTCCGCGTAGAACTCGCACAAATATCAAGATGGGCACTTCAAGGCACCCATTCTTTCACCTACACTTTTTTCGGAAACTGCTCCAACGTCTCAGAAGCAAAATTTACGGTCGGCCAGTTTTTAGCAAGCAAACTCCCAAACACAAACGGAAAGCCAACAGACCGTCCTCTCTGCCGAATCGAAGTAGAACAAGGAAAAATTGTTGCAAAGATCCGAAATTATTACGAAGCAGATAAAGTTGACAAAATAAACGGCGATCCGATAAAAATTGAGCTTGGAAAGTGGATTCCTTCACAAGAAACTACAATCAAAATCCAAACAGAAGACAAAAAACTCACAATCTTCCGCGACGGAGAAAAAAAGGGAAGCGTCAGTTTTACAGCAAAAGTCTGCTCCGACGAACGAAATTATTTTAAAGCGGGAATATACTATCAGAACAAAGATTCCCCGCAAATTTTTACAGAAATATTCCTGAAAAACTTAATAATAGAATAAAAAAAACGCGCCATAAAGGCGCGAAAGCAAGAAATATACGGCAAAAACGAGTTTTTTTGTCAGCGTAAAATTTTACGCACCCATTCCACCGTCAACACCAATAACTTGTGCTGTCACATAAGAACTCAAGTCGCTCGCAAGGTAAAGAGCGGTATTTGCAACATCTTCCGGAGTTCCAGGACGTTTGAGAGGAATTTTTTCAATCATTGCCTGTTTCAATTCCTCTTTAAGAACATTGGTCATATCTGTTTCGATAAAACCAGGAGCAATGCAGTTTACGCGAACACCGCGACCACCAACTTCTGCAGCCAACGATTTAGAATAAGCAATAAGACCGCCTTTAGAAGCAGCGTAGTTAACCTGACCGCCATTTCCGTGAACACCGACAATCGAAGACATATTGATAATTGAACCAGAACGTTTTCTGATCATATCGTTAGAAACAATCTGACAGATTAAAAAAGCAGCAGTAAGGTTGATTCTCAAAACATCGTCCCAATCAGTTTTTTTCATTCTGAACGAAAGACCATCGCGCGTAATTCCAGCATTGTTTACAAGAACATCAAAACCACCAGCTTCTGCAAGAGCAGATTTCACAACTTCTGTCACCTGTTCAGCATTGCCTACATCAGCATAAATTTCGTGAAAAGCCACACCGTTTTCTTTTGCAAGAGCTTCGATTTCTGCTTTTCCAGCACTTTCTTTAGAACAAAGTCCCCAAACTTCACAACCGTTTTTAATAAAAGATTCAACAATTCCACGGCCAATTCCACGGCTGGAACCAGTCACAAGAGCCTTTTTATTCTGAAGCAACATACTTCCTCCCAAATTCATTAAAGCGATGCCAAAACTTCAGCAGTGTTTACAGCAACAGCAGGCAAAGCTGCACCAAATTCAGTCTGTCCCCAAAGACCAGACAAAACTTTTCCAGGACCAACTTCAAGAACAGCCCACTCACTTCCATCTTCCTTAATCAAATCAGCAAGAACTTTTTCTTCGTCAGTCCAGCGAACTGGATTTGTAAGATGATCAACTGCACTTGCCTTTGCAGGCGCGCCTTCTGTAACTTTTTTTCCTGTCACATTAGAAAAGAGCGTAATTTTTGGGTCTGTAAAAGTAAAAGGTTCAAGCGCCACCTTAAAATTATCAGCAGCTCTCTGCATAAGCGGCGAGTGGAAAGGACCAGCAACAGCAAGGCGTACAACACGACGTGCCCCGCAAGCCTTCGCCGCTTCTTCTACCTTAGCAAGACCGTCGGCAGTTCCTGCAACTACAGTCTGTTTTACAGAATTCAAGTTTGCAGCATAAGCACCATCGATTCCAGCTGCGATTTCTTCAACCTTTTCTGGCGGCAAACCAAGAACAGCGCTCATTCCAGGCGCATTTCCAGCATTTTCCTCAGCAATCTGTTCGCAAACAGTCTGCATAATCGAACCGCGTTGGCATACGATTTTGATAACATCTTCGAAAGATAAAATTCCAGCAGCATAAAGGGCTGGAAATTCTCCGAGCGAAAATCCCATTGCAGCAGAAGGTTCAATTCCCTTTGTTTTAAGAGCGGCCATTATCGCAATACTTGCAGTAGTAATTGCAAGCTGGCTGTTATCCGAGCGGTTGAGTTCTTCCTGAGGAGTATCCCATAAAAGTTTTGCAACATCTTTTCCAGAAATTTTAGAAGCTTCGTCAACAACCTTTTGTGCTTCCGGATATGCTTCACAAATATCCTTAATCATTCCTTGTGCCTGAGCACCCTGTCCAGGAAACAAAAATGCATATTTCTTTGCCATAGTTTTCTCCTTGATAAAAAATTGAGTTTGACAAAAATCAACAAAATGTCATTTTGCACAGTTTATAAAATTCTTCAGGAATATGCAAGGGCGTTACGGCTTCGCCGTCGCTACGACCGCCCCTTCGCATTCGCTCCGTCCCTTCGGGACAGCTGACGCTGGGGCTATCATCGCTAACGCAATTTTTGCATTATTTTGTATTTTTTAGGACATCGACAGTATGGCTAGAAGCACCAAGCAATTCAATCCTCTCTGCATTTGCCAGTTGATATTTTACAAAAAGCTCAAATGTTTCTTCGTCCATTGCATTTAATTCCCGGCGCATATAATCAGAAGGACCGTCTGCCGCAATAATTTTTATGCGTTCAAGACCAGATTTTTTATTCAATTTATTTATATCATCAAGTCGCAGATAACTGTAAAGCTCTTTTTCGCTGCTTACAGTTTTAAAATCCTCTGTCACGCTTCCGTTTTTCAAACATTCTTTTATTTTGTTTTTCTTAAAACAGTACTCGATAATGCTGTAATCGTTCATAACATAGGCAACAAGAATAAACCCGTCTTTTTTTGTTACCCGCTTAGCCTGTTCAAAAACCTTAATTCTTTCTTCTTCCGTGTGCAAATGATACATCGGTCCAAAAATCAAAGTTATGTCAAAAAAATCCGCATCCAAAAAATTCAAATCCAGGGCATTTCCTGGCCAGATATGAACTCCAGCCTGATGCTTTGCCTCAATTACCTTGCGATTTCGTTCAACAAGTTCAACCGCCGTAACAGAATGGCCTTCCTGAGCCAAAGCCACAGAATAGCGTCCGGTTCCCGCTCCAACATCAAGAATTTTCAGATTTTTTCGTTCGCCTATACACTCAGAAATATATTTTTTAGTAACTGTATATTCTACAATTCCATGCCGCGTTGTAAGACGATGTTCTTCGTTAAATTTATTGTAATAAGTTTCAAGTAAAGTCATAAATCAAACCGCAACTGAAAAGCCAGGAACGTCATCCGCACTAATCGGCTTACTGAACAAATATCCCTGAATAAAATCGCACTGCATAGAACAGAGTTTGTCGTACTGCCATTTGTGCTCAACGCCTTCAACAGTCAGTTTCATTCCCAAACCATGCACAAGTTGCACAATATTCTGAATAAAATCTTCTTTTCCGTCCACCAGATAATTGTCAACGAGAGATTTGTCAATTTTTACCTTGTCAGCCGGTACAAAAGTCAAATAACTGAGAGAAGAATAACCCGTTCCAAAATCATCGAGTGCAAGTCCAACACCAATTTTTGCAAGCTCGTCAAAAAGTTGAGTTACACGTCCTTTTTTGCCCATAAAAAGACTTTCTGTAATTTCAATTTCGATTAAATCTGACGGAATCCTGTATTTTTCCATAAGCTTTTTCAAATACGGAACATAACTGTCATCAATAAGTTGTCCATTTGAATAGTTTATTGCAACTTTTCTAAGTTTCATTCCTTCAGAACGCCAAGCATCCATCTGACACAAAACTTTTTCAGTAACAATTCTTCCAATTTGAGCAATAAAACCGCTGCTTTCTGCCACAGGAATAAAAACATCTGGTCCAACAGAATAATCCCTCAAGCGGACAAGAGCTTCAAAAGCACAGACATCTCCTGTTTTTGTGGAAATTTCTGGCTGATAGCGAATTTCAAAACCACCACGTTCACATTCGTCTTTTAGAATATCAATAATCGAATTGCGCCTCAAAACAGATTCTTTCATTTCTGACAAAAAGCCAAGACAGGTTCCAACTCCAATTTTTTTTGCCTCGTACATTGCAATATCCGCATTTGTAAGAAGTTCATCGTACGAAACATCAATGGACGAGTCTGCAAACCCCGAAGTTACGGTTATTGAAAGTTTTGTTCCTTTAAAATACATCGGTTCATTGAGTAATTGACGCAAAAGTTCAATTTCGCGCCCATTTTTTTCAATATGACCGCACTTATAGACAAGCAAAAATTCATCTCCGCCGTAGCGCGCCGCAAAATATTCACCGTTTACAGTAAGTTTTGCAAGCCGGCGTCCGTATTCTTTTAGGACAAAGTCGCCACAAGCATGTGTGTAAGTGTCGTTGTAATTTTTAAAATCATCAACATCCATCAAAAAAAGCGTAAACGGCAAACCAGTATGTATAAGTTTTTTTATTTCTGCTTCTCCGTGGCTTCTGTTTGGAAGTTCTGTTAAACCGTCATTGTTTGCAACAAAAGTCAATTTTGTTTTCGAATCAATCAGCTCCCTGTTAATCTGGCGCATTTTTTTGTTCATCACCATAACGATTTCATTGATTTTTTTTGATTTGTAATAGTTTGTAATAAAAACGACGAGCATCAAAATCAAAGAAAGTATTATAAAAAATACAGAAATGAATAAATTTTTATGTTTTTTTAAAATATTTTCCGCTTTGTTAAAAAAAATCGTTTCGGAAGGCAAGGTTGAAGGATTTATATTGAATTCTTTCAGAAGCTTGTAATCAAAAACACATTTTCCTGCCGAAAACTCATCGTATTCAAAATCAAAAACATGTTTTTTGCCTTCGAGAATTTCATAAACAATTTCTACTGCATGACAGGCGGCTTCATAATGATCATAGACTTTTCCGCCTAAAAAACCATTTCCAATACCTACGACATTTGTTCTATAAACAGGAATTCTCCGTGAATATGAACTGATAAAATCAATAAGTTGATAAATAGAAAAAGAATTTCTATGCGCATACGACTGCAAAGAAGAAAGACACAAAACAACCGAATCTGCTTGAATTGCAGACAACCGAACTGCAATCTGTTCAGGAGAATTTCGAGAAATCGTAATAAACTCATAGGTTAAATTCGGATATTTTTTTATCGCATCCAAAAACTGCATTCTGTCACCACGTCCTGTCAAAGAATCATCAAGAATACAGTAAATTTTTTTAACCTTTGGATTTTGCTCAATGATTATTTCGAGAGTTTCATCAACAAAAATTTTTTCTCCGAATCCTGTAAACCAGGAATTTTTTTGAGCATTTTTTGCATGAGAAATATCGTTTACCCCAAAAAACACAACTGGAACATCTTTAAAAAGCTCATCATGGAACTGCTCAATAAAAGTCAAGGCAGCGTCATCACTTACAATAACCGCTTTGTAATTTGTCGGACGCATAGAAATTTTATGCTTTACTGTCTTATAAAAAAGCTCATAATTTTCAACAGTGTTATAATTAAGCATATCCATGTACATTACTTCGTACATAATGCCTTTTTTTTGCATAGAATATTCAATGCCTTCAAGCTGATTCTTTGTAATCAAATAGCGAGGATCATAAGAACTTATATAAAGAACATCGTAAGATTTGTTTTCGTCCAACTCAAATGGCTCAAACCTATTAATTTCGCCTCTGAGAAAAATAAAAATTAAAAGGGCTATTCCAGTCAGCGCACAAATAACAGCCAAACCAGTCAAAACAGAAGTAAGAATTATCGATTTTCTTCTATTCATAACGCCACTCCCTTTAGAAAAACATATTCCATACTAGTCTATCATAAAAAAAACTTAACTAAAAATCCTGATTGATAATTTATCGTTATCGTACAAGAAAAGTCTTTTACCAAGGACAGTCGGTGTCGCACTAACTGCTTTATCATTGTTTTATCAACAAGGAAATAAGATAAAAACAGCCGAAAATAGCGTCTGTTTTTATCTTCAAAAGTTTGCATTGCAATTTTACTGGAGGAACATTTATGGCTATGTTTTTTTTATTTTTAGGATTTATCGCTTTATGGGCAATTACAGAAATTATCGAAACTTTTTTAAACGAAAAACGCCGGCATGAGAGCCGGCGCTGTCAAAAAAAAAACACTCCGCTGGATAGACTAAAGGCAAGCGAAAAGAGAAAAACTATTCGGTAAGCAGGTTGTTGCTTTCAACGTAATTTTTACACTTGCGTTCCCAGTCGATTCCACCAATGCGTGTAAAACCGTTGAGCCACTGCTGCCAGTTTTCCCTAATAAGGACGCGTTTTCCTGTAACAAAGTCCATAACGCCCTGTTCGTAATATTTTTTTACCTCAGCAGACGGAGCTGGCAAACCTTCTGAACCAAGAGCTGGAGTCCAGTCCTGATTCTGCATATCTTTCAAAACTGCGTATGCACTCATTTTTTTGCCGTTGCGACTTATCCAGGTCGGGTAGCGACTTTCAAGTTCAACTTCGCTGTTATAAAAAATCAAATTTCTAAGCTGAAGATAACGTGCAAATGATTTTTGAGTATACGCTTTTGAAGGGTCAGCCAAACCTTCGGTTGTAATTTTTCCGTTTTCGTCACGTCTGTAATTTACACCTTCTTCGCCAAATCCCAAACGATAATAACCTTCATCGCTACTCATCCATTCAAGCAGTCTTGCAATTACTTCAATTTTACCTTTTTCTCTGGCATTTTTGCTGATCGCATAGATGCGGTGTCCCTGATCAGTGTAAATTCCAACCGATTTAACTCCAGACGGACCTGTCGGAGGTTCAATTACAATCCATTCTCCATTAGGAAATCTTTCGTCAAACGGCGCATAGTTATTTTCAAGGGCAAAGGCGGCATTTTGTTCACGCATAATTCCAAAACGTCCTGATTTCCAGGCATTTCTAAAATCATCTTTTTTATAAACGACCCAATTCGGATCAATTACTTTTTCGCTGACCATCTGGCGCACAAAATTTACCGCATCAAAATAACTGTCTTTGTAAATATTAAGTCCAGCAGTATCTTTGTTAAAATCAAAAGTTCCTTCTACTCCAAAAGCACCAAAAATCGGGTCAAATTTTGACCCCAAGCCTTCTGAATTCTTTTTGATTTCGAGATAAGCGCCGTAACCATAAGTGTCGTTTTTTCCGTTGCCGTCAGGATCATTGTAAGTAAAAGCCTTCATTACGTTCATGTAATCGTCGAGAGTTACAGGAATTTCAAGCCCAAGTTTATCAAGCCAGTCTTTTCTAATCAAAATTCCTTCGTTTTTTACAACTGAACCTGGCTGGCTCAAAGCATAGTGCTTTCCCTTGTAACCATAAGACTTGCGCTCTTTTACATCATACATCTGAGAAGTACGAGTCGGCATAAGTTCGTACATGTCATCAACGTAAGAAAGACATTCTTTTTTCATCAATGTTGGCAAAACAGTTCCGCTCACAACAAAAATATCCGGCAGACGTCCAGCCTCTGCGGCAGCTGTAATTTTTTTGTTCGCTTCTGCAGAACTTGCAGGCACAGCAGAAATTTTCAACTCGATATTCAATTTTCTGCGGATAATGTTAAAAACGTCCCAATCTGCTGGCGGTTCTCCAGCTTCAGAAAAAGTTGCACCGTACCATAATTCTACAGGAACAATATTTTTTCCTTTAGAACCGCATGAAGTAAGAATCACTGCAAGAAAAAGTGCTGCGCAAACAGCTGAAATTTTACATTTCATTTAAAATTCCTCCAAACACATTTATTCTAAAACTTAATTATATTCAATTCAAATAAATATACAGCAACCTTAAAATATACCATATGGCAATTTTTATTTCGAGATTTTAGAGATATTCTTTTGTTATTCTTTCTTAAAAAATCGCTTCTCTACACCTATATTTTTCTCTTGTCCAATCAGCAAACTTAATTCATAATTATTTTTTATGAACATTCTTGTAAGCGCCTGCCTCTTAGGTTTTGATGTAAAATACGACGGCGGAAACAACGGCTCAATTTTGCCAGAAGAAACTTTTGAGCGCCTAAAAAAAATCGCAAACATAATTCCAGTCTGTGCAGAATGCATGGGCGGACTTTCCTGTCCACGCTCTCCCTGCGAAATTTCTGGAGAAAACGTAATCGACTCGCAAGGCAACGACAGAACTCTTCAATTTAAAAAAGGTGCGCAACAGGTTTTAAAAGCAGCAAAAATGTTCGGCTGCTCTTTTGCGCTTTTAAAAGAAAGAAGTCCTTCGTGCGGCTCTGGAAAAATCTATGACGGCTCGTTCAGCCACAAAATCATCGACGGAAACGGAATAACGACAGCTCTTTTACTAAAAAACGGAATAAAAGTTTTTGGAGAAAACCAAATAGAAGAACTATTTGAATCTCTCCGTC
Source organism: Treponema berlinense (assembly GCF_052273165.1). Taxonomy (GTDB): domain Bacteria; phylum Spirochaetota; class Spirochaetia; order Treponematales; family Treponemataceae; genus Treponema_D; species Treponema_D berlinense_A. Next base: position 116 of record NZ_DAVZIU010000007.1, on the reverse strand, counting down.
TTGCAAAAGCACCGCTTCAACTGAGTTTTGCTTTTTAAAATTATTTAAGTCGTCAAGCTAAAACTGTCAAACAAACATATTTTCAAGGCACGATTTTTTGAGATTTTTCAGTTTTT
>NZ_DAVZIU010000006.1:0-88783 GCF_052273165.1 Treponema berlinense | reverse complement strand
GATAAAGTAATAGAAGTGTAAGCAGTCTGCTCATTCGTCCATTGCCGTCTTCAAAGGGGTGAATACATAGGAAATCCAGTATGAACATAGGAATTAAAAGCAGTTTATCTGTTTTGCCGCTATTCCATTCTTCCAGAAAACGTTCTGCCATAAGTCTCATGGCTTCATCTGTTTCAAAAGCTGATACTGGTGCAAATCTTACTTTTTGAATTCCATTGCCATCGGTTTCGGCAATAATGTTATCACTGGATTTATATTTTCCACCAAACCCATTTTGATTATAAGAGTATAAATCTCTATGAAGTTGTTGAATAATATTTGATGTAGGTGAAATATAATCATAACTTTCGTGAATAGTTGAAAGGACATCTCTATAACCGGAAATTTCCTGTTCATTTCTATTGCGTGGGTCTGATTTTTTCTGCATCAATTCTTCCAGACGTTTATCTGTTGTAGAAATACCCTCAATTCTATTTGATGATTTTGTACTCTGAATTTTTGCAATTTCAAGTAGGGTTCTTAATTCATCTTTCTTAGCTTCTACAAATAACTGTTGTCGACCTTTATGCTCATAAATTGAACTAAGAAGATTTACGATCTCTGGTGTCAGTAATTTACGGGCATTTTCTTTATACTCAAAATTATGCATTGTATCCTCCGTAAGATTCTCTACCCCAAAGAAATATTCTCTATGTCATATTACTATAAAATGACATAGAGAACAAGGTGATGACATAGAGAAATCAATTTTCAAGCAACTCCAAATCTCTGTGAAAAACGAACAGCATCTTCTTCAGAAAGAGCCAGTTCACCAAGGTCTAGTTTTGCTATTCTCTTGTCTTTCAAAATCTGACCTTTCTTCCGTCCTCTTTCCAATTCTGACAGAACAAACAAAACTCCCAACTTAAAAGATTCAGAATTGATACCTTTTCCAGTGTTACAAGATTTTTCATCAGATACTTCTTCAGGAACTTCAGACTTCTTTCTGGCTTCTGCTGCCTTAATCATTTCATGAGCTTTGTTGATTGAAACACTTCCGTTTTGAATCTTCTCCAATAGCGCACTATCCGCTTTCTTTGCAGCCATGAATCTGGAATGTCCATCAACAATAATATAAGCCTCTGTTACGATAATTGGGCGGGATTTATCAAAACCGTTCATCCTCATATCGTTCGCAATTTCTGCAATCTTATCAGCTTCTTTTCGGTTGGAAGTACCAGTGCTTTTTTGGAAGGTTCGTCCTCCATCGGGAAGGCGAATTGAACGTAGATATTTCCACCAGCTCGTTTGGTAGAAAAAGTAAAAGGCTTAGCCATAGAAAACCTCACTTAAAACCTTTTACAGCGGTTGCATAAAACCGTTGCATAAAATCAGTATGTTTTCTACGCTAAGCCTTACTAATTGGGATTAGTAGTAGTGCAATTCCTTACAACATAAAGAATTACGATTATAGCGGGGGCAGGACTCGAACCTGCGGCCTCCGGGTTATGAGCCCGACGAGCTGCCAACTGCTCTACCCCGCGTCGTGTTCAAACAGTCTATATTTAATATCGCTTTATGTCAACCCCTGTATCGCTTAAATTGTTGTATTTGTACCAAATTCTGCATTCTAATATTGAAAAAAGGATTGCTATGACGGCAAACCAATAAAAATTGTTTGAAAAACCGGCAAAAAAATTGTAAACGCCGTGCAAAAGTACGGCCCAGACAAAAGGCAGTACGTGTGTCTGTTTTTTCTTGAACATCCAAAGATAAAGTCCGCTTAATCCTGCACAAAATGTGTGAATCAGCACGCTTGTAAAAACCCTTGCAACTAACAAATTTAGAACGGTCTGAGTTCCAAGAGGCTCGGTAGCACCACTGATTTTTTTTACAACATAAATTATGGATTCGAAACTGCCCAAAGTCATTCCTGCAAGAAGAGCACAGCAAAAATAAAATGAAAGATTCAGTTTTTTAAAAGGCAAAAACGACAAAAAAAACATTTTTACGGACTCTTCTATAAGGCCATTAAAAATTATTGCCGTAACAAGAAGATTTACAACTGTACTCGCTGTAAAAATCGGCAAATTTAAAATAAAATGCTGAACAAGCGATGTCGGTATAACAGCAAAAAGTCCGAGAATACAAGCTAAAATTCCAAATCGAACTTTTTTTTGCCCCGGAACTAAAATCACAAAAAGAAAAAAGACCACAACTAAAGGGAGAAAACTCAGGGCAAAAAGTGCAAAAATGTTCATATAAGCAGAATAATATTTTTATTCCGATATTTCAACGTAAAAATTAAATTTTCAAAACGCTGAACAAAAGGTTTCTAAAAGTAACTGGGAGAATGACTGTATCTTTCATTCTCCCAAGCCTTGTTTTTTATACAGATTTTAATGCTTCTGAGATATCTGCAATTAAATCGTCTACATTTTCAAGACCGACTGAAAGTCTTATCAAGTCTGATGGAACTCCGGCAGCGTTCAATTCCTCTTCGCTCATCTGTCTGTGAGTTGAACTTGCAGGATGCAGACAACAAGTTCTTGCGTCGGCAACATGGGTTGCAATCATTCCGAGTTTTAGTTCTGCCATAAATTTTTCTGCATTTTTACGGCCTCCTTTTACTCCAAAACTGATTACCCCGCAAGTTCCATTCGGCATATATTTTTTTGCACGTTCGTAATATTTGTTTCCTGGAAGTCCCGGGTAATTCACCCATGATACTTTTTCGTTCTTTTCCAAGAATTCGGCAATTTTTTGAGCATTTGAACAGTGTCTTTCGATTCTAACCGGCAACGATTCAAGTCCAAGATTGAGCATATAAGCATTTACCGGCGCCTGAACCATTCCAAAGTCGCGCATCAGCTGCGCTGTTGCTTTTGTAATAAAAGCTCCAGCATTTCCAAACCTTTCGGCATAAGTAATTCCATGATAACTTTCGTCTGGAGTGCACAATCCCGGGAATTTATCCGCATGCGCCATCCAGTCAAATTGACCGTGATCAACTATTACTCCGCCAACTGTAGCATCATGTCCGTCCATATATTTTGTAGTTGAATGAGTTACAATGTCCGCCCCAAATTCAAAAGGACGGCAATTTATCGGAGTTGCAAAAGTATTGTCAACAATCAGAGGAACTCCATGTTTATGAGCAGATTCTGCAAAACGTTCAATGTCAAAAACAATCAGCGCTGGATTTGCAATTGTTTCTCCAAAAACAGCTTTTGTATTTGGTTTGTATGCGGCTTCGAGTTCTTCGTCTGAACAGTCTGGATTTACAAAAGTAAACTCGATACCCATTTTTCGCATTGTCACATTGAAGAGATTAAAACTTCCGCCGTAAATTGCAGAAGAAGCAATTACGTGATCGCCAGCGTTTGCAAGATTAAAAACCGAAAGAAAATTTGCAGCCTGTCCAGAACCTGTAAGCATTGCGGCTGTTCCACCTTCGAGAGCGGCAATTTTTGCAGCAACCATGTCACAGGTTGGATTCTGTAAGCGTGAATAGAAATAACCGTTTGCCTTTAAATCAAAAAGTTTGCCCATTTCTTCGCTTGAATCATATTTAAAAGTCGTACTCTGAATAATTGGAATCATTCTAGGCTCACCGTTTTTTGGTTCATAACCAGAATGCAGACATTTTGTTTCGATTTTCATTTTTAAATACCTCTCACGCAGTCGGTTTGTTATTTTTTACTTTTTTAATCTCTCTGACAAAAAACATTTTTTGCCTTTTTGGAGCTGATCGGACTTGAACCGACTACCTTTGCAATGCCATTGCAACGCTCTAGCCAGGTGAGCTACAGCCCCGATGGGTTTATTCTAACAGAAAATTAAGAATTGAATAAAGATGTTATTTGCTTTTTGAGAGATTTTTTTTTTTGCGGCAGGGATAGGAACAGCGCGCAGCGTTCCAAAGCGATTTTGCCTGTTTTTTAATCTTTCGCTTTGGAATGGAGCGGAAGCGGAACTGTGGATAGCCCGGTTTTTACGCAGCAAAGCGAAGTAAAAAGCCGCCCTGCTATTTTTGTGCATTTTAAGCAATTTTTTGTTTTTTGTTTGTAAAATTTTTATAATTGAACAAACAAATTGATTTCTTTATAATTTTTTTGGCTATTTTTTTATCTGCCGATGGAGTTTTCGATATGTATATGGAATCTGAAGTTATCGACTACGTGAATGAGGAAGATGTAAAATTTATTCGTCTTGCCTATTTTGATCTTTCTGGAAAACAGCGCAATGTTTCGATTATGGCCGGCGAACTGCCTCGCGCTTTTGAGGAAGGAATTTCTTTTGACGCTTCGGCAATTCCTGGTTTTCAGGAGGCTCATTCTTCGGATTTGTTCTTGCATCCTGACCCTTCTACACTGTCTGTGATTCCATGGCGTCCTTCAACTGGAAAAGTTGTCCGTATGTTCTGCGACATTAAATATCCTGACGGAACTCCTTACGAAAAAGACTGCCGCCATATTTTAAAACAGGCTGTTAAAAAGGCAAAGGACGAATTCGGCATTGAATTTAAATTTGGTACTGAATTTGAATTCTACCTTTTTAAACTCGACGAAAACGGCCGCAATACAAAAATTCCTTTCGATAACGCCGGATACATGGACATTGCTCCAGAAGACAAAGGCGAAAATATTCGGCGCGAAATTGATTTTACTCTCGAACAAATGGGAATTACTCCGGAATTCAGCCATCACGAAGAAGGTCCAGGCCAAAACGAAATTGATTTCCGTGCTTCCGATGCAGAAACGGCTGCCGACAATGCTTCGACTTTTAAGTGGATTGTTCGCACCAAGGCTGCATCAAACGGTCTTTACGCAGATTTTTCGCCAAAACCGCTTTCGGTTTATCCTGGAAACGGCATGCACATCAATATTTCGGCAAATAAAGAAGAAAAAATGCCTTCAATTATGGCAGGAATTCTTGCGCACTTGTCAGAAATTACATATTTCTTAAATCCTTCCGAAGAATCTTACTCAAGAATCGGACAGTCAAAAGCGCCAAAATTCATCTGCTGGGGAACTCAAAACCGTTCCTGCGCAATCCGCGTTCCTTCAAAGCATCCGAACGGAAAAATCCAGATTCGTTCTTCTGACAGCGAATGCAATATTTATCTCGCCTTTACACTTTTAATTTACGCTGCCCTCGACGGAATCAAAAAAAATCTCGTTCCAGAGCCTGCTGTTCAAGAAAACCTTTTTCAGTCTTATGCAGAAGATAAAAAAGACTACGAAGAACGGACAAAAAATTACAGGACAATTCCTCTCAGTTTGGCCGAAGCCCGAAAACTTGCAAAAGAAAGTGAATTTATTAAACAAATCATAAAATTCTAAGCTTATGGCATCAGATATACATAGCGTTCTAGTTGTGACAAAAGACATAAAAACTTCGACTCTAATAAGCGCAATGCTTGTTCCGCCAATGTTTGATGTAATTTTGGCAGAAGATTTTAACGAAGCCCGTCGACTCTGTACTGAACGGGTTTTTAACATTGTAATTGTTGATTTTGCTGACGGGGAAGGAACCGATTTTGCCGTTGATATTTCTTCCTGCACAAGCACAATCCTGCTTCTTGCGCCAACACAGTTTTTTGACCAGTTGAGTTACAGGGTTGAGCCTTACGGAATTCTTACGATAACGTCGCCTTTTGATCAGTTCTATTTTTACAATATGATAAAAATTGCAATTGCCGTTCAGTACAAGGTTCAGGTTCTTTCGAGTCAGACAATTAAGCTTAAGGAAAAGATGGAAGAAATCCGCATTGTAAACCGCGCAAAAATGCTCTTAATGCAGAACAAAGAAATGTCAGAACAGGAAGCCCACCGTTTTCTCGAAAAACAGGCAATGGATCGCAGCATGAAGCGAATTGCCGTTGCAGACGAAATTATAAAAACTTACAGCTGAGATTCTTCTTCAATAATTTTTAAAACTTCTTCTTTATGAATAGGAACATTTTTTTCGTAGGCTATCCGGTTTTCTTCAATTTCGTCAAAAGTCCAAAGCCGCCCCTTGTTCATTCCAGGACATTCTTTAGCGCAGTCTTCCCAGCTTTCTTTTGATTCAATCATCCAGCTCCAGAACGGCCAGGTCGAACACTGAACAGGCCGCGCCTCGTAGCAGGAACAGCCGCTATTCCACAGGATGCAGTCGTAATTTTTTTGTTCTTTGAGCGCAAGAACCTGAGTTCCGTAGTAATAATCTGCCCACCGGCAATACTGTTCGACAAAATCCCTTACAGACATTTTTTTTAAACTGCACAGAGCCTTTAAATCGCGTTCCGAAAGATAAACAAATCCAGGAGAATGTCCGCAGCAAAATGAACATCGCTGGCATCCAAAATGCAGTCCGTTCAAATAAAACGGTTCTTTTTTTTGAGAGTTTTGTGAATTTTCTGTCATTTTTAGTTTTCCGGCCGTTCTGTCAAAAGGCCATCGATTGCAAGATTCAGGCTTGCCTTTATATTGTCAACTTCCGCATTGTGAAGAACTGCCATTTTAAAAACTGATTCGATAATCAAACCAAAAATTAAATCATTTGCAGTTTTTACGCTAAATTTTCTAAATTCGCCGTTTTTTTGACCACGCACAATCATCATACTCAAAAGGTGATTTATGCGGATTGTGCGGCGACGAACTCTTTCGTAAACATCATCACCAGTTTTATAAAGCCCTGTAAGATATGGAACCAAAATTTCAAACAGTGTCTTGTTTTCGACACAGGCATCGATTGCATCCGAAGTAATTTTTCGAAGACAGTCTTCTGCTGTTATAGAATGGTCTTTTATGATTTTTAAAAATTTTACTTCCAGGTCCGAAGACAACTGCTTTATGCTGAAATTGAAAATTTCGTGTTTGCTTCCAAAATAAATGTAGAGCGTTGTGCGCGTAATTCCACAGGCATCCGCAATTTTTTGAAATGTAACGTCTTCATATCCATCACGACAAAAAAGTTCCATCGCTTTTTCGAGAATTTCCCTTTTTCTTTTTTCGTGTTCAACAACAATAGCCATTAAAAATATTCCTTGTCTGAATTTTCGTTTTTGCGTTCGCGTGGAGCAAAAGACTTTTTATTCTGTTTTTTTGGAGTGTCTTTTTTCCATTCTTCGGATTTTTTTCTGCTCGAATTAAAATCCGCTGGACGAACACCACGTTTTTTTTCTTTTTCTGTTCCGTTGTAAAGATAGAAAGTCGTGTCCAGATTTCCAGATTTTATACTTTTTAATGTCGTAGCATAGCGGCCAACATTTTCCTGAAACTCTTTGTGCGCGGTTATTACGCCAATCTGCCAGCCCTTAAAATCTTCAAAAAGACTTTTCATGCTTGAATAAAGTTCCGCGGCCTGCTGCTCGTCACCAAGACGCTCGCCATACGGTGGATTACAGATTATCATTCCGTTTTCGTAAGGAGCTTCAATATCCTTAAAATCGCTCACTTGAAAATCCGGACGCCACAAATGAGCATCAACACCGATCGCCTTGAGCGCACGGCCGGCAGTTACGCAGGCATGCTCAGCATTTAAACGAGCCCGCTCAACGGCAGAAGGGTCAATATCCGTTCCTGTAATGCGAACCTCGACGTCGGTGCGGATTTTTGCCGCTTCAGCATTTTTTATTTCGATTGCACGTTCACGGTTAAAAATCGGAAGATTTTCCAAAGCAAATCTCCGGCCAAAACCAGGCGCAACGTTAAAAGCAAAAAGTGTTGCTTCGATTGGCAAGGTTCCTGAACCACAGAATGGATCGTGAAAAGGAATTTTTCTCTTCCACATGCTCATCTGCAAAAGAACGGCAGCGGTAGTTTCACGCAAAGGAGCCATTCCGCCGTCAGTACGATAACCGCGCTTATGCAGGGGCAATCCGCTCAAATCCAGCAAAATCAACGCTTCGTCATTGTCCAGATAAACGCGGACATCGCTTTTTTCGCCAGTTTCCGGCAAAGAAGACATATTCCATCTGTCGCCGAGTTTTTTGTAAATCGCTTTTTGAACCATTCCCTGCACAGAATGCTCAGAATTAAGTCTCGATTTATACGAACGAACTTTATCAACCGTAACTTTTGTATCTTTCTTAAAAAAATCCTGCCAGTTTACAGAATAAACTCCGTCAAAAAGCTGATCAAAATCTTCAGCCTTGTAACGAGCCATTAAAATATAAACGCGGTCGGCAGTTCGCAGGCAAAGGTTCGCCCTAAAAAGAGCATCATCATCGCCTTCAAAAAAAACGCGTCCAGGAGCATTTCCAGCAAGTCTGTAACCCAAGAGTTTAATTTCGTTTCCAAGAATTTTTTCCGCGCCAATTGCGCACAAAGCAACTAAAGTGTTCATTATCTTGACAATTTAACACAAAATGTCATTTTGGACAACCAAAGATTTTTTTTAGAACCACATTTTATCGTCTTATCCGGCTGCTCCGGATTCGCTTTCGCTCATCGTCCTCGGCTAAAGCCTGCGGTCGACTGCGTCCTGCGCATCCGGGGTAGCTTTTTTCTTAAATTCACTCATCAACTTTCTGATTTTTAAAGGCTTTATTACATATTTTAGACATTTTATGCGCATGCACAGTTCTAAAACTGAACATTTTTCTCTTGTTTTGCATTTTAGCCTTTACTGCAAAAAAAACACCAGTTTTCTGTATTTAGAAAACTGGTGTTTTTGTTTTTAAACTATAATAAAAAACTTAGTTTTCGCAAGTTTCTAAGTTTTTAACCTGCTCCAAAACAAACTTTTGTTTAATTTTGATTAGTCGATTTCGTTCATTTTTGTGATTTCTTTGGTATAGTCAACGCCTGGAACGTCGAAACCGTTTATCATCAAGAAGTCGTGGCGGAGTCCTTCCATGTCGCAGTATTCGTTTACTGTTTCTTCTGTAACATTTGGCATTGCCTTGTCTACTTCTGCCTGAATTGCAGGATCAAGTTCCCAGTCGTCAATGCGGATTCTGTTTTCTGAATCTACAGGAACTTTTTTATCTGCTGTGTAAAGACGTTCTGCAAAAAGACGTTCCATCTGTTCGATACAGCCTTCGTGTGTTCCTTTTGCCTTCATAATCTTGAACAAAACTCCAAGATACTGTGCGATAATTGGAATTACTGCCGAAGAGCGGGTTACAAGACCTTTGTTTACCGAAACATAAGCAGCGCCGTTCAATTCTTTAAGAGAACTGTCAATGTTGTGGGCGCGGGCTTCCAAATCTTTTTTTGCTTCGCCAATTGTGCCGTCGCGGTAAATCGGATGGCTATATTTTGGTCCAATGTAAGAATAAGCAAGTGTGCGTACACCGTCAGCAAGAACATCCGCTTCTTTTAACTGTTTAATCCAGCGTTCCCAGTCTTCGCCACCCATTACTTTTACAGTATTTGGAATATCATCTCCTTCGGCAGGTTTTACTTCCTGAACTGCAATTTTTCCAGTCATCATATCAAGTGCAGGACCGGTAAAAGTCGAACCGATAGGTTTGATTACAGAGCGGTACATAACCTTTGTGTCTGGGTCTGTGCGAACTGGAGAAGCAAGAGAATAAATAATAAGGTCGAATTTAATTCCCTGTTTTTTTGCTTCGTCAATTACTGCCTGACGACATTCGTCAGAAAAAGCGTCCATATTGAAAGTTTTTGATTTAAGTCCAGCCTTCTGAGCTTCCTTGTCAAAAGTCATATTGTTGTAAAAACCAGGAGTTCCAGCTTTTGTTTCTGTAGCTTCTTTTTCAAAAGAAACACCGATTGTGTCTGCACCGTATTCAAAAGCTGCAGAAATGCGGCTTGCAAGTCCATATCCTGTAGAACAACCAAGAACAAGAACGTTTTTTGGAGCATATCCACCTTCAGCGGCAGTTTTTGTTCCACGTTTTGCTTTCTGAGCAACAGCATAGGCAATCTGATTTCTAGTATCCTGTGCACATCCAAGTGGGTGCGAATTGATACAAATGTTCGAACGAATCATCGGTTTAATAACAGCCATTTTTTTCCCCTAAAAATCGGCACCTCAAATTATAGAGAGCCAAAATACTAATTATTACCATTATGACATTTTTTATGTTTTTGTCAATTTACTTTAGGCAAAACCTACGCCGGGGTGTAAGTGCGCCGAAGGCGTTCTAAAAAACGAAGTTTTTTAGAATGACAACACTGAAACACCGGTTTGACCGTGCGGTGCCGTCCAAAATTCAACTTCTATCAACTCTTTTTTTGTGCTACAATTTTTTGTATGAAAATTACGCCAAATTACACTGTTATTTATAACGACGACGACATTATTGTATTGAACAAACGTTCCGGACTTTTAGTTGCGCAAGACCGCTACGACCCCGACGCTCCTCGCTTAGATTCTGAAGCTGAAAAAGAATTCGGCAGGCTTTACGCTGTCCACAGAATCGACAAAGACACTTCCGGCTGTGTAATTTACGCAAAAAATGCAGATTCACACCGTGCGCTTTCCATGCAGTTTGAAAACCGGACTGTCGAAAAAATCTATCACTGTCTTGTAAACGGACGGCCTCTCTGGCAGACAAAAACCGTAGATTCAAAACTTTTGCCAGATGGAGATTTCCGCCACCGCACGACGATAAATTCACGCTTTGGAAAAACAAGCATTACGGATTTTAAACTGATCGGCATATGCGGACCTTACAGCTGGCTTGAAGCCCGCCCAAAAACTGGCAGAACTCACCAAATTCGCGCTCATTTGCAGTCAATCGGACTTTCAATCGTCTGCGATCCTCTTTATTCCGGAAACCAAAAACCTGTCCGCCTGAGCGACATAAAAAAACGATGGAACGGCGACACAGAAACAGAACGACCTCTTTTAAGCAGACTTGCTCTTCACGCCTACAGTCTTTCGCTCGAACACCCAAAAACCGGCGAACGCATGACTTTTACCGCACCTTACCAAAAAGACATGGAAGCAACACGTAAACAGCTGGCAAGCATTTTTGGAGTTGATCCTTTTAATCAAAAATAAAATGAAAAAAGTTTTAGCGTTAGTTTTAACAATTCCTTTTTTTTCGATTTTTGCCTCAGTTTATGCCGCAGCAGAAATAAAAAAAACAGACTTTTCGCTTTCTATGGAACCGCTGATTGGAATAAAAAACGGTCAAGTAAACGAGTATGTTTTTTTAAGAAAGTCGAACTACGGTTGCGACAAATTAAGTGAATTAAATTGGGAAATCAAAAACGAATTCTATTCTGGACTAAAACTTAACGGCAGTTACAAAAGTGTTTTTCTGGAAGCAGGCTTTACGGCAGGTTTTCCGCTGGAATGCGGGACAATGAAAGATTCTGACTGGCTCAATAATGATCCTGCATCAGTGACAGAAACTTCTGGACACGATTATAAAACAAACTATTCGGAAAGCGACAATTACATCGATTACGACATTTCTGCAAGCTTAAAAACCGGCTATTCATTCAAACTGCCGGAACTAAAAAAAATCAGCGCCAAAATAAGTCCTTTTTTTGAATTTGAATACCAATTATTCAAATTTACGGCAAAAAACGGAACTGGTTGGTACGGAAACGAAACAGACGGTTATTATGCGTCCTGGAACGATGAAGAAAACCACCGGACAATCAAAAATTTTTCTGGCGATGTAATTTCTTATAAACGGCAGAATTTTATTTTTTGGCTCGGAAGTAGCATCGAGTTCAAACTTCCAAAAGATTTTTCGCTCGGAGCAGGAGTTAAATTTTCTCCGTTTGTCTATTCTGAGTCAATCGACTGCCATTATTTAAGGGAGCTTTATTTTTTGGACATTGTTTCGGATTTTTGCAGCCTCTTTAATTGCAATTTCGACACCGAATATAAAATCGATTCAAAAAAATCAATCTGCCTTAACGCAGATTACCTTTATATGAAAACTCTTCGTGGAAAATCGTATTCCAGCGATTCTCAAAAATGGTCTAAAGACAACGAACTAAAAGATTCGGAAAGTGGCGCTGACCAGCACTGCTTTAACATTTCCCTTTCATTTAAATATAAATTTTTCTAAAAATTCACTTCCTAATTTTCTGTATTTTTGTGATATAATAAACCTACAAAAAAAACAAAAATCAGTCTTTACGGAGGCTTTTATGAAAAAAATTATTACAATCAGCCGTGAATACGGTTCCGGTGGAAGACTTATCGGAAAACTCGTTGCAGAATCTTTGGGTTATGATTTTTACGACAAGGAAATTATTGATATGGCCGCTCAGGAAAGCGGACTTTCTCCAGATTTTATTAAAAAAACTGAACAAAATCTTTCTTCAGGATTTTTATACAATCTTCTTTTAGGCTCAAGTTACTCTGGCACAGCAAATGGCGCGTCCTCGATTAACGGAACTCAGATGCTTCCTCTTGCGGATCAGGTTTTTAATGCAGAACGCAAAGTTATTCTCGACCTTGCAAAAAAAGGAAACTGCGTAATTGTCGGACGCTGTGCAGATTACATTCTTAATGCAAGCGATGAAGTTGATTCAAAATCTCTTTTAAACGTTTTTATCTACGGAAATCTAGAAGAAAAACTCAAGAGAATCGAAGACTTGTACAAAGAACCAGAACAGGCAGCAAAAAAGACAATTCAGCAGATTGATAAACGCCGTGCAAATCATTACAACACTTTTACAGAAGCAACCTGGGGCGACCGCAAAAACTACGACATTATGATTAACAGTTCAACAGCAGGAATTGAAGAAACTGCCCGACTGATTTCGGAAATCGCTAAACACCAGTAAGTCAGGCTACAAAAACGCCTTGCCTTGCAAAGACGGATTACGCTATTTTATTGAATTTGTAAAACGTCTTTGCAGGAAATTTGCGGCAAATCTTTTTGTATTACGGGAATGTGATTCTTACGCTCTGAATCCGACGGCGGGTTTGGTCTTCTACCTTGAACAAAACTCCGTCACGACGAATTGTTTCGCCTGCTTCAGGAATTGCATCGAACTGTTCCAAAAGCCAGCCCGCAAGAGTATCGTAATCATCGCTTACAAGTTCAAGTTTTAAAAGTTCATTTACATCGTCAATTTTCATATCGCCAGGAACCAGAAATTCCTTTGAGGTAACAGGAACTATCAAGGTTTCTGGAGGAATATCGGCCTGCTCTCCGTGCACGCTGTGTCCAAAAACTGCGCGCATAATGTCGTCCATCGTTACAATTCCAATATTTGAACCGTTTTCGTCAACAGCAACCGCAAAATTTATGTTTTCCTTTCTGAATTTTTGCAAAAGTTCTGTCGCTGTAATCGTTTCTGGAATAAAAAGAGCTGGACGCATACATCTTACCGCCAGATTTTTAGATTCCTTTATAACTCTTCCTGCCAAAAGCACATTTTTGTAATAAAGAACTCCAAGGACATCTTCAAAAGAACCTCGGCAAACAGGAAGCCTGCTATAACCAGTTTCTGCAAAAATGTCGGCAATTTCAACATACGAAGCATTTTCTGGCACAAACTGAACATGGCTTTTATGACGCATAATGTCGTGAACTTTCAAATCCGTAAATTCAAAAATTTTATACAACATTCGCTTTTCACTGTTTTCCAAAGTTCCTTCGTTTGCACCAACAGCTATCAGCGATTTTAATTCATCTTCAGTTATAAGTTCCCGGCCTTCGTGAATAAACCTTGTGAGAATTTTTGTAATAAAATCCGTAATTTTAGAAAAAAGCCAGACAATCGGAAATAAAAGTTTTTCCAAAAAAATCAGCGGAGAAGCAAAAATACTTGCCGACTGTACTGGATAAGCCGCCGCAACCGTTTTTGGCATAATTTCTCCAAAAACAATCAAAACAAACGAAATAATGATTGTTGCATAAGTCGAACCTGAATTTCCTGCAAGATTAATCGCAATCATTGCGGCAAGACCAGAGGCTAGAGAAGTTACAAAATTGATTCCAATCAAAATCAGCGACAAAAGGCGGTTTGTATCTTTTTTTAAAAATTGAATTTTTTTGGCCGGTGTATTTTTTTTATCGCCTTCTTTTTTTAACATCTGATGCAAGGTTACCCGAGTAATCGACAAAAAAGCAGTCTCGCTCGCAGCAAAAAAAGCAACAATAAAAACCAAGAAAATGTCGGCAAGAATCGGAAGAATTATTTCGATAAAAATTTTCATTATTCTTCGCCTCCAGGAATTCTTTTACAATGAACGCTTGCGATCCTGAGTCTGTCCATTGAACTTACTTCAAAACGATATTCGCCCACTTCGATAAATTCGCCGGGAACAGGAATGTGTCCCAAAACTTCGCAAATGTAACCGCCAATTGTTTCGTTGTCACGACTTTCGAGTTTTAAGTGGAGTTCGTCCGCCAAATCAACAAGCCGCGCGCTTCCGTCGAGCAAATTGTCATCAGGATTTTTTATATGGACAGAAGTCGGGTCTCCTGCCTTTTGAAAATCGTCCGCAATTGCACCAAAAATCTCTCGTTCAATGTCTTCTGTCGTCAAAATTCCGTCAGTTCCAGAATATTCATCAATTACAACAGCAAAACTCTGCTTATTTTTGCGCATCATCTCCTGAATCGAGGACATTTTTGTAGTTCCAGGAATAAAAAGCGGAGGACGCATCAATTTCTCGACAGAAAAATCTTCTTTTGCGCCTCTAAAAAACAGCAAATCCTTTACATAAAGCACACCCAGAATATTGTCAATTCCGTCCTCGGTATAAACCGGAAAACGGCTGATTCGCGTGCGTTCAGAAAGCTGAATTATATCGCGGTAAGAAGCCTTTGTCTCAATTCCAATTACGTCGCAGCGAGGAACCATAATATCGGTAGCATTCAAATCGGTGAACTTAAAAACGCGGTTCATCATATTTTTTTCGCCATTTTCAAGAACGCCTTCTTCACCGCCAACATCAATAAAAGTTTTGATTTCCTCTTCGGTAAAAGTTGCCTGCTTCTTTTTTGTGGAAATTCCAAAAATTTTCAAAAAAAGTCTGGAAATTGAAGTAAAAATTATTACAAAAGGACGAAGAAAATAAAAGAAAAACCAAACAAACCGGCTTAAGAAAAAAGATGATTTTTCTGGATAACGCGTGGTCAGACTTTTCGGGGTAATTTCGCCAAAAATCAAAAGCAAAACAGTCGCAATCGAAGTGGCAATTCCAAGACCAGCCGCTCCAAAAAGTTTTAAAAAAATTGAAGTTAAAACGACGGAAAGCGTAACATTTACAATTTCGTTTCCGACCAAAAGCATATTTAAAAGTTCTTCCTTGCGTTCAAGCAGTTTTCCAGCCCGAATAGCGCGTTTATCGCCTTTTTCACGCAAAAAATGAACACGAAGCTTGTTAAGCCCGAGAAATGCGCTTTCCGAAGCCGAAAAAAGCGAAGAAAGCACAATACAAGTAATCGCAACCAATAAAAGAATAATTAAATTATCCGAGGGGTAGTCGTCCATATTTTTCCTATAAATTTTTCAGTCTGTCAAAAAAACACAAGTCTACAAAGCCGGCTTAGAAAAATAAAAAGCTAGAAAAGCAAACTGTTTTTTTACAAAAAAATATTTTTTAGACAGACCGTTTTTTAACTATTTTAGTTCTCCGCAGAATCTTTAGTTTCCGGCGCATCTGCAGAAGGTTCTGCGCTTTCACCGTATTTTTCTTCCATCATTCGCATCATGCTCAAAATCGACTCTGCGTATTCCGAATCTGGAGCCACATCGTAAGCTTTCTGCAAATAGTCTTTAACTTTTGCAGCGTCGTCCGTTCCGCTCGAAGCAAAAAGGTATGCTGCTGTATAAAAACACTGCTGTTTCTGTTCTGGTTCCAAAAATTTACTCTTTGCAGCCGTTGCAAATTCTTCACTTGCAGCCAGAGGATCCTGGTCAAGATAATGCTGAACAGCGTTTGAATTTGCCAATGCAACGACATAACTTCCAACCATTCCTGTCGAATTTTTTTTGTCGAGTTTAATATAATCCGAGCAAAAATCGGCAAGCAGATAGCGCAATTGAGGGTCCGTTTTTTCAAAAAGACGGTTAATTGCAGCCAGCCTGTCTTCGGTTTTTCCAGAACGAGCCGCAGAAATCGTATTTTCATATTCAGCAATTTCTTCAACAAGCGGATTGTAACCAGCAAAAAAATCTTCCACAGATTCAGGTTTATTTTCAAAAACCATCTGCTTAATTACATAACCTTCTTTTGTCAAAATATAATAAGAAGGAGTTACCTGGATATTGTAAAGTCCAGCATCGCGCATGTTTTCTTCGAGTTTGACCCAAAGTTTAGCCGCCTCGGCTTTTTCTTCTTCAGAAGCTGTCGGTTCGGCAGCGGCCTTGTCAAAAAGCGAATTTGAAAAATCCAAATTAACAAGAACATAATTTTTTGTCATTTCAGAAATAAAACCGTCACGGTTAAAAATCTTTTCTTTGAGTTCAGCACTTGATTTATCCTGATCATCACCCGAAAAAAGCAGGAAGATTTTTTTATTTTCTTTAGAAGCAGCAGCCTTTCCGTCAATCAAATTGTCAACCCAAGTCGACGAATCAATATTTTCAGAAGGCTTACGAACTTGATTTTCATCTTTTTTTGAACATCCAGCAAAAATAACCGAACTCATCAAAAGAACAGTAAAAAGTTTTAAAATTTTTTTCATCTTAAATTCCTAAATTTTAAAATTTGGGGCTTCCCCGCTTACGCGGGTCGGGCTTTCCGTGGCTACGGCATTCGCCTACGGTGGCTGTCAAAGCCAGCCACTTCCACCACTCCAATCCCTAAGCCGAAGGCTTAGGCCGTGTGCTTTAGCAAAAGTCGCAGCGTGCTTAACACGCAAAAATCCCTAAGCCGAAGGCTTAATTAAAATATCTTACACCTGCAGCAAAAATATTTTGACACGAAGAAGAACCATTGTCTTCGCCAGCAATATTTTTAATCAAATCATTGCTAAATCCGCCGATTCCAACAGTTCGTTCAGAGTGTCCCATTTTTCCGAGAACGTGTCCGTCTGGACTTGTAAGGCCTTCAATTGCAAATGCCGAACCGTTTGGATTATCTGGTTCACTCACAGCAGGGATTCCGTTTTCATCACAATACTGTGTAAATACCTGACCGTTTTTGAACATTTTTTCTGCAAATTCTTCAGACATAATAATACGTCCTTCACCGTGGCTTACAGGAACATAGTGCGGACGAGAATCCAAAACGGTTTTGTCCAAAGCCCATGGAGAAGAAGCGCTTACCATTGTCGTTCTAACAACGCGGCTTATATGACGGTGAATATTATTATAAGTAAGTGTCGGATTTTCGGCAGACGGTTCAACGATTTTTCCAAAAGGAACAAGTCCCGTCTTAATCAAAGCTTGGAAACCGTTACAAATTCCAAGAATTAAACCATTTTTCTTTTCAAGATGGTCTGTAATTGCCTGCGCAATATTTGCTTCCCGAATAACGTTTGCAATAAATTTGCCAGAACCGTCAGGTTCATCACCAGCAGAGAAACCACCTGCAAACGCAACAATCTGTGCGGCAGAAATTTCTTTTTGCAATCCAACAAGAGATTCTTCCAGATCTTTAGAAGTTCTGTTGCGGAAAACAAAGATTTTTGAATCTGCTCCAGCCAAATTAAAAGCGCGAGCCATGTCGTATTCGCAGTTTGTGCCAGGGAAAACAGGAACAATTACGCGAGGCTTAGCCTTTTCCTTGTCGAGAACTGTAAAGGCAGAAACTTTTGCGCGGGCTTCTTCGAGAGAAGAATGCTTTTTAACTGCCCATTCAGGAAGTTTTTTTGCAGGCTCTACAGAAGAAACTGGTGGGAATACTTTTGCAAGGGTTTTGTCCCAGGCCCCGTAAAGTTCATCAAGCGAAATTTCTGTAAGCGGAAGAGGATTAAGACCTTCCATTGCAACGCTGATGATTGGATCTTTTTGAGTATTTCCGATTCTAATTACAGTCGTATTTACAAATCCATTGTTTTCAAATTTGTCGTCATCGGTTTCTACGATAATCGAACCATAGAGCGGAGTAAACAAGTCTGCAATCGTATTATTTACATTGCGGTGGAAACCAATTGCAGTAGCGCTCGAAGGAATTGCGGTCAACTGAACACCGATTTTGTTTCCAAAAGCCATTTTTGTAACAGCCTCGGCAATTCCGCCAGCGCAAACAGGATACATTGCAAGCACTTTTCCAGCCTTGTTTGCTTCGTAAAGGGCATCTGAGTTCTTTTTGAAAGTGTCCCAGTCAGGAGCAAGTTCAGCAGAATATGGAACCTGAACCAGATAAATATAACTTCCAGATTTTTTAAATGAACCAGACTGAACGTTCTTTGCTTCATCATGAGCCACAGCAAAAGAAACAAGTGTGTGAGGAACATTCATATTTTCAAAAGTACCAGACATTGAGTCTTTGCCACCAATCGAAGCACAGCCCATTTCGCGCTGAGCATCAACAGAACCTAAAAGTGCAGCGGTTGGATAACCCCAAGTTTTTTCGTCCACGGTGCGTCCAAAGAATTCCTGATAACTCATGCGACTTGTAGTTGCTTTTCCACCAATACAAGTAATTTTTGCAAGGGAAGACAAAACCGCCGTCTGTGCGCCATGCCACGGAGACCATTCGGCAACACGCGGATCGTAACCATAAGACATAAGGCTTACAGTCGAAGTTTCGCGAGGAGAAATTACAGGAATTTTTGCAGACATTGCACATTCTGGAGTTCCCTGATATTTTCCGCCAAATGGGAACAAAACTGTAGAAGAACCAATTGAACCGTCAAAGCGTTCTTGCAAACCACGCTGAGAACAGCAGGCAAGGTCTGCCAGGTCAGCGATAAATGCGTTTTTAATCTGTTCAGTATTCGGCGTATTTTCGCCGCTTTCGCCAGTGGCCGAAGCACAGTTTCCGAGAGCTTTCTGTACGCTTTCGAGAGGCTTTACAAGCGGAGAAGAAGAGTTTTCTGACGGACTTTCAATTTTTGCCTTAGCAAAGTGAGGAGCACCAGCAGAATCAAGGAAAGAACGGTCAATGTCAACAATCGTCTTTCCACGCCACTTCATCGTAAGTTTATTTTTGTCAGTAACAGTTGCAACAACAACAGCATTCAAATTTTCGTCATTACAGAATTTAATGAATTTTTCAACATCGCCGGCACGAACAACAACCGCCATTCTTTCCTGACTTTCAGAAATTGCAAGTTCAGTCCCGTTCAAGCCCTCGTATTTTTTAGGAACAGCATCAAGATTGATGTCGAGGCCAGGAGCAAGTTCACCAACTGCAACAGAAACACCGCCAGCGCCAAAGTCGTTTGAACGGCGAATCATATGGCTTACTTCAGGGTTTCTAAAAAGACGCTGAATTTTTCTCTCTTCAACGGCATTTCCCTTCTGAACTTCCGCAGCCGCGGTCGTAACAGATTTTTCGGTATGAACTTTAGAAGAACCAGTCGCTCCACCAATTCCATCGCGTCCAGTTCCGCCACCAAGAAGAATTACAATATCGCCTGCTTCAGGAGTTTCGCGCATTACAGTTGAATAAGGACTGGCAGCAATTACAGCACCAAGCTCCATGCGTTTTGCCAAAAATCCTGGATGATAAATCTCCGTAACCTGACCAGTTGTCAAACCGATCTGGTTTCCATAAGAAGAAAATCCCTGGGCGGCTTCGCGGCAAAGCTTAAGCTGAGGCAATTTTCCGTGGAGAGTTTCGCTCATTGGAACAGTAGGATCGCCGGCACCAGTTACGCGCATCGACTGATAAACCCAGCTGCGTCCAGAAAGAGGATCGCGGATTGCGCCTCCGATACAAGTTGCAGCGCCACCAAAAGGTTCAATTTCTGTCGGGTGGTTGTGAGTTTCGTTTTTAAACTGCAAAAGCCACTGTTCAACTTCATCTTTTCCGTCTGGATAAGGATTTCCGTCTTTATCTGTCGTATAATGAACATCAATAAAAATTGAACAGGCATTGTTTTCTTCGCTCACTTCCATGTCATCAAGCATTCCGTGCTTGCGAAGATATTTTCCGCCGATTGTAGCCATGTCCATCAATGTAAGAGGCTTATCCTTACGCTTTGCATAAAGATCAGTGTGCAAAGCCTTGTAATTTTCAAGCGACTGCTTAAAAAGTTTTGCATAAGGACCTTTTTCAATTTTTATATCTTTAAGAACAGTATTGAATGTCGTGTGACGGCAGTGGTCAGACCAATAAGTATCAAGAACACGAATCTCTGTTTCTGTCGGATCGCGGTCGATAGATTTAAAATATTTCTGCAAAAACTGAATATCTGGCAAGTCCATAGCAAGACCCATTTTAGAAAGATATTCACTAAGTTCTTTTTTGCCAAACTTGTTAAAGCCCTCAACAACAGGAACATCGCCCGGTTCTGCCGCTTTAATTTCCAAAGTGTCAGGAATTTTTGAATCAGTAAGACGACTGTCTACTGGGTTTACGAGGTAATGCTGAATTTTAGCAACTTCGTCAGCACCAACACTTCCAGACAAAACAACCATTTTTGCGCATCGAACACGCGGAGGAAGAGATCCAACTTTTGCAGAATTCTTCATAGATTCACGCAAAAGAGAAAGACACTGCTCAGCAGAATCAGCACGCTGATCATACTGTCCAGGCAAATATTCCCAGACAATAACCGTGTCTTTTTCATCAATCTTAACTTCTTCATAAGCCACACTGTCGCTCTGAGGCTCAGAAAAAATTCTCAATGCGGCCATCTTAGACACTTCTTCCGAAGTGTTTTCAATGTCGTAGCGGTTAAAGTAACGCACTCCCTTTACAGAGGAAATGCCCAAAAATCCATTGATTTCCGATAAAATGCTCTGAGCTTCACTCTGAAAGCCAGGCTTGCGTTCTACATAAATACGAAACATTCTACTATTTTAATGAGAAAGACCTCTTAATTCAACATCGAAAGTCCTTGTAAAAACTTCAATAAAACGCAAAATCATCTTAAAAAAAAACGCATTTTCCAATTCAATTTATAAGCACAAAAATTTCTTGTTGTCCACAGCCTGTCTTTTCACTAAAATACTGTTATGAATATTCAGGACGCACTAAAATCTTCTCGCAAAATCGTTATAAAAATCGGTTCAAACACACTTGCATTGCCAGACGGAACACAAAACACGCAATTTATGGCTTCATTTGCAAAACAGTGCAAAAATTTAATCGATCAGGGCAAACAGCTCGTCATTGTCTCTTCAGGAGCACAGGTTTCTGGAGTTTCGACACTAAAAGAATGGGCACGCAAAAAAGACCTCCACTTTCGACAGGCACTGTGCGCAATCGGTCAGGTAGAACTTATGGCTCAATGGCGCAAAGCGTTCAACGAACAAGGTCTTCATATCGGTCAAATCCTTTTAACAAAAGAAGATTTTGAAGACAACAATCGCTCACTGAATATCCGCAACACGCTTTTTACACTTGCAGACGAAGGCGTTGTTCCAATTATCAACGAAAATGACTCCGTTTCTACTCTCGAATTTTCAATCGGCGACAACGACAACCTTGCGGCACTCACATCAATTCTCTGGAGCGCCGATCTTCTCATTCTTTTTAGCGACATTGACGGAATTTTTACAGACAATCCAAAAGTAAACAAAAACGCAAAACTCGTAGAAGTCATAAAGTCAATTCCAGAATTGCGGAAAACAATTCACGTTGGCGACGCAAACAGTTTTGGAACAGGCGGAATCGAAACAAAAATTCAGGCAGCCGAAAAAACAACGCTCTACGGAATTCCAATGCTACTGGCAAACGGTGGTAAAGAAAATATTCTGGATAAACTCAACGACGGCACAGAAAAAGGTAGTCTTTTCCTGGCAGAATAAAGAGGAAAATATGGAAAAAATTGCATTTATAGGAATGGGAAACATGGCGCAGGCTTTGACCGGAGGCTTTATAAAATCCGGCAAAATCGAACCAAAAAACATATTTGCCTACGCACCAAACCAACAAAAACTTGCGCAAAATGCAGCAAAATACGGTTTTATTCCCTGCACCTTGTTAAAAGAAGCAGTTTCAAAAGCCGACACGATTTTTATAGCCTGCAAACCATACCAGATAGAAGACGTAATTTCGGAAGTTGGACGGGATTTTGCAAACAAAACTCTCATTTCAATTGCACTCGGCTGGAATTTTCACGCTTTTGAAAAAGTATTTTCAGCCTACACCGAAAAACCACACATCCAGTTTGTCATGCCAAACACACCGGCCATGGTTGACGAAGGAGTATTCCTTTTTGAAAAAACAAATTCGCTCAAACCAGAAGAACGCGCGCAAATCTGGCAGCTTTTTGAAAATCTTGGCACTGTCGAAGAATTACCTGACAATTTAATGGGAATCGGCGGTGCAATAAGCGGTTGTGGACCAGCCTTTGTAGACCTATTTATCGAAGCATACGCAGATGCCGCCGTCAAATACGGAATTCCGCGTGCAACGGCATATAAACTCGTAAGCCAGACAGTTTTAGGTTCGGCAAAATTGCAATTGCAGACAGGCGAACATCCAGCCGTATTAAAAGACAATGTGTGCAGCCCGGCAGGAAGCACAATCCGCGGAGTAACAGCCCTCGAAGAAAACGGACTTCGCAACGCCTGCATAAAATCAATCGATTCAATAATGCAAAAATAAAAATTATTCTCTAAAAAACAAAACCCGGCTTAAAAAATTCCAAAAACAGAATTTAAAAACCGGGTTATTTTTTTTACAGGGCAGTCCAGCAGCAAAGCTGCCGTCGGGCGTGCCTCAGTTCGCTAACGCTCTAAATCCTCGCCGCGCAAATAGCGCGGCTGCGGTTTTCGGCTTCGGCAGGTTCAAACCCGCCATCGCCGCTGCTCTATGCCCTACTGCAAATCATTTTTTGCTAATTCCAGCGGAAACTGGCAAATTTGCCTTAGACTTGATAGCCGAAGTTTCAGTCCATACATAAGGCGGTGTAAATCCTGCATTGTTAACATATGACGCTCCTTCACATTCTTTTACAGTCCATTTTCCTGCTCCAAGACCTTTAGAAGAATTCCAACAACCGACAGTTTTATTTCCGTTAATACCTTCAAAATAAACATTGTCTACATAAACACGGCTTTCTGCACGAACCTCAATTCCAGAAGA
The DNA here is from genome assembly GCF_052273165.1 of Treponema berlinense. Taxonomy (GTDB): domain Bacteria; phylum Spirochaetota; class Spirochaetia; order Treponematales; family Treponemataceae; genus Treponema_D; species Treponema_D berlinense_A. Next base: position 65,764 of record NZ_DAVZIU010000006.1, on the reverse strand, counting down.
ATCTCCTAAACCTTTCAAATAACTTGAATAAATATGTGCTTTACCAAATCTGAACAATGGCTGTCGCGCATGGATTTTTTCAAAGTAGTTATTATACATACTCAGACGAACAAGAGAACCTTGTGGCTGTGATGAAACCTTGTCATTTGAACCACCGCACAAACAAGCTTTCCAATGATCGTGGAAGTAACTGTTGGAAACAGAAATAAAACGACTTGTTTCAGAAATATCCAAAAGTCCATCATAGAAATCTTTTGTCCATTTTGCTTCTTCTGTACAATTTTCGCCTTCAAGGTCTACTTCAAATTTGTGTTCAGAAAAGTCAATTGCAGTTCCATCAACTTCAACAGGAGTAAGACTTGAACTGAATTCACAATGGTCAATCCAAACATGTTTTCCGCCTTTAATGCTCATAGCATCGTTTCCAGAACCGCCAAAATAATCTTCCCCAATTACATCGCCAAAATGCAAGTTTTTAACAATTACATTTGAACCAGAAATTTTTACGTTAATGTTTTTAAATCCGTAGTCTTTTCCTGATTCGCCAATCAGAGTTTTATTTGAACCAACATCAAAATGGAAACTTCTGTTTTTAAGAATAAATTTTGCCTCACTTTCTTTTTTTTCGCTTGCAATCAATGATGCGAGTTCTTTATTGTATTCGTCTGTTCCAATCCATTCTGCGGAAGAAATACGCGCACCAATCTTGATAATTGCAGGTTCATTTCCTGAAATTTTTGATTTTTTTGAGAGCAAATCAGCGTATGAAGAAATAGTTATTTCTTCTCCGCCAAATCCACCAGTAATTGTATAAGGTGAGCCAGAATCATCACATACAGTTGCATAGCCTTCAAGTCCAGCAAGTTCAGAAGTCTTGTCAAATGAACTTGGGATAAAATTAGCCTTAACCGTTTTGTCAGAATCAACTTTTACGGTAAATTTTCCGCTTGTATCACTATTTGATCCGCACCAAGAATCAAAAATATATCCTGGTTTTGGCGTTGCGATTACACTAACTTCAGTTCCTTCACTATAACTTTCCTGCTCTGGAAACAATTCGATTGAGCCATAATCTTTATTATTTACAGAAGTTTTTATCTGATAATAATTTACAGACTGACCGCTTCCATTTTTAATCCCCTTTCCAGTAATAGAAATATAATCAAGATTTGGAATCATTCCATCTGAAAGATATTTTCCAGCAACGGACTTACCTGCGTTATTTTCAGCAGCCACCTCATCCTTTTCGCCGTTCGGATATTTTACACCAAAACCTTTTGTTTCATCATATTTTGGAAGTTTCTTTCCTTTTGGAACAGGCAAAAGACAAATTTGGTTGTCGCCCGCTTTTAGCGAAACAGTGATTGTGTTTGACATTTTAAGAGATTTTCCAGTCCAATTGCCATAAAGAATTTCATCATCATCACAGCTTTCGCCATTAATCAAAACATAAGCCGCCTTAATCTGGTATGACCAGCCCCAATGAGCATAACAAATCTGAATCTTAACAACCTGTTCCGTTTCAGAATTAACCGAATAAACTACTTTTCCAGGATTATCCAAATATCCCGAACCCAAATAATCACTTACATTTGCAGTGTTAATTTTTGCCACAGTACCATCCGTTGCAAAAGCACTTACAAAACCACTCGCCTTATCGTTTTCGTTAATTTTTAACGTCGTAGTTCCATCTGCATTTGTTTCGATTGACGGTCCGCTTCCTTCCCCCCCCCCGTCGTTGCTGTCATCGGTTTTACAGCTTATTGCGCTAAACAAGATTGCCGTGCTTGCCAGAATTGCGGCAAGTCTAGTTAATTTTTTCATTCTGTTCCTCCAGATTTGTAAACTTCTCTCCTTTACGATTCACATTCGTTTTTATTCTATTAGGGGATTTTTTAATTGAATATATAAAATTCTATCGGCTTTTTCCAAAATAAAGGCAAAACTAATTCATCTTTCAAAGTAAAAAAATTGTCAAAATTCAATAAAAAACTATAAAAAATTCTTGCCAAAAAAAATGAAAAACATAATAATTTTATTATTAACGTGCACGATGCACGAAATATAAAGAGGCTAAGCATGAAAAACGTAGGTTATTACAATGGAAAGATGGGCTTGCAGGAAGAGATGACGGTTCCTTTCTTGGACCGTGCAATGTTTTTTGGCGACGGTGTGTACGATGCGACATACTGTGCAAACCGCAAAATTTTTGAGACTGATTATCACATTGAGCGTTTTTTTAACAGTCTGCGTCTTACAAGAATTCCTTTCAAAATGTCAAAAGAACAACTGGTCGCAGAACTTCAAAAGTGCATTGATGCCATGGACAGTGACGGAGTATGTTTTGTTTACTGGGAATGTACCCGTGGAACTGCGCCGCGCAATCACCTTTTTCCTGATGTTGAACCAAATCTTCTAATTACAATTTCTGAATCAAAACTTACTGATTTGAGAAAACCTTGCAAACTTATTACAGAAGAAGACACACGCTTTTTCCATTGCAACATAAAAACTTTGAACCTTTTGCCAAGCGTAATGGGAAGCCAGAGAGCTTTTGAAAATGGCGCAAAGGAAGTTGTTTTTCATCGTGGCGAGCGTGTTACAGAATGTGCCCACACAAACGTAAATATTTTAAAAGACGGAAAATTCATTACTCCTCCATTGGATGAACTTATTCTTCCAGGTGTGACCCGCCGTCATTATCTTGAAATTTGTAAAAGGATCGGAGTTCCTTACGAAGAGCGCCCTTTTACACTAGATGAACTTTTTGCCGCAGACGAAGTTTTCATCACTTCGGCAGGAACCTTGGGATTGCCGGCTTACGAAATTGACGGAAAACCAGTTGGAAGAAAGGATCCTGAACTTTTAAAAAGGCTTCAAACTGAGGCTGTTGAAGATTTTTACAAGGAAACTGGCTATAAAGCCGACATTATCTGATTTTTAATTACGACGTTTTTCTTATTTTGGGAGACATCTATGCAAAATTCGACTAAATTGACAGAAACAATTGAAGATATTGTTTTGCGGCATGGCTCACGCGGAATGAACGTGCTTAAAAAAAGTTTGCCGGCTGACTATTCACATAAGGCGGCAGAAATGATTTTATCCTGGCAAAAAGGAAGAACAATTCTTCTGACAACAGGTTTTTATGTCGCCGGATATGCAGAAACAGACGGTCCTGCTGGAACTGTTTTTCTGGCACTTGCGTTAAAAAAACTCGGATTCAATCCTGTAATTGTTACAGATTCCTTTTGCAAAGATTTTTTTGAACTTAAAGGGCTTGAAGTTGCTTATATGCCTTTTGACGCCAACGAAAAATACTGCGCGGCTCTACTTGAAAAATATCAGCCGGTTGGGCTTATTTCTGTTGAACGCTGTGGAGTAAACATCAACGGCAGATACGAAAATATGCGCAGAGAAAGCATTTGTGAATTTACTGCCAGAACGGACATTTTATTCACTCTTGCCTACGGAAAAATTCCGACAATTGGTGTTGGAGACGGCGGAAACGAAATTGGAATGGGAAATGTGGCGGAATTGATAAGTTCAAAACTGAGCCTTGTTCCATGTTCTGTAAAAGTAGACTGCCTTGTAATAGCTTCCGTAAGCAACTGGGGAGCGTATTCAATTGTTGCTTATCTCGATGCTCTTTCTCAAAAAAACGGGCTTTTGCCGGATTTTAAGGAAATCGAGGATTACATCTGCATCACGGTAAAAATCGGAAGTGTGGACGGAGTAAAAAGAGAAAAAATTGTCGGTGTTGACGGATTTGGAATGGACACAGAAAAAGAAATCGTTCTTGCCCTTAAAAACGCAGTCATAAACTATAAAAACGGAGAAAATGATTATGTTGAAAGTTGATTTAAACTGTGATCTTGGAGAAAGTTTTGGAAATTATAAAATCGGACTTGATGAAGAGGTTATAAAATATATTTCCTCTGCAAATATTGCCTGCGGTTTTCATGCCTCAGATCCGCTGGTTATGTCAAAAACTGTTGCTATGGCAAAACTGAACAATGTGGCAGTTGGCGCGCATCCTGGTTTTCCAGATCTTGTAGGATTTGGACGGCGGAATATGAATGTCAGCCCTCTCGAATTAAAAGCGATGGTTCAGTATCAAGTTGGAGCCTTGCATTCTTTTTGTGTTGCAAATAAAATCCCGCTTCAGCATGTAAAACCCCATGGAGCAATGTACAATATGGCGGCAAAAGACGAAAAACTCGCCATTGCAATAGCAGAGGGAATTGCCGAAATTGATGGTTCTTTGATTCTTCTTGGGCTAAGCGGAAGTGAAATGCTAAAAGCCGCCTCAAAAATTGGTTTACGGGCAAAAAAAGAAGTTTTTGCAGACCGCGCTTATGAAGATGACGGAAGCCTTGTTTCCCGCACAAAACCAGGCGCAATGATTCAAGACGAAAATCTTGCAATTGAACGTGTTCTTGAAATGATAAAAAATCACAAAGTAAAGACAATTTCTGGTAAAGAAATAGAAATCGAAGCCGATTCTATCTGCGTGCATGGCGACAGCCCTAAAGCCCTTGAATTTGTAAAAAAAATCCGGAGTTCACTCGAAACTGAGGGAATTAAAGTTGTTGCCATGGGAAAATAATCCTATTTTTTGTCTATCTCAAGAATTGTGTTAAGGAGCACGTTTGCTCCTTTCCAGCACCATTCAACTGGCGAATATTCAAGTTCGCAGTGGCTGTGTCCACCTTTGCTCGGAACAAAAATCATCGTAGTAGGAACAATCTCGCTCAGGTACTGTGCGTCGTGACCGGCTCCAGAGTACATTTTGTGGCTCTTGTAACCAAGTTTTTGAGCCGCATTTTCAACATCATCAACCCATTCCTTGTAGAAAGTTACGGTGTTTCGCGCCCACGCTTCTTTATAGCTCATCGTGCAGTTTGCCCATTCTTTTGGCATAGTTTTTATTATTTCAACACATTTTTTTATTATTTCTGGATTCTGATGACGCACGTCTAAGGTGAATTTTACCTCGTCCGGAATTATCGTGTGAATATTCGGATGACAGCTTATTTTTCCGGTTGTATAAACCAGTTCCTTGTCGCCTATCTTGTCAAATTCTTCGTGAAGGAACAAAAGAGCTTGACTGGCAGCAAAAAGAGCGTCTTTCCGGTAAGGCATTGGGAATGTGCCGGCGTGGTCGGCCTGTCCGTGAAACGTAAATTCATAATTTATCATTCCAACCACTCCTTCAACCACTCCAACGTCGTATCCACCGGCTTCAAGAACTGGCCCCTGCTCAATATGAAGTTCAACAAGAGCTTCTGTTTTTGAAGGTTCAATCCTGTTTTTTTCTTCACCCAAAAATCCGCTCTCCGAAAGAGCCTGTCCAAAAGTTTTTCCAGAATCGTCCTTTGCAACTGAAGCGAACATTTCTTCTTTTTTGAATTTACCGCAGATTATTCCTGAACACATCATCGCAGGTTCATAAAGCGCGCCTTCCTCGTTTGTCCAAACAACAAGCTGAATCGGATGCCTGTGTGGAATTTTTTGAGTGACTATAGTTTCTATCACTTCCATAGCAGTAAGAACGCCAAGAATTCCATCGTAATTTCCACCCTGACGAACTGAATCGCAGTGGCTGCCGGAGATTATGACTTTTGCATCCGGATCTGTTCCTGGAAGAGTGCAGTAAATGTCTCCAAGATCGTCCGTCTTAAAATCAAGGCCAAGCCTTGTCATGCGCAATTTTATCTCATTTCTTGCCTGAATAGCCGCTGGAGAAAGTGAAAATCTTGTAATTCCACCGTGGCCTGTGTCGCCAAAGCCTCCAAAAGTGGTTATTTTCTCTTCCATTCTTTTTATATCACATTCATACATTTGTAGTACCTCTTTTTAGCAGAATTGTCCGGTTTAAAAACCAAACTGGTTTATCATTCATTAGATTTTTCCCTTGAATGTATCTTCAAAGTCCGCCCCGAATCTCCGCCGCATATAATCGATAATTACATCGGCACAGCGTCTGCGTCCCACTCTCGCGCTGTTGAGCGTAAGGTCGTAGTTGACAGGGTTTGTCCAGTAGTTTCCGCCAGAATAAAACTTATAGTACTCGGAACGATACTTGTCCGTATTCTCAATCATTTTTGCGGCTTCTTTTTCATTTACGCCGGTCTTTGTCATAATTGATTCCAGACATTCTTTGCGGGGAGCTTCTATATAAAAACTCGCAACATTGTCAAAATCTTTGAGAATATGGTCGGCGCATTTTCCAATTATTACGCACGACACGTTCTGTGCAAGCTGTTTTATTATTTCAGCCTGAATACAAAAAAGATTTATATCGCTCTCAAAACGCTTGCTTGTAGGCGAAACTTCCTTTGGAAAAGTAAATTTTGCAAGAGCATTGGTTACATAATTTCCACGGAGCTTTTCATCAACTTCAATGAACATTTCCTCGCTTAACCCAGAATATGCCGAAGCCATTTCAAGAATTTGCTTTTCGTAGACGGGAATTCCAAGTTTCTCTCCAATCTGTGTCGCCGTCTGTTTGCCACCAGAACCGAAACCTCTCGCAATTGTAATTACATAATTTTTAGACATTTTTTACCCCCGCCTATACAGAAATATATTTAGCAGAAACTTCATCGGTCAGTTCGTCGATAGAACCTTCCTTTACGCTGCGGCCTTTTTGAATAATCATAAAACGGTCGCCGATTCTGCGCGCAAAGTGAAGATTCTGCTCCACGATAATCAGAGGAATATTCTTCGCCTTTTGATACCGTTTGAGAATGTCTGCAATTCCCATAACAATATTTGGCTGGATTCCTTCGGTCGGCTCATCAAGAATCAGAATTTTAGGATCGCTCATTAGTGCGCGGGCAATTGCAAGCTGCTGCTGTTGTCCGCCAGAAAGCACACCTCCTTTTCTACGCAGATGTGGCGTCAAATCAGGAAAATATTCAAGAATTTCCTTCATCTTTGTTTCAAATTGAACTTTTTTATGTGCCACAGCCCCTAATTGCAGGTTTTCTTTAACTGTAAGCATAGGAATAATTTCACGTCCCTGAGGAACATAGGCAATTCCTTTTTGAGAACGCTCATACGCCCGGCTCTTTGTTATATCGCTTCCGTCAAAATTTATTGAACCGCAATCTACCGGCAAAAGCCCAATTATGCTTTTCATAAATGTTGTCTTTCCAACACCGTTTCTTCCGAGAACCAGAAATGTTTCTGCGCCGTCAATCTTTAGGGAGATTCCGTTCACAACCCGGCTCTTTCCGTAACTTACACATGCGTCTTTTACTTCAAGCATTTTTATTCTCCTCCTGTAGTTTTCTGGCCTGCAACCGCCTCGGTAGAAACACCTGCCTTTTCAAGAAGCTGTGTCTGCATCTGTCTGATGATTTTTTCTTCGGCCGTCGGTTCTTTTTTATCAAGGTCGGCATCGTTTTTAAGATAAACACGGACAACTTCCGGATTATTTGTAATTTCCTCGTAAGTGCCTTCAGCAAGAATCTCGCCATGATTTAAAACAGTGACTTTTTTTGCAATTTGCTTAACAAAATCTATGTCGTGCTCAATTACAAGAATAGTTTTTCCTTTCATAACATTGAGAATCATCTCGCCTGTCTTGTATGTTTCGTCCGCTGTCATTCCCGAAGTCGGCTCGTCAAGAAGAATAACCTTTGGATCCTGTGCCAAAACCATTCCCATCTCAAGCCATTGCCTCTGACCGTGCGAAAGAGAAGAACTTACCATATCCCGGTAATCGTAGAGATTTATCTGCTTTAAGATTCCATTGATTTTTTCAACAATTTGCGGCGTGCGTCTGTAGGTGAATGTTTTTATAAGCGACGAATAACCGCGTAGGGCAACTTCTATGTTCTCAAAGACAGTCATGTTCGCAAAAATATTCGGTCCTTGAAATTTGCGCCCGATTCTGTAAGTTTCGGCGATTTTATAAGGCGGTTCTCCTGTTATATCGTATCCGTCAAGGAGAATCTGTCCCTCTGTCGGTCTTGTCTTACCGGTAATCATATCCATTATTGTGGTTTTTCCGGCACCGTTCGGTCCAATAAGCACGCGAAGTTCGCCTTTTTCAATCTTGAGATTGACTTTATTGACAGCCCTAAATCCTGAAAAAACAACTGAAACATCTCTCAATTCAAGGTATGAAGCCATTGTCATGCCTCCTTCTAAAACTCCGCGTTAGCGGCGAGCTACGGATGGCGAGAATCACAGTTTGAGAAAGCAACGCTTGAGCAAACTGTGATGATAAAAATTACAAGGACGTAATTTTTATCATGCCTCCTGTTTTTGCTGCGAGATTACTTTTGCAATTCGACGGTTATACTGAATATCCTGCAAAGTTCCAATAATTCCCTTTGGCAAAAAATAAACGATAAGAATAAGGACAGCGCCAAGCACAAGCTGCCACATATTGCCAAAACTTTCCGAAAGCTTTGACTGCAAAAAACTTACAAGAAGTGCGCCAGCCATTGCTCCAGTCAAATTTCCACGTCCACCGACAGCAAGCCAAACAAGAACCATAGTCGAAAAACTAACGCCGGCTGCTTCAATAGAAATAAACGACGTCATTGGAAGATAGACCATTCCGGCAAAACCTGCAAAAAACGCTGCTATTGTAAAGACCGCAATCTTAAACACCGCAGGATTGTATCCGAGAAACTGAAGCCGGGCCTCGTTGTCTCGGACAGATTTTATTACGCTGCCAAAACGAGCCTTTGTAATAAGACGGCAAAGAACATAAACTGCCACAAGCGCAACAAGACCGATATAATACCAGCCTGTAATCGTTATAGGTCTGCCGAAAAATTTTATTTTGTCGAGTCCTCCTGCAATTCCGTTGATTCCGGAAGAACCGCCGGTGTACATCTGCTTTGTGGCAAGAAGAAGCTCAAACAAAGCCGCAAGCGCAAGAGTTATAAGATTATAGAAAACACCCTTAATCTTGCTGTAGAAAATAAAAAGTCCAAGAATAAAGGCGACTGCCGCAGGAACCAAAAGTCCCATCAAAAACGCAAACGGAATATTCTGCAAAGGCTTATATAATAGAGGAATCTGTGTTAGTCCGCCAAATTCCATGAATGCAGGAAGCCCGTTCTGGCACGAGAGAGAGATTCCCAATACATATCCGCCAAGCCCAAAAAAGAGCGCAAATCCAAGGTTCATCAATCCGGCATATCCCCAAAGAATATCAAGCGCAAGCGCAAAAATCATATAGGAGATAAATTTTCCGAAAACCAGCTGGCTATACATTGAACTAAAAAGCGGAATAAAAATAAGAAGCGCAAACATTCCGTATGCAATCCACTTTTCAACGCTTACAGATTTTACAGACGACAAGCATGGCGTCTTCAGTTTTTCAATTTTTTCATCAAAACTCATAATTCACCTCACCTATCTTTTTTCCTTTGAAGAAAACAGACCGTTCGGCCGGAAGCGTACAATCACGATTATCACAACAAAAATTAAAAGCTTTGAGACAATCTGGCTCATATATCCCGACATTATTGTGATTGATTCGTTGATTACAAACGAACTGGCAAATGATCCTATTATTGAATTAAGTCCTCCGAGAATTACAACAAGGAATCCGTCAACGTTGAACGCCGGTCCCATTCCAGGAAAAACGCTCTTTATCGGAGCAATCAACGCACCAGAAAAACCTGCAAGAGCAGCACCATAACCGAATGTAAACATATTTATCCGTGCAACATTGATTCCAAGGCACTGCGTCATGTCGCGGTTTTGTGTAATTGCACGGAGTTGCATTCCAAACGAAGTTTTATAAAAAAGAACAAGCGTAAGCGCAAGCACAACCAAGGCCATTAAAATCAAAACAAGGTTGTAATACGGAATAGAAACTCCAAGAACTGTAATCTGTCCACGCAATGGAACTTCCAAAGTCTGGCTTTCCGGTCCAAAAATCATTCGTACAATCTGCTGGATTATGTATTCAAGTGCGAACGTAACAAGCAGGGTTTCGGCAACTTTTCCGTAAAGTTTTTTAATAACCGCCTGCTCAATTATTATTCCGACAATTCCAGTCACGAGGGCTGCAAGAATGCATGCGAGTGCAAACGGAATATGCAAAGCATTAACGCTTATACAGGCCGTATAAGCTCCAATCATTATGAACTCTCCGTGTGCATTGTTGACAACGTCCATCATTCCAAAAATGATTACAAGACCGATTGTCGTAAGAAACAAAACCGATGAGTTACTGATTCCGTTCAATAGCTGTTGTAAGAAAAGGCTCATCTGTGCCTCCTTTTTGTGTTTGTGTTAAAAAACTCATCAAGCGACTGTGCGCCGCGGCAGTTTTCCGTCATTGTCCACCGCGACGGCAGATTTTTTCTTCAATTTATTTTGTTTAATTCAATTATTCAGGAATAGGAGCTACAAGTCCGTCACTTTTTGCAAGAATCTTGTAAGACAAATCATCCTGAACCTGTCCAATATAAGTGTTAAGCCAGCAGTGATGGTTTTTCTCGTCCATTTTTATCTTTCCTCCAGGTGAATCAACCTCAACACCACTAGCTGCGGCTATAATGTCCTGTGCCGAAAGCGACTTTGCATTTTCTATTGCTTTTGCAAGAATATAGATTCCGTGGTAAGCACCTTCTGCACTGTTTGTAACCGTTGTTGTCGTTCCAAAAAGTTTCTGGTATTTTTCAACAAAAAGTTTACTTTCCGGCGTATCAAGAGAATTAAAATAGTCGAACGAAGCATAGTTTCCGACAGCTGCCGAACCTACAGCCTTAATTGCAGACTCGTGTGACGAAATTGAACAAAGCGGAACTTTTTTTGGATCCATTCCGTACTGAACATAGTCCTTGTAGAATGGAACATTTGAGTTGCCTGCTACACCTGAGAATACACAGTCTGCGCCAGAAGCCTTAATTCTGTTTACAACGGAAGAAAAGTCTGTTTCGCTTGTAGGCGTATATTCTTCTCCAACAATTTGTCCGCCAAATTTTGCAATATATTCCTTTGCAAAGGCGATTGTCTTGCGTGGAAATTCATAATCTGATCCAACGATGTAAATTTTTGGACCGAGATTTTTTATCATCCACGGAATAAAAGCCGCAACCTGCTGGTTTGGACAAGTATTTGTGTAAAGAAGGTTCTTTGAAGGTTTTTCGCCCTCATAATAAGTATTGTAAACAAGAACGCTGTTGTATTTTTCAATCGTAGGAATTACTGCAAGACGCGTATTAGATGCATTTGTTCCAACAATGGCAGTAACGCCATCTTTTAAAATCATCTGCTGAGCCTTTTCCGCCGCCATGGCCGGGTCTGAACCGTAGTCAACATACAAAGGTTCAATCTGCATTCCTTTTACGCCGCCGGCCGCATTGATTTCGTCTATCGCCATTTTAGCCGCATTCTGCATAGGCGTTTCAGAAAGGCTGAAATTTCCAGTCGTACTGTAGAGAATTCCAATCTTTACTGTTTTTGCAGAACTCTTTTTTTCTCCGCAAGAAAAAAATCCAAAAGTAGCCGCAAGGACTGCTAAAACCTCAAGTGATTTCTTAAAGACTCTTTTCATAATTATGCACCTCCATAGATGAACAAAAAAAAGGCGGTTCAATTCACCTCTACGATGAACAGAACCGCCTTTGATTCATAAAATTAAACTTAGTATACAGACATTGCCCCGGACATAAAAATCTTATTTGCACAAATTTAAAATTTTTTTTCGTGCATTTTAACTATATGTCCGCATTATTTTCTGTAGCTTTCTTGCATTCAACAAGCGAATAAACGTCTTTTCTCCGGGCAGCAAGAATTTTATACTGATTTCGGAAATCATCTACCTGTTCAAGCTGCAAATCGCACAAAAGAATATTCTCCTTTTCGTCCAGCTGAGCAAGGATTTTTCCAAATGGGTCGACAAAAAGTGAATGTCCCCACGCGACATAACCAGCATTTTCGTCGCGGGCAGGAGAACACCCTGCCATAAAAACCTGATTGTCGGTTGCACGTGCACGAAACATAATATCCCACCAGGCAGGACCGCTCGTCATGTTGAACGCCGCCGGAACAACAATCAGTTTTGCCCCCTTATCAACCATAAGCCGCGCCAATTCAGGAAACCGAATGTCAAAGCAAATCATAAGCCCGATTTTGCCGAATTCTGTGTCGAATACTGTTACGTTTTTTCCTGGACTTAAGGTTTCGCTTTCATAAAACCGTGCCGAAGGAATATCGCAATCAAACAAGTGCATTTTGCGATGCTTTGCAATCTGTTTTCCGGTTCGGTCAAAGACATAGGAAGTATTGTAGATTTTTTCTACGTGGTTGCCATTTTCCTCACTTATTTCCAGTTCAGGCATTGAGCCGGCTACAAGATAAATTTTATTTTTTCTTGCAGCTGCGCTCAACTTTTGCCAGTTCTTTCCGCCATCTTCCTGAGCATAGACAGGAAAATTTGACGCCTTGTAAGGACAGGAAAACATTTCCGGCAAAACAACAAAATCAGCACCAGAAGCACTTGCTTTTTCAATTTGTTCCAACGCAATTTCGATATTATCATCATTGGAACTTTTTCCTTTCATCTGAATCAGCGCGATTTTCATTATTTATTCCTCAAAATCTCATAAACTGCAATCTGCTCTTCTTTTGAAAGAACTTTGTAGCAGTTTGCAGGTGAACCAGACGCAACGGAATCTGACGCCATTTTCTCTTCTTTTTGAGCAAATTTCTGAAGATCAAGTCCGTATTCGCGGAGAGTTGGAACATTCAAGGATTTTGTAAATTCCTCAAGTTTCTCAAGAAATTTTTCAGAAGCAATCGCAGGTTCCTCTCCGTCCTGAGCCGCTCCAACCAATACGGCAAGTTCTGCAAAACGTGAATATGCTCCTGGAAGCACAGCGCGCAGACATTCAACCAAAAGTATAGCGTTTGATATTCCATGCGGAACATGAAAAACAGCTCCAATCGGACGGCTCATTCCGTGAACAATCGTTGTAGGACTTGTATTTATTGCAACTCCAGCCTCATAAGCGGCAATGCTCATATTTTCGCGGGCAACCTTGTCCGTACCGTCTTTTACAGCGACTGGAAGATATTTGAAAATTCTCTTAATCGCATCAAGACAGTACAAATCCGTAACAGGAGTATGTTTTATACAAGTGTAGCTTTCAATCGCGTGCGTGAGCGCATCCATTCCTGTGGCCAGTGTGATTGAAGCAGGAGAAGAAATCGTATATGTGTAGTCAACAACAGCAATTTTTGGAAGAAGAGCGTCGCCTTTTATTAAGAGTTTTGAATCCGTCGCTGTCTCTGTAAATACAAAATACTTTGTCACTTCAGAGCCGGTTCCAGCAGTTGTAGGAATCAACACAAGCGGCGCAAAATCCCCGGACATCTCCTTTCCTTTATAGTCACCGAGTTTTCCAGGAAGAACCGCCATAGCCGCAATCGCCTTTGCGCTGTCGAGAGGTGTTCCTCCGCCAAGCCCCACAATAAAATCACACTTTTCTTTCTTAAAAACTTCAACCCCGGCATAAATCATCAAATCCGTAGGCTCTCCAGGAAGATCGTTATAGATAACGCTGTCAATTCCCTGTTCTTCGAGCACAGTCTGAACCTGAGCGGCAAGCCCGGTCTTTGTAATTATTTTTCCGGTCACAATCAAAGCTTTGTTTCCAAAAGACTTAAAATAAGGCGCAGCGATTTTTAACGCACCTTCGCCCATTACAGTCCTTGGCGTTGTCGTAAAATTGAATACCATGGGTTTCTCCTTACGTTAAATGTATTTTTCGTCAACAATACTCAAAACATCGTCCAGCTTTTCAAGTTCCTCGTCAATCTGTGCTTCGGTTATGATAAGCGGCGGAGCGACAATAATTACATTTTCGTGTGAATATGTAAAAAATCCCCGGCTTTTGAGTTCCTTTACAATCGCTCCCATTATTCCTTTTGGATCCTGTCCCCAAGGAACAAGAGGTTCACGGGTTTCTCTGTCCTTTACCAGTTCAATTCCAGAAAAAAGTCCAATGTAGCGAACATCTCCAATGCTCTTGTGTTTTGCCTTAAGCTCCTCAAGTTTTTCTCCAAGATGCTTTCCAACTTTCTGAACATGAGATTCAATATCGTTTTTAAGGTAGAATTCCTGGCAAGCAACACCAGCGGCACATGCCAACGGATGACCAGAATATGTAAGTCCGCACGAAAGATACTTGTCGTCAAAGAAATGCGCAATTTCGTTCTTTACGATACAGCCACCCAGCGGAATATAGCCAGAATTTACGCCTTTTGCAAAAGTTATAATATCTGGAGTTACGTCAAAATTCATGTATGCAAACATTTTTCCAGTTCTGTACCAGCCAGCCATAACTTCATCGCAAATCATCATGATTCCAAATTCATCACAAATCTTGCGGACACCTTTTAAGTAGTTCTTCGGATAGATGATAATTCCGTTTGAACCAACTACAGTTTCAAGAATAATTGCAGCAATTCTGTCGCCACCTTCAAAAGTAACCTGTTCACGCAGACGTTCTACATAATATTCACATTCCTCATCTTCCGACTCAAAGTGAATTTTTTCCTGATAAGGATAAGGTCCGCGGAAGTGAATAAAGCCCGGAATAGCCGGCTCAAGCGCAAAATGGCGTGGTTCACCGGTCAAGTTTCCGGCTCCAAAAGTTGAACCGTGATAAGAACGGTACTGGCTCATTACCTTGAAACGTCCAGTGTACATTCTGGCAATTTTTATCGCATTCTCGTTCGCATCTGCTCCACCGTTTGTAAAGAACACTTTTCCAAAACAGTCAGGCAAACGGTCAATAATAGATTTTGCAAGTTTTGCACGGCTTTCTGCTCCCCACGAGCCCTGAACATAAGCAAATTTATCAAGCTGAGCCTTTATAGCCTCGGTCATTTCCTTGTTTGCGTAACCGGCATTAACATTTACCTGCTCAGAAGACATATCCGCATATCGTTTTCCGTCGGTATCATAGATATAAATTCCTTCGGCATGATCAACAACAATCGGGTCTAATCCGCCCTGCTTGCTCCATCCCAAAAGCACATTCTCTGTCTGCATTTTTGCAATCTCTTTTGCATTCATATTCCTGCCTCCAAATTAAGTTCAGTTTTAGCGTAAAAAACTTCTGCCTTCACGCTTTTGTTTATGACACAACATTAGCACGCTATTTTTTCGTGCACGATAGCAAATATGACAAACATTCATTTATTTTTTGTGCATTTTTTACATTAGTTCTGAAGAAAACTCTCAGGAATATCAGTTATGAGCATATGTCCAGGCGCATGTGTTATACAAAAGTCAGGTTTTGAATTCATAACGACGCTTTGAGGAGTTACTCCGCATGCCCAGAACACAGGAACTTCATTTTCCTTGATTGTGCTCATTTCTCCAAAATCAGGCTTATTTATATCTTTTATTCCGATAAGCTCTGGCAAACCAATATGAACCGGAGAACCATGAACCTTTGGAACCCGCGATGTAATTTCGACGGCACGGACAATCTTGTCGTACGGAATTGGCCGCATAGAAACAACCATTTTTCCGCTAAAAATTCCGGCCGGAGCGGTGTCTATATTCGTAACATACATCGGCACATTGTGATTTTCAGAAATATTCCGGACATCAATTCCACCGTCAATCAAAAGGCTCTCAAAAGAAAAGCTGCATCCAATCACAAAAGAAACAAGATCATTCCTCCAATACGAAGAAACGTCCGTACATTCATCAAAAAGTTTTCCATTTTTCCAAACCCTGTACCTTGGAATTTCTTTGGCAATGTCTGCTCCTGGCGCAGAAGTTTTTAGGAACCTAGAGCCGCAATCGCTTACCTCAAGCAGCGGACAAGATTTTTGATTGCGCTGACAAAACAACAGAAAGTCATAAGCATATTTTTCAGGCAGAATGCAAAGATTTGCCTGGGCATAACCGTCACACATTCCAGAAGTCTGTCCTGTAATCTTTCCGTCGCTTATCAATTGGCGGACTTCCTTTGGCAAACTTTTCCGATACGGATTTGAATTTTCAATTTTTTCCATATTTTTCTCCCAATTTTTCGCAAATTTTTTGTCTTAAATCAAAACTTTCTTAAGTCAACAAAACACAAAACGCACTTTTTTTCCAGGACGTGCCTGAGCCAGTTCACGCATACTCCGCTGCAAAACCGTGGCAATTTTCGCATAGCCTCCGGTCGTCTGTCTGTCCGCCGCCATTACAACTGGCAGACCGCTTGATGTTATCTGCACTGCTCCAAATGGAATCGCATCAGAAATTATGTCTGTCTTTCCACAATCAAGGCTGTTTCCTAAAAAGCGGATTCCCATTCTGTCGCTCTCAGAACTTACCTCATAAACCGTCGAAGTAAATTTTTCAATTATTTTTTTGTCAAAAAAATCGTATTGGGCGCCAGGAAGAACTTTTAGCATAAGCGGAGAATTTTCATCGTCTTTTATTTCAATTTTTTCATTTTCTATGTTCAAAGATGATGAATTAAATTCGCTGTTTTTTAAGTCATACAAACTTTCTCCAAAAGCAAGTTGTCCGCCTTTGACAAGTTTTCCACCATAACCGCCCATTCCGCTCTTAACGTTTGTCGACGCGCTGCCAAAAACAGGAGGAACAAGGATTCCGCCGCTAAATGCAATGTACGAGCGCAAACCTTTTACTGCAAAACCGCATTTTAGAACGCTTCCGGCGCTTGCCCTGACAGCTGTGTTCATTGCGACAGTTTTACCGTCAAGGCTGGCATTCAATTCTGCGCCGGTGATTGCAAACACGCAGTCCGAAGAAAATTCGAGTTCAGGACCGCACAAGGTTGTTTCAAGACAGGCTGTATTCAAATCGTTTTTAACAAGAGCATTTGCAAGGGCAAGACTTTTTCTGTCCATCGCTCCGCTCTCTCCTATTCCGTATTTTTGAAAACCTTTTCTGCCAAAATCCTGAACAGTGGTCAGCAATCCGCCGTCAATAATTTTTGCTCCTCCGCCGCAGACAAAACGCACTGTTTTTTTGGGTGAACTCATTTTATTTTCTAAATAGCCGTTTTTTTCCAGCCAGTCCAACTCATCAAATTCGTCAAATTCTCGTCTTGTAACTGGCACAAATCTAATTTTGTCTCCTGCCGAATATAAAAAAGCAGGATTTCTAAACTGACTGAACACTTTTAAAGGAGTGCGCCCGATTATCCGCCAGCCGCCGGGAGAATCTACAGGATAAAGTCCTGTCTGGCTTCCGCCAATCGCCACGCTTCCAGCCTGTATTTTTGTACGGGGAGTTTTTAGACGCGGAGTTTCAAGGCGCGGGTCAAGTCCGCCAAGATAAGCAAAACCCGGCAAAAAACCAAGCATATAAATCAAATAATCCGTTGATGAGTGAATTCTGACAACTTCTGTCTGCGAAAGCCCTGCGTTCAAGGCAACATCTTTCAGGTCGGGAGCAAATTCTTCATCATCGTAGCAGACAGGAATTTTTACAATTCGGCCAGAATTTTCTGTCTTTTTTTCTCCATCCGAAAGAACCCTGTCCAAAATCCGCCGGGCAGCTTCAAGAATTTTTTTGCGCCCTTTATCTTCATTTTCTGCGCAATCAAAATAGACGGTAACGGCGCAATAAGTCGGAACAATCTCTTCAATTTTTGCGTCAGAAATTTCAACTGCCGCTTCTTCAAAAAGTTTGGCAAACTCAAAAACCATTCGGTTCACTTCGATACAAATTTTCTGCTCAAATTGAACTTCAATTGAATTTTCGCCCGAAAAAACTATTTTACAACCTGTCATTTTCGTCTGCTCCCATATTCAACGCAAATCATAAAACCAAACAAAAATTTATTCAATACATCGTGCACGATTGTTTGTTTTTTTGAATATTTATATTATTATTTAATTATGAATATTTTCGATATTATCGGACCTGTTATGGTCGGACCGTCCAGTTCCCACACGGCAGGAGCTGTAAAAATCGGCTATGTTGCGAGAAAACTTCTTGGAGAGCCTGTAAAAAAGGCGCAGATTCTCTTGTACGGTTCATTTCTTGCAACTGGAAAAGGTCATGGAACTCATAAAGCGATTCTGGCTGGACTGCTTGGAATGAAGCCGGACAACCCTGAAATTCCGCGGAGTTTTGAAATTGCGGAGAAAAATGGGCTTGAATTCAGTTTTGGCGAAGCAAAATTAAAAGATGTTCACCCAAATTCTGTGCAGCTTATTCTGTATGGAATAAACGGAAGGCATCTGGAAGTTGTCGGCGAATCTCTTGGAGGCTCTCTCATAAACATAGCGGCCATAGACGGACTAAGCGCCAATTTTTCCGGAGAATATCCGACACTTATTGTCCACAACCTTGACCAGCCGGGACACATTGCAGAAGTTACAAGCATGCTGAGCCATAAATCCGTGAATATTGCCGAAATGCAGCTCTACCGTTCAAACAGAGGCGGAAACGCTGTCATGATTATCGAATGTGACCAGGAAATTCCGGAAGAATCTATAAAATGGGTTTCGCATCTGGAAGGAATCGAAAAAGTTACCTATTACAGCCTTGAAGAATAAAGTTACAGACAGAGGTTTTAAATGAGTTTTAAAAGTCTAAGTGAAATAGTTGAAAAAGCAAAGACCGCAAAAAAAGAATTTTGGCAGATTATCATAAAAGATGACATGAAAGAACAGGGAACAAGTTTTGAAGTGTCGTTCGCAAAAATGAAAGACATGTATCTAGCAATGAAAAACGCGGACAAAAACTACGATCCTGCCCTTCGCTCAGCAAGCGGTCTAAGCGGTGGAGACGGCGCAAAACTGGAAGAATTCAAAAAACAAAAAAACCGTCTTCTTGGCGATTTTATGACAGAGGTAATGGAAAAAGCCGTAAAAATGGGCGAAAGCAACGCATGCATGAAGCGGATTGTAGCCGCTCCAACTGCAGGTTCCTGCGGAATAATTCCGGCAGTTCTGTTAACCTACGAAAAACAATGCAACGTGAGCGAAGAAAAAATCGTACAAGCTCTTTTTGTCGCAGCAGGAATTGGAGAAGTAATCGCTCAAAATGCGTGTATAAGCGGTGCCCAGGGTGGCTGCCAGGCAGAAATCGGCTCCTCAAGCGCAATGGCGGCAGGAGCGCTCACAAGCCTTGACGGCGGAACAAACGATGACATCTTGAATTCCGTGGCACTTGCCCTAAAAAGTATGCTTGGACTTACCTGCGATCCGGTTGCCGGACTTGTAGAAGTTCCCTGCATAAAAAGAAACGTGAGCGGAGCGGTAAACGCAGTTGTCGCCTCTCAAATGACAAAAGCCGGCGTAAAAAGCGCAATTCCGGCAGACGAAGTAATAGACTCCATGGGAAGAATCGGAAAACTTATACCTGCCTGTCTTAGAGAAACAGGAGAAGACGGTCTTGCGGCAACTCCAACAGGACTCACGATAATGCAAAAAATGAGACAGTAATAAATTTAAAAATGCGTTAGGGATAGTAGGGGCGCGCCGCAGGCGCGTTCCGGAGCAAATGCGTAGGAATAAAACCCCGGATAGCCCGGTGCCTGGCATTTGCCAGACAAACGCCCATAATTCAAGCAAATCTGTCTTTAATCAAAATTAAAACAAAAAAACCGCCCCCTTTCCTTGTGTTTGACAGCAACAGTCGGTCCAGGGACGGCCACAAAAAGGAGCAATTTTAGTTTTAACCGCCGAGATATGCTTTCTGTACCTCGGGATTGTTACGGAGCTGTTCACTTGTTCCAGATGCGATTATCTCGCCAGTTGCAAGTACATATCCACGGTCAGCAAAATCAAGCGCAACCTTGGCATTCTGCTCTACAACGAGAATTGTCATCTGCCTTGTAAAGTTGAGCTGTTTAAGCGCGCGGAACATTTCGAACATAAGTTTAGGCGCAAGTCCCATGCTCGGCTCATCAAGCATTATAAAAGGGCTGTCCGTCATAAGCGCCCGGCCAACTGCAAGCATCTGCTGCTCACCGCCTGACAAAAGTTCACTTCTCTGCCGGCGACGCTCGTACAACCGCGGAAAAAGGTCGTAAACCTGGTCATAAAGTTCAGCTGTCCGCGCCTTTGAGTCCGGATTTTTTCTGCGTCCATAGCATGCCATCTGCAGATTTTCCTCGACGGTAAGATTGCCAAAAATGTGTCTTCCCTCAGGAACAAGACACATCATCTTTTTCTGTATCAGTTCATAAGGTTCAGTCTTTAAAATGCTCTGCCCTTCAAACAGAATATCGCCGGCTTTTACGACAGGCGCTTCCGGCCGGCCAAGACGGGCAAGACTCATTAAAGTCGAGGTTTTTCCAGCTCCGTTCGCACCGATTAGTGTTACAATTTCTCCACGGTTTACATCAAAACTTATTCCGTGGAGAGCTTCTATATTTCCATAGGATACTTTTAAGTCTTTTACTTCCAAAAGCATATTCGCCTCACATAAAAAGTCAAAATTAAAACTTCAAAATACAGCCGTTATTCTGGTTTTCTGCTCTGAGATGCAATCTCGATTGGTTTAAAAGGCGCTTCAGCCTCTTCAACAATCTTCGAATTTCCAAGATACGCGTCGATTACCTTCGGGTTTTTCTGAATTTCTTCCGGAGTTCCTTCAGCAAGTTCCTTTCCAAAATTTATAACTTTTATATTGTCACAAAGAGTGTTTACAACCTGCATCTGGTGTTCAATCATCCAGATTGTAACTCCGAACGTGTCGTGAATCCATTTTATGTAACTTATAAGTCCGTCAAGGTCAGAAGTCGAAAGTCCGGCAGCTGGTTCATCAAGCATAAGAAGTTTCGGGCTCAAACTCAGGGCACGGGCAATCTCAACACGGCGCTGAATTCCATACGGAAGATTTTTTGGATAATCCAGGGCAGAATCCGCAAGAGAAAATTTTTCGAGAAGCGCCCATGCTTCCTTATGAATTTCCGCTTCCCGCGACTTGTATTTCTTAGTCCGTAAAAAAACATCCTTTAACGAAAAACCAAGACGCGAATGCTGGGCAATACAAATATTATCAAGAACCGTCATATCGCTCCAAAGGCGAATGTTCTGAAAAGTCCGTCCAATATGAAGGTCGGCAATCTTGTGCGGACGCAGACCGTTGAGCTTAGTTCCGTCAAAGGTGATTGTTCCTTCAGAAGGCACATAAAATCCGCTCACCAGATTGAATACAGTCGTCTTTCCAGCTCCATTTGGTCCTATAAGTCCGTTGATTGTTCCCTGCTTCAATTCCACATTTATGTCGGTAAGCGCCTGAAGCCCGCCAAAACGGTGTGTAAGATGCTCTATTTTTAACAATGTTCCACTCATGCCGCACCTCCTTTAGCAGAAAATTCCACTGGCTTAATCTGATTTTTGTTTACTGGAAAAAGTTTTTTGAGGAACGGAAAGAAATGTGTAAGTTCCTTTGAACCCATAATTCCTTCCGGATGAAATTCCATTATCAAAATCAAGATAAGAGGAATTATTACCCATTTCCAAATCTGAGCAGGACGAAGAAGTTCAAGCAAAATCGTAAAAATCATAGCAGAAAGAACAGAACCGCTCAACGAGCCCATTCCGCCCAAATAAACCATGACGAGAGATTCTGTAGACTTCATAATTCCGAACGACGATGGGTTTATAAAACCAAGAAGATGGGCAAAAAGACCGCCGGCAATTCCTGCAAGGAACGAACTAAAAGTAAACGCAATGAGCTTCATTCTGTTTGTGTCTACCGACATAATTTCTGCCGAAATTTCATCGTATCTTACGGCGCTTATTCCCTTGCCGAGAGTTGAATTCATCAAATAATAAATTGAAAGAATCGAAAGAACAGCAAAAACAAGTCCCCAAACTAAAATCCAAGGCACATCGACAACATCAGCCATTGAACTCATAACGGATTTCATTCCCATAAGTCCACGGCTTGCACCTACTGCCGGAATATTGTTAATCGCTGTAGTTACAATAAAGTTTGCCGCAACCGTAATAATTGCAAGATAGTCATCACGTGTCTTAAACGAAGGAATCGCAACAATAAGACTTACGAGCATTGCTCCAAGACCGCCGGCAATAATCGAAAGCGGAAAACCAAGAATGGACAGACTTTCTGGCAAAAGAGCACTACCTGTAATAGAATTTCCGTCCTTAAACAGAATAAGCGAAATTACGGACGAAACATAAGCTCCTGTCGCCATAAAGCCGCCGTGTCCGCAGGAGAATTCTCCCATGTAGCCGTTTACAATGTTAAGACTTGCAGACATTATTATGTTTATGCAGATTGTAACGATAATCGTCTGAAAATAATTGTTAATAATCTCAAAATGCGCCAGAACCGTAATCAGCAGAATCATGACAATTGTCGAAACTGGCATAAAAAGTTTCTGTGCACGGACAGAAGGATTCAATCTTCTATCCATCATACTGTTAAAATTTTTAATGAACGTCATTTTTTCACCTCCTGCGCCAGATTAGATTTTTGTCGATTTAGCCACACCAAAAAAGCCAGTCGGTTTTATAGTAAGAATCACAAGAAGAATTACAAACGAAACCAAATCCTTATAGCTTGAAGGAAGAAAAGCCGTAACAAAAATTTCAATAAAACCAAGAAGGAATCCGCCTATAAACGCGCCTTTTATATCTCCAATTCCGCCGACAACAGCCGCAATAAACGCTTTCCAACCAATAATCATTCCCATGTAAGGGTCCATAACCGGATAAGACATTCCAAAGAGAATTCCGGCAACAGCCGCAAGGGCAGAACCAAGACCGAACGTAAAAGTAATTACAGTGTTCAGAGGAATTCCCATAAGAGGAATAGCAAATTTATCGAACGATATTGCCCTCATGCTCATTCCCAAAGTTGTAGTCTGAACAACAAACTGCAACAAGGCAAAGATTACAACTGCGCTTACAATTACAAGAACTTTGAGCGAAGTAATAGTAACCGGGCCGATATTCCATACGTGTTTTGGAAGAATATCCGGAAAACTCCGTGCAGAAGCTCCGAGAAGAGCGAGGTTTCCGTTCTCAAGAATAAAACCTATCATCAGCGCTGTAATAACAACATAAAGACGGTTTGCACCCTTAGCCCTTAGAGGACGGTAAGCAACACGCTCAATTCCAATTCCCAGAAGAGCAGTCAATGCAACTGTCGCAACAAGTGTTATTACAAAAAGAGGAATACCTGTAAGACCCGCAAAATGCGCTGTCAATCCTGCCACAACAAAAAAAGCGATGTAGCAGGATGTCATAAAAATATCTCCGTGGGCAAAATTTATGAGTCGGAGAACGCCGTAAACAAGACAATAGCCCAATGCAATAATTGAATAAAAACTGCCCCACTGAAGGGCATTAAAAATATTTTGAATCAAAAATGTCACAGTCTGTCTCCTTTTTGTGTTTTTGTGTCTGTTTTTAATTGATTAAAACCAATTCGGATAAAACCAAATCCAGCAATCTGAAATCCAGCCCAAAAAGAGCAGATTCCAGATTCTCAAAAAAGCAGCGCCTAAAACTATGGCTGCAATGACTTTACATATTCAAACTCGCCTTCAGGTGTAACTTTTACAACAACAGCATCTTTAATAGGATCTCCGTCTGGAGTAAAGCGCATATTGCCTGTAACTCCGGCAAAGCTTGAAATTTTTCCCATAGCCTTCATAACGTTAGTGCGGTCAGCCTTGATTTTTCCAGTAAGACCGGCATCCTGAATCGCCTGCAACACAATGTGAATCGCATCGTATGTAAGGGCGGCAACATCGTCAGGAGTGTAGCCATAAGCCTTTTCGTACTTTTCGATAAATTCCTTGGTTTTGCCAGTTGCACCTTTTGCCGCATAATGGGTTGTAAAATAATCGCCAACAACCGCACCCTTAGAAAGTTTGAAAAGATCGGCCGAACCCCAGGAATCGGAACCCATAACAGGTTTAGACCAGCCCAAATCCTTGGCCTGCGATGTTATAAGACCAACATGGTTGTAATAGCAAGGAAGATACAGAAAATCAGCGCCAGAATTTACAACCTTTGTAAGCTGAACCGAAAAATCCTGGTCTTTTTGACCAAACGACTCAAAAACAACAACTTTTCCGTATTTCTTTTCCCATTCAGCCTTGAACAGTTCTGCAAGAGTTTTAGAGTAGTCATCTTCAAGATTGTAGATAATGGCAACAGACTTAGCAGAAAACTGTTCGCTTGCAAATTTAGCAGCAACAGGAGCCTGGAACGGGTCAAGGAAGCAAGCCCTAAAACAATAAGACCGGCCAGCAGTAGCCGCAGGGTTTGTCGCCCAAGGTGTAATCATTGGAACTTTTGCATCGTTGTAAACTTCACCGGCAGGAATAGCACGTCCAGAGCCTTCCGGTCCAATCGAAGCAAGAACTTTATCAATATCAATCAGTTTGTTCGCAACATTTATAGCAGAGTCAGCCTTAAGTTCATTATCAACATAGATAAAATCAAGAAGATATTTTGTGCCTTTTACATCCAGACCACCGGCAGAGTTAATTTCATTCTTTACAATCTCACCGGCACACTTTGCGCCCTCACCTACTTTTGGCGAGTCGCCTGTCAACGGAATATTAAAACCAATCTTTATAGTCTTCTGTTTTGCAGCAAATGCACTGCAAACCGCCATTGAAGCAACCGCTCCAAGTGCAAAAAATTTCCAGATCTTTTTCATAAGTGGCTCCTTTCTTGCGAGAAGCCCTTGTCCAAGGTTTCCCGCATATAAAATAAAGGGCTATACAGCTCTTTTTATGCGCAACAACCTTGTTGACTTTAAAATACATCGTGCACGATATAACTTATGAAAAAATGTTACAGTTTAGTTTTTTTAGTGTCAAGAATTTATTTTTATAATCTTGCACAAATTTTCATATTCTTTTTTATGCAAAATAACCAGTCAGGAAATCACTTACGGGCAATAAATTCTTTTATTTCAGAAAGCATTTTTGTTGCAATGTTTCGGCCAATTTCATAAACACGCTGAAGTTCATCCGGATTTTTTTCGGTACGGCTAATTCCTAGAGGATTTTCAGGACAAATTACGAGAACATTTCCTTTTTTTTCCTGTTCAAAAACATATTCAGTTTCTAAGTTGTACATTTTGTGCCGATTTTGCATAGCTTGAACAAGCGCCGGATACTTTCTTAGCGACATTTTTATAAACGGCATAAGAGCGTTCGGAGATTTTTTGTAGTCGCGCGGCTGAGTAAGAACTACAATATTGCGAGAAAAACCAAGTTTTTCAAAAAATTCCAGCGGAATAGAATCTGTCATGCCACCGTCAAGCAATTTATATCCGTCAACCTCGACAGGCCGGCTCGCAAGAGGCATAGAAGCGCTCGCACGCATCCATTTAAGGTCGTTTTCGCCGCAAGTTTCGAGTTTTTTGTAAACACATTTACCAGTCTGGCAATCACTTGCAACAACATAAAAAGGAATCGGATTTTTTTTGTAAGCTTCAAGGTCAAAAACGTCAAGTTCATTTGGAATTCTGTTATAACAAAAATCAGTGCCATAAAGGTCGCCAGTTTTTAGAAGCGACCGAATTGAACAATACCGCCAATCGCCAGCAAAACGCTTGTTGTAACGAATCGTCCGTCCGATTTGCCGCGACTTGTAATTACAGCCAAAAACCGCACCAGCCGAAACACCGACAACACCGTCAGTATAAATCTCATTTTCCATAAGAACATCAAGCACGCCAGCCGTAAACATACCGCGCATTGCACCGCCTTCAAGCACAAGCCCAGTTTTAGGAAAATTGCCAGAACGAACGGTCTCGCCTTTGATATTTTTGTCAGTATTATATTCCATATCATGAACTCCAGTTCAAAATCTGCAATAAGCACTTAATGTTCAATATTTACGTTCA
Organism: Treponema berlinense; assembly: GCF_052273165.1. GTDB lineage: Bacteria > Spirochaetota > Spirochaetia > Treponematales > Treponemataceae > Treponema_D > Treponema_D berlinense_A. Next base: position 39,939 of record NZ_DAVZIU010000006.1, on the reverse strand, counting down.
CTTTTCCAGCGCCAGCATTTTTCTTTATCCAAGATTTGACGTCTTTGTTTTCAAGCGTAACATATAAATAATATTCGGTCGGATTAAAATTCGAGTTTGGCGAATACAAAATTGAACCGCCGGCTTCATTTGGACTTGCAACACTGTCAAAAGAGTTATTTTCCGCACAAACAACAGAACCAGCCCTTGCGTTTATTGAAGTCTGACTTTTATAAATTCGGTTGCTGTCGCTGTCATAAAAGTTATTCAAAACATGACAGAGCGAATTTCTCACAAACGGACAACGCTGTCCGCAATTAAGCCAGTAATTGTAAAAAAGCGAAATTTTTCTTGCAGTCGGATCAGTTTGACCATCTTTATCAGAAGAACCAATTAGCATAGTTTTGTCGTGATTTTTAAAAACGCAGTTAGAAACCGTCACATTTGTCGTAGTAGACTTCATATCACAAAGACCGTCGTAAACCTGCCATTTTTCGCTATTTGCCGCTTTTCCAAGTGTAAGAGTATCTTCAAAAGTACAGTGATCAATCCAAATATTTTTTCCCTTATCAATGCTGATTAAATCGTGCTGAGCATTCCAGCCGTCACCTTTTTCATAATGAGGAAAAGGATCAACAGCATCTTTTAGCAAAATATTTCTAATAACAACATTAGAAACATTTTTAACGCTAAAACTTCCCCCACGAACACACGCACCGTCCAAACCAATAATTGCCGTATTATTTTCAACTGTAATCTGAATAATTTTTTTATACGCATTGCTAATCGAGGTCGTTTCTGTATCATCACTGGCAGAAACATTTGTCGTATTTTTAATCCATTCTCCATAAGTAGGATATTCAGATTTACTCTTAACAAAAGAATTCATTTTGTCAGTAGCACTTGAACCGTCCATTTTAGAACCTTCGGCCGGCAACATTCCTTCCGACATATCAATATTGCCTTGTACAAAAATCAGATAACCGCCTATTTTCGCGTATTTTTTTAATTCAGAGCCTGTCGAAACAGTAACCTTATTCACCATTTTAGACATATCAACTCCAAGCCCAGCAAAACCAAGAGCCTTGTCAGAAACCAAACTTTCTTCAGAAGGCTTAATTCCAAAAATCTTGTACGCAGAAGAACCATTACATTCCGCCACAATTTTTACAAAACCGCCGGCAACCAATCCCATTTTTAGCGAAACATATTCTCCGCTTTTTGCACTTTTGCTTTCCAAAGAAGCGCCGCCAGTCGAATCACTTTCAACACAAAAATTTACAACTTCGCTAGAATCGGCACTTCCATCTTTGTAAAAAGCAGCACAAAAAGAAACTTCCCCTCCAGCTTCAACAAAACTATAAGCGCTAGAAATTATCAAACCGTTAAATTCATCCTCTTCCTGCCTGCAACCAGCCAACAAAAAAGCCAGCGCCAAAACCATACCGATTCTCTTAAGCATTTTCATAACTACCCCATCAAAAAATTCCATCTGTAATTATAATAAATTTTTAGAATTCTCCACAACTGCAAAAAAAACACCTCCGGCTCTTAAAAAACCAGAGGTGTAATATAAAATTTGGGCGTACCGGCAACAAGTTGCCGTCGGGCTTTTCAGGGTTGTCATTCGCAAGCGAACGGCTCCGCCGCCCTTACAATCCCTTACGCATGAGTTCAAGGACAAGGGGGCTGTCTCGTACTTTTGAGACAGCCCCATGACATGGACGGCAAGCACGGAAATGACAAAAAAAAGCGGCAAATGTTTTATTTTTTTTAACAAAACATTCACCGCCGGGATTTTTTTTATTCAAAAAGATTAGCGTTCAACTGTCCACGTGCCGGCACCTGCGTTGCTTTCTGCATTAGTTTTTGCTTCACTTGCGGAAAGTAAACTATAAGTATAAGAAGGTGTAAACGGCTTTGTAGTAGTTGTATCTATAGTACAAGCCGTGCTTTCACCTTCTGCAAAATAATTGCCGCTTTGGTAGCATTTACCAGCAGCCTCTGAAGATGGAGTAATCGCTTTTTTTATATTGCTTCCAAAATAATTATTTTCTGCAACAATTGTATAAACATCATAACGTGCTGCGATACATGCGTTTTGAGAATATTTTGCTTCTGAATCACGGTTGTAATAATTATTGAAAATATGCATATTTGCGTAACAAGTCAATGGAAGACGCTGTCCACAGTTGTAAAAAAGATTATTGCTGATTGTAATGTAACCACCAGCTTTGTCAGATTTACTTGACCCTATCAACATAGTTTTGTCATGATTTTTGAAAATATTATAAGAAACTACAACATTCTTGGATGAACTTTTTATATCACACAAACCGTCGTAAGTCTGCCATTTTTCTTCGCTACCGTCAGAAATTGTAACTTTTGAGTAATACATTGTATCTTCAAAAGTACAATGATCTATCCATACATTTGAAGCCCCTTCAACTACAACATTATCATGCTGAGCATTAAAGCCGTCATCCTTTTCATGATGAGGGAAAGGATCATAAGCATCTTTAAAATTGATATTTCGAATTACAACATTACTTACGCCACTTCCAATTTTTACTGAACCGCCCTTGATTGATACATCGCCGACGCCAATAATAGCAGTATTGGACTTAACATCGATTTTTATTGAATTACCATATGTTCTGTTCAAAGACCACAAAGTTGAACCAAGGGAAGACTCTGGGCTTGAAGAAGATTTATCCTCTGTAGTTGAAGAACAGCTTTTTGCATAAGCCGTCTTGAAACTTTCATAAGTTGAGTATTTACTGCTAGTATTTGTTTTAACAAAAGAATCCAGAGCCGAAGTTGTTCCGCCGGGAGTTGTCGGTAACATACCTTCTGTCATATCAATATCTTTTGTAATGTAAATCAAATGACCACCCTTTTTAGCATATGAAACTAACTCTGCTTTTGTTGAAACTTCTCTTACAGTTGCAAATTTTGAAACATCAATTGAAGCAAAACCTTCAGGCACATCACTTGCTTTTATAACATTCCCTGTAGCAGCAACTTTCTTTTGAACTGTAACAGTTTTTGTAGCAGTTTCTGTATTTGTTCCGTCAGTTGCACTTACGTTTACAGTTACACTCTGATCAGACTCAGTTGTATTTTTTCCTGTAAGAATAACAGAACTTCCTGTTGTTGAAGAAAGCGTTGCGTATTCGACACCTTCGATGATTTCCCAAGTATAAGAGATTTCAGGATTGCCAGAATATTCTGCTTTTGCGGTTAAGGTTGTGTTTCCGTCGCAAGCAATCGAGCTTATTTCTGCGCTAACACTTACAGAAGTAACCTTGTTTTCTACCGTCTGTCCTTCTGCAAGAATTTTTACAGTTTTTGTTGATTCCTTAGTTGTTCCGCCGTAAGTTGCACTTACTTTTACAGTTACACTCTGTTCAGACCCAGTTGTATTTTTTCCTGTAAGAGTAACAGAACTTCCTGTTGTTGAAGAAAGAATTGCATAGTCGCCACCTTCGATGATTTCCCAAGTATAAGTTACAACTGGTGAAACTCCTTCAACAGTAAAAGCCGGAGTTGCCGTAAGATCTGTTTCTGCTTTTGATGCAATTTCTTCTGAACCCGCAATCGAAACACTTTTTAATTCTGCGTTTGCTGCGCTCACAGTTACGATTGCTTCTGCAGATTTTGTGTTCGAAGCAAATGTTACAGTACATTTTACTTTTACGCTCTGAGCACTTGCTGTTGTGTTTTTGCCGGTAACAACACAAGTTGAAGAAGTTGCATTTTCAAGTTTTGCGTATTCGCTGCCAGATGTAATTTCCCACTTATAAACTGGAGTACCAGAGCCTTTTTTGTCAACCTTTGCAGAGAGCGAAGTCTGTTCATTTGCGTTTATTGTCGCTTCTGAAGGACTAATTGTCACGCTGTTCAATTCATCTTCGTCACTGTTTGTCTTGCAGGCTACTGTCGAAAAAAGCACTGCAAATAATGCGGCAAGACTTAATAAAATTGTGCCGAATTTTCTTTTTTGAGAGTTTTTTTTCATCGATTACCTCGTTAGAAATAAAATTCTGTCGTATTGATTGAGTTTACTCTTTCCTATAATTCTGATGATAATCAAGAAAATGTCGATTTTCTATATAAAACCTCGTATTTTTATATAAAATATGCTTTATAAGGGAGAATTAACTGTTATTTAAGATTTTTTGAAAACACAAAAAATGCGTTAGCGGTGGAAGTAGCGCACAGAAAGCGCGTTATGAAGCGTAACGTATGTGAGAGCGGAAGAATGGAGATAGCACAAAGTGCGTACGGCCCCCTGGAAAGCCACCCAGATAAAAAAATCACTTGAAAAACACATAAAATTCACTTATATTCGATGTGTAAACACTTGTTTTTTTTTAATTTGGAGGAAAATATGGCGAATCTTACAATTACTCTTGATGACCAGGACAAAAAGGACATTGCGACTTTCTGCGAGCAGATTGGAATGACGGTTTCGGGGCTTTACAATGTTTTTACGAAGCAGGTTATCCGCGAGGGGCGAATTCCGTTTGAAATCGGTGTTGACAGGCCGAACCGCAAAACGATAAAGGCGATGAAGGAAGGCGACAGGATTGCGGACGATCCGAATGTGAAGGGATATAACAATGTTCAGAACTTGATGGAGGCGCTGTTAAAATAATGGAATTTTCAACAAAAAGAACAAAATATGAAGTAAAATTCACTTCGGCAATGAAAAAAGATATGAAACTAGCGGCAAAACGCCATTATGACTTGAACTTGTTCGCCGAAATCGTGGAAAAACTCGCGAACGACCTTCCCTTGGATGAAAAATACCACGACCATGCGCTGGAGGGAAACTGGGCAAACCATAGGGAATGTCACATCAGAAGCGACTGGCTTTTGATTTACCAGAAAAAAGGAGAAGTTCTTGTGCTGGAGCTTTCGCGCACTGGAACACACGCCGACTTGTTTGGAAAATAATATGGCGACTTCAAAGGAATACATTGATTTTGTGCACGGGCAGATTGCGCAGTACGGCGATTCCCACAAGAAAAGCCACAACGCCAAAAATACTTAAAAATTACGCCAGTTCGTAAGTTTCACCGTATTTTACAATCTGAACGTGCTTGTATCCGTTTTCTTTCAGATAGTTTTGCAGATATTCCTGGGCTTCTTTTTCGCCGTGAACCAGATAGATTTTTTTAAGGCGGCTTGTATCAACCTGTTTGAGCCATTTTACCATTTCTTCGTAGTCGGCATGGGCAGAAAATGCGTTGATTGTTTCAACATGTGCATTTACCTGATACCATTCGTCCATAATTTTTACTTCTTTTGCTCCATCACGGATTCTTCGGCCAAGCGTGTTTTCTGCCATATAACCGACTATCAAAATTGTGTTTTTCGGGTCGCTTATATTGTTTGCAAGATGATGCACAACACGTCCAGCTTCGCACATTCCGTCCGCCGAAATTATAATCATTGGTCCGGATTTTTGGTTCAATGCCTTTGATTCGTCAACGCTAGTAACAAAACTTAACTGGTCAAAGCCAAATGGATTTTTGTGCCTGTCAAGGAAGGCTTCTTCAACTTCGCGGCTGTAACATTCCGGATGTACCTGAAAAATACTTGTTGCGTTTACTGCCATTGGCGAATCCACATAAATTGGAATCGAAGGAATTTTTCGCTGGTCTACAAGCATATGGAGGTAATAAACAATTTCCTGAGTGCGCTCAATTGCAAATGACGGAATTATGATTTTTCCTTTACGGTCGATTGCCCGGCGAACCACTTTTCGAAGTTCTTCCATGGCAATTTCTGTGCCTTCGTGTTTGCGGTTACCGTAAGTGCTTTCCAAAAAAATGTAGTCTGGTGCAGGAATTTTTACGCTTGGATCACGGATAATCGGTTTTGAAGAACGTCCCAAATCACCTGTGTAAAGAATCCGAAGTTCGTCTTTTCCTTCGCGGCGGTCGTAGCCAGAACGGCGTTCAATCCCCGAATACTGAGCCTGCTCTTCTGCGGTGGCTTTCCGCCTGTCGGCAGTTTTGCGTCTATCGGTGTCTTCATTTTCTGCAAGCCTTTCTGCCCGTCTTTCTGAAATCGAATTTTTCCAGCCAAAAAGTTTGTTCCAGATATTTATTTTGTTTATCGAATCTATTTTTTTTGATGCGCCACGCTGACCTTTTATCGTTATAAACGCAAATGCCGAACCCAAAATATGTCCTGCGTCAAAAAATTCGAGTTCTACATCGGGCGCAATATACATCTGGCGGTTATATCCGAGAGTTACAATCTGATTTTCTGCCTTAATGCAGTCTTTTTCATTAAAAAGCGGCTGCCATGTAAATTTTTCGCCTTTTTTTTGAGCCTGCTTGCGAAGATATTCGGCATCACGTGCCTGAATTCTTGCTGAATCCATCATTACAAGGTCGGCAAGGTCGCGTGTTGCAGGAGTTGCGTAAATATTACCGTCATAGCCTTTTTTGGCGAGCATTGGCAAAAGTCCGCAGTGATCGTAATGAGCATGCGTTAAAATTACGGTTTCGATTTTGTCGACTGGAATTTCAAAATTCCGGTTTTTTGCATCGGCAACGGCACGTTTTCCCTGAAAAGCCCCGCAATCAACCATAAAAGCCCGGCCATCAATTTCAAAAATATGTTTTGAACCAGTCACTTCTTGAGCCGCACCGAGAGAATAACAAACAACTGACATAAAACCTCCCAAGAAAAAATCGCCAAAATTGACAGCATTTAATCTTTTTTAAATTTTAAGATTTCTTTTACTCAATTTTAAATCCGAAAAAACAAATTCTCAAGATTTTTTTATGACAGATTTCTTTTATGGTAAATATTCTGGTCTTATGTTTTTTAGCGCTTTAAAGAATCTTTCTTTCTTTTTTCTGTCTCCGCCAGTCAAAAGTTCAAGACGGCGACGGGCATCTTTTCTTGTGCTGTTATCCTGATAAGTACAGGTACATGTCCAGCCAAAATAGCCGCCTTTTTTTGAGTGTTCAACGATTGTCTGCACACCAGCGTAACAAAGCGGGCGAATAATTTTTACAGGGTATTTTTCGAGTTTTAGGGAAGGCGTCATTGTGCTGAGCTCACCTTTATTTAAGACATTCATCAGCAGAGTTTCCAAAATGTCGTCAAGATGATGTCCAAGAGCAATTTTGTTGAATCCATTTTTTACCGCAAAGTTAATGAGTTCTTTTCGGCGCAAGTTTGAACACCAGTAACAGCTCATTTTATAACCGTCACTCAAGCGTCCTGTCACATCTACAAAAATAGATTCTACAGGAACATTCCACTCCTTAAAAAGCGCCTGAATGTTAGGTGGAAGTCCGCCGCCAAAATCAGTCTGAATATTCAATGCCAAAAATTCAAAATCGGCATTTTTTCTTTTTTGACGGTTTGCAAAATACTCTATGAGTGCAGTGGAGTCTTTTCCTCCAGATGCACCCACAAGAATTTTATCGCCTTTTTCAATCAGTTTATAGTCAAAAACTGCCTTATCAATCAGATTGTATAAAAAAGGCTGCGGCATTTTACTGTCTTTCTACCAATGGTTCGTTTACAAGGCGATATTCTGCCGACAAACCGTTTTTTAGATTTGCAATTGTAAGAATTTCTGTTCCGTTTTTAACTGCCGGAATTACATAAAAATCTCCGTTAAAAAGCTGGATGTAATTGTCTTCAAAAGACATTGCGTCTGCCGGTCCCATCATTTTGGTCAAGGCAAAACCGCCTTCGTCTTTTCCAAGATTTCCTAAAAGTTTTATATTTCCGTTAAAAATATTAACTCCAGCTTCTCCAGCAACAAAAAAACCGTCCTTTTCTTTTTTTAAGTTGAGGACAACATCGCAAATCGCCTGTGCTTCATCGTTTTTGTAAAAAGAATTTATTCTCCAGTTTCCTTCGATTGTGCCCTGAGCTAGAATTTTTCCATTTTTTACTTCGATTTTATAAACTATTGTATCAAGCGCATCATCTGCTTCAAAAGGACGTTTGTAAACAAAAATTAAATCTGTAGTTCCGTCTTTTAAGGCTTTTAGTGAATATTCAAATTTTGAAGGCGCACCTGTGCTTCCGTCTTTTCCAAGATATGTTACTTTTTCTTTTACACTCACAATTTCTTCATTTGTAAGTGTATTTTCCCAGGAATATCCGGTCGTTGCGTTTCCTTCAAGAACTATTTTTAGTTCTTTTGAATTGCTTTCGCTCAAGCTACTCTTTGTTGAAGCACATGAACTTACTGCAAAGGCTGCAATTCCTGCACAAATCAAACTGAATAATGCTGGTGTTTTTTTCATTTTGTTACCTCGTTAAATTTATTTTATATACAGTTATATAAAATAAACAAAAACTCTTCTGGAGAGCAACAGTTATTACAATTATTTTATTACGAGTTTAGCCAATATTAAAAGCACTTACCAAAAGCCGCGCAACTACCAGCATAAAAATAACTCTGTCTTTTGGAAAGGTTCGTGCAGGTTTAAAAACGTCAAAACAAATCAGCGTTTTTTTATTGCATAAGACTTCTAAAGTTGATGATATGCAATTTTTTTGATAAAAAACATATTTTTCCTGCGAAACCGAATCCAAAACGTTCGTATTATCTAAGTGTAGATAATCAAATTTATTAAAAAACGAAAAATAGTTTTCCTGCTTTAATGCTTCTTCCCTAAAATTCTTTTCTGTATGGCCTGCACTGCAATAAAGGCGGTGTGCTGAATCGTAAATCATAATCGTGCTTATGCCGAGATAATCGACCAATTTTTGAAGAATCGGCTGCAATTCGTCTTCTCTCCTTTTTTCGCGAATTGCTTTTAAAATTTCAAATACATCGTCCGCCGCTTCGTTGTAAAGCTGTCCGCTTGCAATTTTGCTTTCGTTCTGTCTGTTCTGAATAAAAATGCAGTCATGAAGTTCAGGTTTATAGATTATATAACAGTTGCGTCCCTTGTTTTTAGCAATGTAAAGGCATTTGTCAGCAAGGTTAAAAAGCGAATCATAATCTTTTACGTTCACTGGAAATCTTGCAACTCCCATTGAACAGGTTACGGTGCTTCCAGGTTCAATTGAAGTAATATTCCACTGAATTCCAGTGCGAATGTTCCGCGTAATATTGCGAATATCGTCTTCTTCAGTTAAGTCAAGCAAAACCAAAAATTCATCGCCACCAATTCTTCCTGCAATTCCTTTCGTGCCGATTGCATCTTTTATGCAACTGGCAACCGAAGCAAGAACCCTGTCGCCAAAATTATGACCAAAAGTGTCGTTACATTCCTTAAAATGGTCAACGTCAATTATAATCATTGAACACGGAACTTTCTGCTCATTGATTTTTTTGACTGCAATTTCGGTTATTGCCTTTTTATTGTAAAGTCCAGTTAAACCGTCGTGGCTTTCAACATAAGCATTTTCTGCCGGTGCAATTTTCTGTCCAAAATTTACGCTGCCGACAACAATTGTCTTTTTGCGCGTACTCGCCCGAAGCGTATGAACCGTAAGCAATTTTTTGTCTGTCTGCAAAAAATTGTAATATTTGCCGGTTTCCAGGTTGCGGATATTTGCAAGCATGGCAATAAGTTGTTTACTTTCTTGTGTGAATGACTTGTTAAGATGAAAAAAATTCTCGAAATATTCTTTAAACTCATCGCAATTTCCGACAAAAAGCGTATTAAGATCTTTTGTGTTTTTTACGGTGAATCTTTCATGCTCGTAAACAAAATAATATGCATCAAAATTTTGTAAGAGAGTCGAATATTCCCGGCTTTCTAAAAGTGCCTTGTCCAAAAGTTCCCGCGAATACGAAAGTTCTTCAACACTTACTTCAAAAAGATTTTCGCCTGCCTTTATAACTGTAAAAATGCAGGTTATTAAATAAATTCGTGCCCTAAGTTTTGCAACAAAATTAGCGGATTCGTTTAGAACTTGAGGATTAAAACTTGAAAGAAAATGCTTAAAATTTTCTGCATCATTTTCTGAAAGAAATTCGGAAAGATTTATGCCAGAAACCTCTGTTTTGCGAAGGAAAATGGAAAAACTGCGGTTTCCCGCCGTTATATTTAAATCTTTGTCTATGGAAAATGAGATGTCACTTATGCGTCTTGCGTTCTTAACATCCAAGAATTACCCCCCCCCCCGCAAAAAAAATGCGCTCTACCTTTTAGTTTAGCATAAATTTTATATAAAGCAAAGTTTTTTATAACTTTGTCAAAAAAATCAGCTGCTATATTGACAGAAATTTGTATCCTTAAATAAAAAATCGTTCATTTTGCTTGTTATGGCTTTGTTTTTTTACGATAATTAAACTATGACGAGAAATGACAGAAATCGACTGGTTGTATGGTTTTGGCTTGGCGCTTTTATTTTGTTTACTCCGCGACTATGTGCGCAGACAATGGCGGCCAACGAAGAAAACGCTGCTGCAAACCGACAGACTTTTGTTGATTACGGAAAAAAATACATTGGTCGTCCTTATGTAAATGGCGCAACTGGTCCGAATTCTTTTGACTGTTCAGGATTGATTTATACGGTTGCAAGAGAATCTATCGGTTATCAGTTGCCAAGAACTGTAAAAAGTATTTATTCGTTTTGTAAAATAATTGATGAATCTGAACGTGAACCAGGAGATTTAGTTTTTTTTAGAACAACAGCCACTGGAGATCCGAGCCATGTTGGAATTTACATTGGAAACGGTCAGTTTTTAAATGCGGCTTCTGACGGTCCAAACACTGGCGTAATTTTAAGTTCGCTTAAAGAAAATTATTGGAAAGGAAAATATTACAAAACTGGCCGGTTTTTACCGCCTTCAAAAGTTTTAGCCGAAAACAACACTTCTTCCATCAAAAACTCCGAATCGGTTTCTAAAGCTGGTTTTTCCAGAAAAAACAACAATCCTCACCAGACAAGCCGTCAAAATGGAAGTTTTACAGACAAAATCGTCCTGGATGGAATGTTCTGTCTTGACTGGAACTTTTTTACTCCTGACAATTTTATGCTTACTTTCCGCGGGATTGCTGGAACCGTGCATGCAACTTACGAAGGAAAAAATCTAAAACCAGGAATCGGAACAACGGTGCGTTGGGACAGTGGAACTGGCGTAATTCAATTGCCATTGATTTTTAGCCTTACGATGACCGACTATATGCGGATTTTTGCAGGTCCTGTCTTTACAATCGGAACTCCGTATCTTCCAGGCAACAACGACGAAAGAATAAAAGCCTCTGTTTTTCCAGGAATTTTGGGAATCAGTTTTAATTCACCTTCGTTTAAAGCCGGAAAAACCAACATAAGTTTTGAGCAAGACATTCACTACACGGTTTTTAACGACACCGATGGAAGTGCATTGAACGCTCTTAAAAGTTTTGCAACTGGACTCGTTTTTTCTTCTGGCATACGTGTAACTATTCCGTTACGCGAATTGATTAAATAAAGAGAAGTTTTTTGAGGGATTTATGAATTTTTTTAAAACCAAATTTTTTGCTCTTATCAGTTTTTCTCTTTTTTTAATTTCGTGTTCACCTTCAATTTCTGTCAAAGCAGAAAATTCCGACGCCACAACAATAGTTTTTTCGGCAAATTTTTCGCTGTCAGCAAACTCTGCTTTTAAGGAATTTTTAGATCTTACTCAGGAAAACTCTGGTTTGACCGAAAACACAAATTCAACTCTCTTTTCAAAACAAGAACTTGAAAATTTCCTGATTTCCGCTGGTGCAAAAAATGTTTCTGCAAATGTCGAAAAGGACGGAAAAACAAGCGCTTTTGGAAAAATCGAAAATCTTTCTAAATCTCTTCTTGCTTCATCAAAAATTCTTTCAAAAACTCAGTCTTCGCTCACTCTTTCTTTGGGACCGGAACAATTCAAGTCAATTTACGAAAAACTGGACGAAGAAACCCAGGGCTATTTTGATCTTTTGATGATTCCGTGTCTTAATGACGAAAAAATGAACGTTGAGGAATACGAAAATCTTCTTTCTTTTGTCTACGGTCCGGACTTGGCAAAACAAATTGTTTCTCAAAATCTTCAAATTGAATTAAAAAGTCCTGATTCAAGAAAAATTCTCTCTCAAAAAATCCAACTTGGAGAACTTTTAACACTCAACGAACAAAAATCGTGGTCAGTTTCGTGGTAATTCGTTAAAATAAAACTATGGACACAGAAAACCGCTTTATTGCTCTCGAAACAAAGATTGCTTTTATGGACGATTTTATCAACAAACTTCAGAACGAAGTCGTAGAGCAACAAAAATTAATTGAAATTCTGCGCGAAGAAAACAAAATTCTTTCAAGCAGAATTATGGATTTGTCGGAAAATATCGAAATTCCAAACAGGAAACCGCCTCATTACTAGATTTTTTAATCGAAGGACAGGACTATGGCAAATTTAAGTGCACACACAAATGCCAAAACAAAAAAAGATTTTGGCCACGAAAAAATTGAAATTCTTTATTCAGACGAAACAATCTGCGTAATCAACAAGCCTTCCGGTTTGCTCAGCGTTCCGTATCCTGGAAGCCGAATCAGAACGGCACAAAACATTCTCGAAGAAATTATGCACAAAAACGGAACTTTCAGCAGTTCGCACAGACCGTTTGCTGTCCACCGTCTTGACCGCGACACTTCCGGTGTAATGATTTTTGCTCTTACCGAAAATGCGCAGAAAAAAATTATGGACACCTGGCATCAAATGGTAACAGAACGGCTTTACCGCGCAGTTGCAGAAAATCCGCGTAGCAAAAAACTTATCTTGCCGGATTGCGGTTTAATCGACGACGAGCTTGCATTTAACGCACACAACGTTGGCTTTGTTCCAAGAGAATCCGAAAACAATTCCGACTCTTATGGCGAAAACCGCCGTTTAAAAACTGTTCCGGCACGCACAAATTATAAAATTTTGCAGTCAGGCCCAACACATACGCTTTTTGAACTTTCGCTCGATACTGGAAAAAAGAACCAGATTCGAGCTCATCTTGCGTCAAAAGGGTATCCTCTTGCAGGAGACGAAAATTACAGGGCTAGAACAGACCATTTTGGCAGACTTTGCCTTCACGCTAGAACTTTGGAATTTGTCCATCCGTTTACGGGCGAAAAAATGAAATTTGAAGTTTCTGAACCAGAAACCTGGCTCGAATACGTAAAAAAAGGCGATCCAAATCCAAAAACTCCGCTCTGGATTGAATCATTGAAAAATTCTTTCGATAAAAAAGGCGAACGTTTTCATGGAAGACACGAAAATTCACTGGACTTAGGTCAAAAACGCCTAAGCAAAAAAGACCGCGCCCATATGAATTTTATTGAAGCAGGAAAAAAAGGCAGAAAATAAAACCAGACGTTTTGCGTTCAATTTTTCTATAATTCTCCAATATTTTGAATTAAATCCATCGGTGTAAGAGCAAAATTATTTTTTATTTTGCAGGCAGCGAGAGAATGAGCAAGGCAGGCTGTTATTGCGGCATCTTTTGCTTCGTAATTTTGAGCCAAAAGCGCACAAATCATTCCTGCAAGTGCATCTCCGCTACCACCTTTTGCAAGTGCCGGAGAACCGAAACTGTCGATAAAAAGATTAAAATCTTCTTTTGCGGTAAACACACCGATAGCAGAATTTGCGCCTTTTGCAACCAAAACAGATTCTGGAAAACGCCGACAAAACTTTTCGACAAGTTCCGCCCGCCGAAAAATACACTCATCGACACTGTAATTTCCAAAACCGCAAAGACGCAGAAGTTCGGAAAATTCTTTTGGATGAGGAGTCAAAACACAGCCTTTTGGACGCCGCTCCAAAATTTCAAGAAGCAGTGGAGAATATAGAATATCTGCATCGAGCACACAACGCACATCTGGCGAATGCAAAAGAAACTTTGCATAAAATTCAGTGATTTTTTCGTCATAGCCAAGTCCCATTCCAACGCAAAGCGCGCTAATTCGTGGTCCAAAATTATTTGTTACAAGAAATTCCATCGAAAGACCGGGAATTGGAGTTTTTGAAAAATTTTCATCTGGACGAATAAGAGTTACAAGACCTGCTCCAAATTTCAGACAGGCATTTGCTGCAATAATGCTCGCCCCAGATTTTTCGCCACATGCAATATAAGCGTTTCCAAAGCTTCCTTTATTTACAAGATTATCCGTTCGGTACGGCAAAATCATATCTTTTTGTTCAAGAAGAAAAAGATTTTTTTTTCTTTCTTCTAAATTTTCAGCAGATTTTTCAAAAAGTTCTCTCGAAATACCAAGTTCGCAAACCTTTATTTTTCCTGTAAAATTTTTTGCCATGTCACTGTAAAGACAGAATTTTTGCGCTCCCATTGTAAGAGTAACATCCGCCTTAAAAACAGATTGCGCCAAAGTTCCGTCGGCATGAAGTCCTGTCGGAACATCGCAGGCAATTTTTAAACATTCTGAAGAATTTACAAAAGCAAGAAGGTTAATGAGTTTTTCGCCTGTTTGATCGGTAAATCCACCTTTAAAACCGCTTCCAAAAATGCAGTCTACAACAACAACCGAATCCAAATTTTCTGCAAAAAAACTGTCCGCTTCAAAAACCGAAACTCCGCACAACCTTGCGCGTTCAGCCTGCAAAACACAAAGAGAAGACGAAGGCTTGCTGCATTCAAAAACACAGGTTTTAAAAGAACTAGAAATCAGTCTGGCAAGCGCATAGCCGTCGGCTCCGTTATTGCCACTACCGCACAAAATCAAAACTTTTTGAATTTTTCTGGTAAGCGAGATAGAGCAAATTTCGTCTTTAAGGGCAGCAGCAGCATTTTCCATCATAATTTCTTCGGAAAGAGCATATCTTTGCCGGCAGGCGCAATCCAAAGTGCGCGTATCATAAAACATTTTTTGCATAAAAAAATTATAGCACGAAAAAACAAAAAATGTGAAAAACTAATTTTTAGCGCACGTCCGGGCTTGCAGCCTGGATGCTTGCATGCTCACGCATGCTGCGGCTTTTGCTTACGCAAAACCCGTTTTTTTTCGTGTGCGCTTTAGCGCACGTCCGGGCTTACAGCCCGGATTGGAAGGGCGCAGTCCGCTTTTTGGCGGATGGAGCGTTAGCGGAACCCTGGAAAGCCGGTTTTTGCGACAACTGGACGGTTCTGACTGACAAACTTTTCTTTTGCGCTAATTGTGCTCCAAAAATTTTTAAATTACTTTTTTTTCAAGCCATTTTTTGCCACAAAAACGCACGTAGAACATAATTCCGCGGAAAATCCAGTCCAAAAACATTCCAATCCAAATACCAAAAAACGCAAATTGTGTGTTTCCCGGATAAATGAGCAAAATCCATTTTGAAATCAAAAAACTGCCAAGAACGCGGAAAAGCCACATGCTTATGTTTGAAATTATCATTGTGTACTTTGCATCGCCTGCTCCACGAAGAATATTTGGCATTGTAAAACTCATTGGCCAGAAAAATATGTTTGCAACCATACAAGCACGAATTACAAACACGGCCAAATTTTGAGCTTGTGGCGTCAAATTGAAAATTTTTGTAACAAATGGTGCAAGTCCAAAAACCACAATTGCCGTAACAAACATTCCGCCATAAGACAAAAGCATCATCTTTCGGCCATAAGATTTTGCCTGTTCTTTTTCGCCAGCACCAATGCACTGTCCGACAATTGTTACGCTTGCAAGACCGATTGCGTTTCCTGGAATATTTGAAAAACTTGCAACTGTATTTGTAATTGCATTTGCAGCAATTACCGTAATTCCAAAAGTGGACATAAACGAATAGACAAGTGTTTTTCCGATATGAAAAACAGAATTTTCAATTCCGCTCGGAACTGCAATTTTTAAAATTCGTCCCATGAGCGTAAAATCAAACTGCGGCTTCCAGATTTTTTCTAAAAAAAGCGGCCATTTTTTTTGGCTTAAAATGCAAAGCATTACAACGGCGGCAATTCCGCGGCTTACGAGGGTTGAAATTCCTGCTCCTGCAACTCCAATTTTTGCTCCGTAAATCAAAATCGCGTTTCCGGCAATATTTGTCAAATTCATTATAAGGCTGACTTTTAAACTTATTTTGCTGTTTCCCATTGCCCGGCACAACGCGGCGCAACTGTTATAAATTCCAAGCATCGGAAAACTAAACAAAATCCAGACAAAGTAAGTTAGAGCATTATCCATAATCTGCGGTTCAAGAGCGCCAAAAATTCCGTTCAAAAT
This sequence comes from Treponema berlinense, assembly GCF_052273165.1. Classification (GTDB taxonomy): domain Bacteria; phylum Spirochaetota; class Spirochaetia; order Treponematales; family Treponemataceae; genus Treponema_D; species Treponema_D berlinense_A. Next base: position 23,799 of record NZ_DAVZIU010000006.1, on the reverse strand, counting down.
AATCCGGCGCAAAGGCAGACATATCGCTATAAAAAAAGCTCCAGCAATCACGCACAAATTTAAGAGCTGTTTTGCAGAAGCCTGGGCCTTTTTTTGTTCCTTATGACCGAGGTACTGGCTTGCAACCACCGCTCCACCTGTAGCAAATGCCGCAAAAAGCTGAATTACAAGCTGTCCAAGTTGATCAATCAAACTTACTCCGCTAACGCCAGCTTCTCCGACAGAGGAAACCATAACTGTATCACAAGCACCGATTGTCATTGCCAAAAATTGCTCTGCAACCAAAGGCCAAATTAAGCGATTGAGAAAATTCTTACTGAACAGCTGATTTACTGGTTTCGCCTGACTTTGCATTCAATTCACTTCCTATTTTTTTTCGTTTAAAATTGCAACGTCCATACGGTTAAATGGAATATTGATTTGAGCTTCGTTAAAAGCTTTTAAAGTATTTATTGCAATATCGCTTTTCGTCTGCAAAAAATCTTCTCTCTTGCTCCAAACGATAATGTTCAAATTCACTCCACTGGCTCCGTGGGTTGTCCAAAGAACTTTTGGAGAATACTCTGGTTTATCAAGCACAACAGTCGGACAGCGTGCAGGAACAGTTTTTGCAACTTCCATAACCTTGTCAAAATCGCTGTCATAATCAACACTGGTTTCAAAAGTGTAGCGTCTGTACGGAAAAGCCGAATAATTTTTTAGTTTTGTGTTGATGATTGTTGAATTTGGAATTCGCACAAGCTGATTGTCGCCAGTATGAATTTTTATAGAAATTACTCCTATTGAGTCAATCGTTCCAGAAATTCCGTCAACTTCGATAAAATCGCCGATTTTCATTGCCTTGTCGGTAACGACAAAAAGACCGGAAATCAAATTGCTTACGGAAGTTTGCGCCGCAAAACCAATTGCAACTCCAGCTATTCCCGCAGCACCCCAGATTGCGCTCAATTTAATTCCAAAAAGTCCGAGAACATACATTACGATTAAAACGTAAAAACAATAACTGATCGCTTTTTCAATAAGCAAAACTGTTTTTTTCTGCAAAGTTTTTGAAGCCGTTTTTTTTACAAAATGCCGGATTATGCGATAGAATACCCAGAAAATAAGAATTGCCACAACGCTTGTAATCACTTTTGCAAGGTTTGCCCAGGTAAAATAAGCTGACAGTTCGTCGAGATGGAACAGCGACTTTACTTCATTTGCTGTTCCATTTGCAAGCGCAATCGCACCGTTTGCTGCTTCCGCAATTACGTTTTCTTCCATTTCTATTATGTCTCCAACAAAAAATATTAAAACTTTTTACAATAATTTATCAATTCAAAAATCAATCGCCTTTAAGACTGCTGCCGTTAAGACACAAATCTCTTATCAAACATTCATTGCACTTTGGATTTCGAGCTGTGCACACATAGCGACCGTGAAGCAAAAGCCAATGATGAGCATATTGCAAATATTCGCTAGGAATATTCTTTAAAAGTGAATTTTCAACCTGCTCCGGAGTTGTGCCTTCTGCAAGCCCAATCTTCGGACAAATCCGCAGAAGATGAGTGTCGACTGGCATTGTATTTTGACCAAAAACCACATTCAAAACAACATTCGCAGTTTTTCTTCCAACTCCCGGCAAAGACATAAGTTTTTCTCTGGAATCCGGAACAATACCGCCAAAAACTTCAATCAGTCTTTTAGAAAGAGCAATTATGTTTTTAGATTTATTTTTCCATAAACCGATGGGTTTTATAAACTCAATCAATTTTTCCTGGCCGAGAGCAAGAATTTTCTGAGGACTGTCGGCAACTTCATAGAGCGGTTTTGTATAAAAATTTACAGATTTGTCGGTTGCCTGAGCACTCAAAACCACCGAAACAAGCAAAGTAAACGGATTCTTAAAATCAAGTTCGCTCTTTGGATTCGGATTTTGAACCTTAAAACGTTCCATAATTTCAACAATCTGCTGCTTTGAAAGAATCATTTTTTCAACCTTACAAAATCACAAAAACTATTTTGCAGAATCCTTTGGAAAAGTCGCAAGCAAAATCGCAATTATCGCACAAGGAATCGTAACCAGCGTAAAACAAAAATTTCCGAGTTTTTCAAAAAGCTTAAATCCAGCAAAAATTCCAAGATAATAGCCTGCAAGAACTGCGCCATAAAACTGCGCCTTCAATTTAAATTCACTTTTTCCGTTACAAAAATATTCCGTCAATGCGCTGATTGTCTGCTTAAAATTATTCGTACAAAAATTCGTCGAAGCAGCATAACCGTAACTTCCTGAAAAACTGCTCCACTGAAGCGACATTGCAAAAAAAGTAGGATAAAGATAAACAACCTTTGGCAAATTCGTCGGCATAAGCCACATTAAAAAGCCCATCGCCACATCAACCAAAAGAGCCAGATATTTTACATTAATTTTTGAGTGCTCTTTTGCAAAAGTAACAAAAAAAATCGGGATCGCAAAAACCAAAACGCCTAAAAACCTAAGTCCAAGTTCAAACCAGTCTTTTCCAATCAAAAGTCGCACCATTTCAATCAAATGCGTTGTCTGAGAAGAACCAAAACTCTTTACAATATTCTCCAGCGGAAAAACCGTCAAAAAACCACCGCAAAAAGCAACAATATAATGAATATGTGCGTCCCGTTTTGCTTGTGGCGTAATTCTCGAATCAATTTCAACAGTTTTTGACTTCATTTTTTATTGGCGTTCCCTGGCATTCTGCCAGGTCGCTATGTCCGTGGTTCGCTACGCTCATTGCGGAGCAGTTTCGCAAACTCAACCGCTCCACAACTCCGCCACTCCCAGCGCTAACGCAACACCTCTTTTTTTAGTTCTTCAACTTTGTCTGTTTTTTCCCACGGGAAACCTTCGCGTCCAAAATGTCCATAAGACGCTGTTTTTCTGTAAATCGGCTGTTTCAAATTCAAAGTTTTGATAATTCCAGCCGGCGTGCAATCAAAAATTTTCTCTACGGCAGCAACAATTTTTGAACGCTCCGCCTTTTCAGTTCCAAAAGTTTCCACAAGAATCGAAACAGGGAACGGAACTCCAATTGCATATGCAAGTTCAACTTCTACTCTTTCGGCAAGTCCTGCGGCAACAACATTTTTTGCAATATAGCGTGCCATATAAGCAGCCGAGCGGTCAACTTTAGAAGGATCTTTTCCAGAAAAAGCTCCGCCGCCATGACGACCCATTCCGCCGTAAGTATCAACAATGATTTTTCGACCGGTTAAACCAGAATCTCCATCTGGACCGCCAATTACAAATTTTCCAGTCGGATTTATAAAAAATTTGGTATTTGCGTCCAAAAGTCCAGTTGGTTCAAGAACAGGTTTTACAATTTGGTTGATAATAGTTTCTTTAATTGTCGCATAATCAACTTCTGGCTCATGCTGATGAGAAACAACAACCGTGTCAACACGAACCGGCTTGTGATTTTCATCGTATTCAACAGTAACCTGAGATTTTGCATCAGGTCTAAGCCAGGTAATTGCTCCGTTATGACGAAGTTCATTTGCTTTTAAAAGAATCTGGTGCGAATAATAAATAGGCGCAGGCATTAACGATGGAGTTTCATTGCAGGCAAAACCAAACATCATTCCCTGATCTCCAGCCCCCTGCTGACCTTCGTATTCATCAAGACCTTTACCGACAACGCCCTGATTTATGTCCGCAGACTGAGCGTGAAGACGGTTCATAAAAAGACAGTTTCTGCCGTCAAGGCCAACTTCTGGCGAAGTATAACCAATATCAACAGCAACCTGACGTGCAATTTTTTCAATGCTTGCATTAAATTCTTTAGGATTTACCTTGTAATTCTGAAAACCAATTTCGCCACCAACAAGTAAAAAATCCGTTGTAGAAAAAGATTCACAAGCAACGTGAACATCAGGATCCAGCGAAAGACAATAATCCAAAACAGCATCAGAAACCTGATCACAAAGTTTATCCGGATGACCTTCGCCAACCGACTCAGATGTAAATAAATAGTGATTTTTGTTAGAAAGACTGCTCATAGCCGAGCCTCCATTTTAGCAAGATTTGCCAGCTCAAAAAAAACTGGTCTCCGCTCTGCAATTCAGGTTAAATCGGCGGAAATTTTTTATTTTTATCTATTTACTTTTTAATATATAATTTATTGGCAAGTCGGACAATAAGTTGTATACTTTTAAATGAATTTATAGCAAATAGTTTTTAAAATGCCCCGTAAAACGCAAGTTTTTAGGGTAAATATACTTTTAAAGGAGAATGTCATGGCATTAAAAAAAGTTTATTCAGCAGACGCAACAAAATGCAAAGTGACTTTCATTGTTGAAAAAGATGCCGCACAGGATGCAACAACTGTATCTCTTGCCGGAGATTTTAATAGCTGGAGTTCAACAGAAACTCACCTCAAAAAATCAAAAGACGGTTCTTTCTCTGTAACACTCGAACTCGATGCCGGAAAAGAATACCAGTACCGCTATCTTATGGACGGAACCCGCTGGGAAAATGACTGGAAAGCCGACAAATATATTCCAGCGCCTTTTTCAAACACAGACAATTCAGTTGTAATTTGTATTCCTTCAGAAGCAAATTTAAAAGTTGCGGCAAAAAAAACGGCTGCAAAAAAAACAACTAAAAAATCTGCTGCAAAAAACTAAACAAAAAACGGTCAAAGCGCACATTGCATTTTGACCGTTTTTTTATGTTGGGTAGCTTTTTGCGTTCGCAAAAACCGGGCTATCCAGGGCTACGGCTTTCGCCTCCGGTATTTTTGCAGGCAAAAACACGCGCTGCGCGCCCCTTCCTATCCCTGCTACCTTAATTTAATCGTCAGATTTTAACCATTTTCCAAGAGCCTGAGCAATCGCCTCAGGATTTGCCATAACCGACTGCCTGAATTTTTCTTCTTCAGAAGCAGCAGTTTTTATAAATCCATGCGGAACATCCTTATAAATTCCACGAAGCTCACCAAAACTTTTAAGTTCTTCAAGAACGGCAACTTCTCTGTTTACCTGAGATTTATCTTTAGGGTTGTAAATTTTTCCGTCATAACTGCGAAGTTTTTTAGTAGCAACACTGATTTTTTTAAGTTGTTCAGAAGAAAAATTAAGCTTTTCAAGAACAGCCTCGCGCGCGCCATTTCCCAATTCCGCAAGCAAAATAGCAATTTTGTCATACCCAGTCATAAAAAAGACCTCCCAACCGCCAAACATTATAAACTAGAAAAAAAATCCTGTCATTTCATTGAGGAAAATATAAAAGCGCACGACCGGGCTTGTAGCCCGGATGCTTGCATGCTCGCGCATGCTGCGGCTTTTGCTTACGCAAAACCCGTTTATTTTTTATGTGCGCTAAAGCGCACGACCGGGCTTGTAGCCCGGATTGGAAGGGCGTAAGCGTCCGCCGTGGCGGATGGAGCGTTAGCGGAACCCTGAAAAGCCGGTTAGACAGTGCGGTGTGCTCCAAATTTTATGGAACATAGATTACTTCGCGCGGTTTTGAGCCGTTTTGAGGGCCTACGATTCCTCGTTCTTCCATTTCTTCTACGAGGCGGGCTGCACGGTTATAACCGATTTTGAGCCTGCGCTGAAGATATGAGGCGCTTGCTTTTCCTGACTGCACTACTATTTCTAGCGCCTTATCGTAAAGAGGATCATCGCCTTCGCCAAAGAGTCCAAGGTTTCCGTCATTTTCTTCATCTTCGTCTTCAACAAAAATTTCGTCGTCGATATAATCTGGTTCTCCATACTGTTTTACGTAATCCACGACTTTTTCAACTTCATCATCGCTAACCAAAGTTCCCTGGATTCGCACTGGGAATGGATCTGTTGCGCTAGCATAAAGCATATCGCCTTTTCCCAAAAGTTTTTCGGCTCCAATCTGGTCAATAATAATGTTTGAATCCGTACGGCTTGCAACCATAAATGCAATTCTGCTTGGAATATTTGCTTTTATAAGACCGGTGATTACGTTTACTGACGGTCGCTGAGTTGCCAAAACAAGATGAATTCCAACTGCACGCGACATTGCCGTAAGCCGTGCAACTATTGATTCAAGTTCGCGGCCTGTCGTTGCCATTAAATCTGCAAATTCATCAATAATTACTACAATATATGGCAGTTTTTCCTGCATAAGATGCCGTTCTTCTATGCGGCGGTTAAAATTTGAAATATCGCGCACTCCCATGTTATCCAAAAGCGCGTATCGGCGTTCCATCTCGCAAAGACAATACTGAAGCGACTGCAATGCTTTTTTTGGCTCGGTAATTACCGGAGTTAAAAGATGCGGAATATCGTTGTAAAGTTTTAATTCTACGACTTTCGGGTCAATCAAAATCAATTTTACCTGATTCGGATTGCGTTTGTACAAAATCGAAAGAATAAGCGAATTTACACAAACCGATTTTCCAGAACCAGTTGAACCTGCAATCAGAAGATGCGGAGTTTTTGCAAGATCGATTAAACGAGGCTCGCCAGAAATGTCTTTTCCCAAAATCACAGGAATCGCCATCTTCTCAAAAGCCGGATTTTTCTGTTCCATAATTTCACGGAAACTTACAACTGCACGATTTTTGTTCGGAATTTCGATTCCAACTGCCGATTTTCCCGGAATTGGCGAAACTATGCGGACAGAAGTTGCAGCAAGCCGGAGCGCAATATTGTCCTGCAAAGAGCGAATTTTGTTTACATTTACACCTGGAGCTGGAAGAATTTCAAACATCGTTACAACAGGGCCTTTTCGGATTCCTGTAACCTTTACTTCGATATTAAATTCGGCAAGAGTCTGAGCCAGATCGGCGGCTTTCTTCTTTGTTTCGGCATCTACAACCCAATATTCGCCGTTATCATATTTTTGCAAAATTCCTTCGACTGGAATTTTATAATCTGCAATTCTGAGCTTTGGTTGCGGCTTTTCAGGCTGAACTTTTTCGCTTTCAACTGCATTTTCTGACAGAGTTTTTGCAACTGTCAAAGCAGAATTCTGAGTCGACAATGCAGAAGAATTTTTTGCCAAAGAAGAAGTTGGTTCTTCGCGGAGAATTGCATTCTTTTTTTCAAACGGCACACCGTTACTGTCTACGACAGGTTTTGCCGTCGGATTAAATTCAAAATCCGAAAACGTGCTGTCAAAATCGTCATCGTCCGCTTTTTCCGCATTTTGCGATAAGTATTCATTTTTTTTCTCAGGCTGAGTTTCAAAATCAGGATTTTTTTGTACAACCATTGGATTTTTTTTAGCGTCGCTATCCATTTTTGCAAAAATCGAAGCAAAATTATTATTTCTCTGCTCAATAAAACTTGAAAGGTCGCCGCCGCCGTTTTCGCAATCCAAATTATCGTTGCCAAAACCGTCATCGTCGTCTTTGTCAAAATTATCATCAAAACCAGTATCACTGTCAGAATTTTCAACTTCGTTTTCAGACCCATTTTCCGCAAAACCGGCATTTTCGTTCTCGAAATTTTCTTCCATTTCTGAATTTTTTGGCATTACTGGCAGATTTTCAGCTTCATTTTCCGCAAAATCTTCGTCATCATCAAAAATTTCAGCATCAAAATAATCTTTTACATCATCTAAAATCTCAGTTTCGTTTTCATCCGAAAGAATTTCGCCATCCACTTCTTCTTCATTTTTCTCTTCCGAAGAATAATCAAAATCTTCAAAAGGCTGATTATCCAATTCACCGTAATTTTCTTCGTCAGGAACTGCAATTTCCGGAGTTTCCAAAATTTCGCCGTCAGAATTTTCCAGAAAATCTGCATCCAAAGAATCCGAAATTTCAGTTTTACCAGAGTCGCTCATAAAATCGTCAGTCAAATCTGGCAAATCAAAATCTTCATCGTTTACAGGAATTTCTTCCTCGACAGGCTCAAAAGAATTTTCTTCGTTTTTTTCGGAATCTTCTATTTTTAGTTTTTGAACTTCATTTTCGTCCTGCTCATCAAAAATATGCTCAAAAGGATTTTCTTCAATTTCTGATTTTTCTAAAATTTCACCGTCTTCAACTTCGTTTTTTTCTTCATTTTCCAAATTCTTTGGAATTTCAAAGCCAACATTTTCCTCTTTTTCTGGCACATCCCCAGAATTTTCAATTTCTGCATTTTGTTCTTTTTCCGATTCAAGTTCTTCGTTTTTCGCATCGGGTTGAACTTCGTCCGATTTTTCGTCAAAAATGGCCTTTTTTGCGTCAAAGTTTTCAGCCGCTAAACCGGAATTTTCGTATTTTTGAGCAAATTCTTCAATTCCACCAATTTCATCAGAATTCTCGTCAAAATCAATTTCCTTGTTTTTTTTGCCAGCGTTTTCAATAACATCGCCAATCATAGAAAGAACCAGATATTCGACAACGACAATAATCGCTCCAGTCACAAGCGCAACCAAAAGTTTCATTACAAGCACATCGCCCGAATTTTCTGCAACAAGCATCCGGCAAATATGTTCAACCGCATCAAGAGTAAAAAACGGAATTACAGAACCGGCAAGAACAACTCCATTTCGTACGTGCCATGAACGCATAAAACATTCAAAAGCCGCAACCAGCAAAAACAGAGGAATCAAAACTGAACAAATTCCGTAAACTCCCGTAAAAAGTTTTCCAAAACGCCACAAAGCAGAAAAACGCACCGTTTCGAGCCCGCAAAAATCCAAAAGCACAAATAAAAGCGAAATACAGAAAAAAGTAGCAATGGCATATAGAATAAATCCGACAACCGCCGAAACTTTCAAATTTTTATTCATCAAAAAACTCCACGAGAATTTTCATTTAAAGTTACTTTTTATTTATCGGCAAAAAAAAATCGAAGTTTAGAATGATTTTGAACCAGAAAAAGCCTGGTCTTTCCATTAAAAAATCAGACCGCAACTTTCCGACCGCGACCGGCTTTTCACGGTTCCGCTTTCGCTCCATTGCTTCGCAACTGGCGCCGTTACAATCCGGGGTAAATTTTTCCGCAAAACTTCATTCACTTTTCGCGCCTTGTTGTCAGTTTATACAAAACTTTCCATAATCTATATTACAATTTGTTCATTTATCTTATAATTCTTCTAAAATGAACAAATTTAAGTGCCACTTTTGCAGAATTTGCAACGGAACAGGCTGCATCGACCAGCTTCCAGGCATGGGCGGTGTAAATAGAAACATAAATTTTCGTCTCAACAGCGACGGCTGGGAAGTTCTCCGCAAAGAAAATCCTCTCGTCTTTATAAATTTTATTGAACGTCCGGTAAATGAACGAATTCCTCAAATTGCTTTTGCACCAATCACTGGAGCAGTAGAAAACATCGGTTTTTCCAGCGAAGAAGAATATTACAGTTCAATTTTTTCAGCAATCCATAAAAGCGGAATTGAACTTTGCGTAGGCGACGGATTTCCAGACGACAAAATCATATTCGGTCTACAGGCCATAAAAAAAATTCAACAAATCGAAAAAAATACAAAGGCAAATTTCTTTATAAAACCTTTTCAAAACAAAAAAATTTTTGAACATATCGAAATGGTTCTGCCGTTTGCAAAATCAATCGGAATAGACATAGATTCTTACAATATTGCAACAATGCAAAATCTTGTTCCGCTCGAAAAAAAATCCGCTTTGCAGTTACAGGAAATTCAAAAATTCTTGAACTCAAAAAATATTCCCTTCGTTTTAAAAGGCATTTTTGACAAAGACGGAATAGATCTCGTTAAACAGGTCAAACCAGATGCCGCCTACATTTCAAACCACGGTGGACGCATTCAAACCAGAATCGGTTCAACTGCCGAGTTTTTGCAAAATCACAGCAGAGAACTAAAAAATTATACAAAAAAAATCTGGGTAGACGGAGGAATCCGCACAGCCCTCGACGTAGCAACAGCCATGGCTTTCGGTGCTGACAAAATTTTAATCGGACGTCCCTTTGTAACCGCTTATTGCAAAAACGGCGAATCTGGAATCTGCCAAAAAGCCCTCGAATTCAGTCTTTTGCAATATGCAAAATAAAAAAGACTGTCCGAGCCAGACAGTCTTCTCAATTTGCCTAGAATTTTGCTTTTCTTAAACGAACTTCCTCTATATCTTCACTGAAGAGTTCACGCAAATCGTTCAATCCCAGCGCCATGAGAGCCATACGGTCAATTCCCATTCCCCAAGCAAGAACCGGACAGTCAAGCCCCTGAGCTTTTGTTACTTCTGGTCTAAAAATTCCTGCTCCGCCAAGCTCAAACCAACCCAAAACAGGGTGCTTGATATGAACTTCTACAGAAGGTTCTGTAAATGGAAAGTATCCTGGAACATATTTAACTTCTGTTGCGCCAGCAACTTCTGTTGCAAACATTTCGAGCATGCCGAGCAAAGTGCGCAAATTTACATCATTTCCAGCAATAATTCCTTCTGTCTGATAAAAGTCAGAAAGATGGGTTGCGTCAACCTTGTCATAGCGGAAACAGCGGGCAATACCAAAATATTTTCCTGGAACTTTTGCCTTGTGCAACTGATGAGCCGAAAGAACGGTTCCTTGCGAACGTAAAACCAAACGGCGCGTAAATTCGTGGTCAAAATCATAATTCCAGCCACGGCTTCCTGTGTTTCCACCGTTTTTGTGAGTTTCGGCAACGTTTGAAAGCCAAGGTTCTTCTATTGATTTTGCATGTGTCGGATTTTTTATGCGGTAAACATCGTGAATATCGCGGGCAGCGTGGAACTGAGGCATAAAAAGCGCATCACCGTTCCAGAATTCTGTTTCTACAAGCGGACCGTCATATTCTTCAAAACCAAGCGAGCATAACTTGTCTTTTACATGTTCAAGAAACTGCACATAAGGGTTTGTGCGTCCAGGAATAATGCGTGCTGGCGGAATTGCAATGTTATAACCGCGGAATGTGCCTTTTTTCCACTCGCCTGTTTCAAGCATTTTTGGAGTAAGTTCTCCAATTTCGTTTCCGGTAATTCCTGCTTTTTTAAGAGCTTCAACAACTTCTCCAATCGCTGGAGTAAATTTATAAATTACGGTTTCGCGTTCAATGATTCTAAAAGCACTGTCGGCCGCACCGCGTTTTTTTGCGTAAGATGCAATTGCATTTTTTTCTTCTTCGGATAAAGAAGCACTTTCCAGCTGACCGTTTTCTGCTCCAACTGCCTTTTTAAGAACTTCACGGGCAAGCGTAATTCTTGCAGGAGTCTGAGCACCTGTATATTCGGCTTTTTTTTCAGCATTCATTTTTAAAACGCCATCTTTTGAGAGCGGACCAAAGGCAGAGCCAACATCTCTCTGTTCAAGACCAGTTCCAGCTGCAATTTCTGGAAGAGTTTTTGCTCCATTGTCTTTTACATATGCAATGATTTTTTCTTCTGGGGTGCCATTTTCTGCAAAATTGCGTCCCAAATCCGTAATTTCGTAAAAAGTATGTGGAATACGACGTTCAACGTTTAAAAGTTCTTTTCCGCCAAGCCAGCTAAAAGCCTGATTGGCATGACCTTCTTTGTAGCCAAGCTCTTTTTGAAGTTTTTCTGAACTCAATTCATCTTTTTCTGTATATTTTAAGAGAACTTTTATTTCGAGTGGGTGAAGATTTTTAATAATATTCTGAATATCCATTTTTAATTCCATTTTCCAGCAACGCCGGTATAAAAAATTTGAGCCAGTTTCCGTTTGGAATCCAGCTCATAGTTCTTTCAAAAAATTTGTTTTTTATTTAACGCTGAAATCTAACGTAAGACTGATACATAGCCCACTTAAAGCCTGTTTTTTCGTCTTTGTAGTATTTTACGGAATCGCGTTTCATATATTTGTATCCGTAATAATCATACTGATCCTGAAAATCTTTCAAAACAGCAAGCGCTGTATTCATTGCTTCGCCCTGATCAAAAGCTACTGCATGACAAGTATAGAACAGCCGTACTTCGTCAGTAAGCGGAGTATATTGAAGTTCAACCTTGGCGGTTTTATTTGTAACATGCTGATCTTCCGGAATAATTGTCTCAATTCCGTTATCCGGCTTTGGTTTTAAAAGATCGTCAATTTCGTCTGCAAATGCAACGGCAGAAAAACAAAATACTGCTGCTACAAGGGCACAAATTTTTTTCATTATTAAATTCCTCCCAAACCCCGATAGTTTTATGTTTCAAAACATTTCGTAATTTAGTATTTTATCGGTTTCCATAAAAAAATCAAGCATAACACGATATCGGCCAGCTTCAACACCAATCACTGGAGCACAACAGATTAAAAGTCTGCTTTCTATTTCTTTTGGTTTATTTTTTATTTGTGAGCGCCAATATTCTCGAATTGCATTTTTTATTGCTTCTGCGCAAGCCTGCTCAATTCCAGCAAATCCGTCTTGAAGTTTTCCATAGCCAACACCACGAATCCTCGGATTTTTTACAGTTTGCCACGATTTATAAAGATTTTGCTGAAATTCACTTCTATCAAACTCAACGCGACAGTAAAGCCTGTCATCCTTAAAAGCTGAATTTTTATATTGAATAGAATTCAATTCGCTTTGCGTAAGCTCTTGAATCGGCTCAAAATTCAAATATTCTTTAACTCCGCGGGCTTTATCGTAAGGCGTATATTCAACCTTCCAGCCGTAAAGCATTCCTTGAACAAAAAAAGGCGCAGTTTTTTTTAAACGGTTTACCGGAAGAGCGTTTTCGTTTTTTTCCAGATCAAGATTTTTTTCTTCTTCATTCCAAACAAAACCTGGAAAAGCTTCTTTTTCTGCCCACAAAAGAATTTGAATTTTCTGCTCCTGATTTAAATTCTGGGCAAAGGCTGAATTCAAATTCACGCTCAAAAAAACAAAAATCGAAAAAAATAAAATTAACGGTAAGCGTTTTTCCATACTTTTAACGGATTTATTCCAAACCTTACAACAAAATACAACCAAGCAAATGCAAATCCTACTAAATGAACAGAATGAGCAACTCCGTCCCTAAACGAGAAAAACTGTTCAAAAAATTCAATCAGAGCATAAGAAAGAACCAAAATCGGCGCAGGAACCGGAATCAATCCCCAAATAAAAATTGTGCTTCTCGGAAAAAGAATCGCATAGGCAAGCAAAATTCCGTAAACCGCTCCGCTGGCGCCCATCAAAAAGACTCTGTACAGTCCAAAAAAATAATAAACCGCCAAAGAAAAAATTCCGCCTGCAAAACCAATCAAAAGATACATCAAGACAAATTCTTTTGTGCCGACTGTCTTTTCAACCGCAAGTCCAAAACAAAAAAGTCCAATCATATTAAACAAAACATGAGTAAAACTTCCGTGTATGAACATATAAGTAAAAGGCTGCCAGAACATCTTATATGCAAGACAGGTATAGACGTTAAGTGAACAAAAATATTGAATTTGCGGAAACATTTTTTCAAGCAAAAAAATTCCTGCATTTATAAGAACAATTATTATTGTCGCATTTTTAAAACTGTATTTAAAAGGTTTTCGTATTATCGATGCCATATTTTTTATTCAGTAATTTTAATTTCAGAAATAAGTCTCTCGTCCGCAAAAGTCACACGGTTTCTTCCGCTGCGTTTTGAAACATAAAGCGCCTGGTCAGCCTGATCAACAAGCTGCTTTGGCGAAGAAACAAGATTTTTTTCAGAATCAAAAACCGTAACGCCAATCGAAATCGTAACTTTTACATGCTGATTTTCGTAACAAAAATCATATTCTTCAACATGCCGTCTGATTCTTTCCGCAACAGTCATCGCGTCGTCTTTTCCGGTTTTGTCCAGCATGACGGTAAATTCTTCTCCACCGTAACGGCTTGCCAAATCGCAGGAACGAATGCAGGAGCGTATAATTTTTGCAACTGTCTGCAAAACATAATCTCCGCAGGCATGACCGTAAGTGTCGTTGAATCTTTTAAAAAAATCAATATCGAACATAATTACGGCAAGCGGCAAATTTTGCGCCATTGCGGCATCAAGTTTGTCCGTAAGCACATTGTAGAAAAAATATTTCAGCTTTAAGTGCGTCATCATATCGGTAGAAGAACGTTCGAGCAAAGTTGAATTATAAATCGCAACAGCAGCAAGAGAGGCAATTGTCAAAATCAATTCCTTTTCGTACGAACTGTAGCCCTGTTCTTCTGGCAAAGAAATTTTTTCGCCAAGCACCAGAATTCCGTCAAGATGATTTCTTTGAACGAGAGGAACAATCAATGACGGTTTTAAAGAAGTAATCGGCTCTAAATCCGCATAGGCAGGAACTTCCGCCTTTAATTCATCAATCGTAAAAACTCTGTCAGTTTTTGTAATAACATTTATAAGCGGATTAGACACTGAAATTCTATAAGTTACATTCGGGTCAAGTTCAAGACCGTTATAGTTTCTGTTCAAAACAAAATAATCCGAATCCAAAGGCTCAGGAACAAAAACACCAGCTCCCAAAACCCTAAACTGCCCCATGCAAGTATAGAGGATTGACTCAATCAATTGTGAAAATTCAATTGTCGAACAAAGCGAACGAGAAATTTCCAAAAGCGTCTTTAAATCATAAATCTTCTTTTCATACTGGCTGACGATTTCAGCATATTCTGGATTTAAACTTGGAGTTAGCTCTGAATGTGATAAATCTTGACTCATTTTCTTTCGACCTCTCCAACTATAACGTAATTCTTCATTATTTCAAGAAAAATTGCCCATTTTTCCAGCTGAGTTTCCAGCCTGTTGGAATTTTCTCTGTTTCGTGAAGAGCCCAGCAAAACTTTTATATTTGAACACAAATCTGGTTTTACTTTTTTTGAATCAATAAAAAGGTCGCCAATCTGCTTGTACAAATCAAAGAACTGCGATGCAAAATTTTGAACAGTTTCATAAGCCTGTTCATTTATATTATCGACAGTTGCTTCTAGTTTTTTTACAAAATCCGCATTGCGCTGACCGTCACGGATAAAACCTTCGATAACTGCCTGATCGTTTTTCCCCTCACGTTTAAACGAACTGTCAAATTCGTCCAAAGCCTTTACACATTCTTCGCAACTGTAAACCGCATCCGAAAAAGATTTTTTAATCAACGGATTTTCAAAAAAACCTTCAATTACAATATCTTCAAGAAGATTTTGAATCGAATCCGTAAAATAATGAACTGCAAACGTTTTTTCAATTTGTAAAGGCGTAATCCAATTGTATGATTTTGTACAATTAGATCGTATATTCGCACTGTTCTGACTATTATAAGCAAAAAGTTCTTCAAGCGGATTTTCTTCAAAAAGTTTTTTTAAATCTGTCGAAATCGTGCTGTCCTTAATTTCGGTTTTTATCCTCGTCTCATCGGAAACAAATTTTTCTTTCATAAAATCTGCAAAACGATGGCGAGAACCAGGCTTATATCCTGCAACCTGTGGAACAAGTTCGGGTTCTTTTTTTGCAAGGCGAATCACTTTTAACTGAATTTCCGGCTTAAGAAATTTTACAAGAATCGAATTCATTTTTTTTAAGGCTTCTAAATATTTTTCCGAGCTTGCAGAATCAAGTCTTTTTCCGCCGCTGGATATTTCCGTCAAAGCAACAACAGCCCGTCCGAGCGACGAGGTTATTTTAAAATGCGCCGTAAGATAATAAAAATCTAAAAGAGAAGCAGCCATTGCCTCTGGAACGCAGGCGAAAAAATCCGCCTTATAATCGGAAATCAAAGCGGAATAATTCGGGTCAAAATTGTGAATTATATTCAAATAATTAAATTGACAGATGTCATTCAACTGCTGCAGCGATGCAATAATTTCATCAATTTTTAAAAATTCTGGTGAATTTAATTCTTTTAGAAGATATTCCAAGGTATGCTTTTGGTTTTCAAAAACCCTGTTCATCGGCAAATTCGAATCAAGGACTTCCTGCTTTCTTTTTTCCAAGTCCAGATTTTCGAGTTTTTCCTGATTTAGGTTAGAAAACCCGGTTAACAAAAGCTGTGCTTCGTAAAAAGTTTTTCGCTTTATGTCTGTGCTGCAAATTGTCTGAGAAAGCAATTCTTCAAGAATTTTAGAATTTTCAAAGAGAATTCTAAAAAGTTCGGCAAAATTCGGTTGCAAAAAACCGTTTTTAAAAATCACTGGCTGAATCAGCTTTAGTTCCTGTTCAATTTTATGCAAAGCCTGTTTTTTCTTTACTTCCGGGGACGAGGCCATAAAAATCGATTCAAAAATGTCAGTTAAAAATGATAAAATCCCCATAACAACTATTTATTCTAAAATTAAAAAAAGTTTTTTACAACCCAACAAAAGCATATGAAAAACAGTTTTTAGATTTAGCCATTACAGATACTGCTGCAAAACCTCTTTGAACTCAGTTTGGGTTGAACAGGCAATCACTTTTAAGCGAAGTTCTTTTGCTCCATCAAAACCTTTTATATAGTTGCTAAAACGGCCACGCATTTTTAGGCAAGCGGCTTTTTCACCGATTGAATCAATCAAAAGTTGCATTTCCTTAAATCCCATTGCCAGACTTTCTGACATTGAAATTTCAGAAATTGAGCCTTCTGTCAGAAATTCTCGCACTCGCTTAAAAATAAAAGGGTTTCCCTGTGCGGCTCTTCCAATCATTATTCCGTCGCATTTTGTTTCTGTAAGCATGCGTTGTGCATCCTGAGGAGTTTTTACATCGCCATTTCCAAAAACAGAAATTCTACCATTAACATATTCAACAAGTTCCTTGATTGAATTCCAGTCGGCACTTCCGCCATAACCTTGAACCGCTGTTCTTCCATGCAAAGTAATTGCTTTTGCTCCAGCTTCAATCGCCGCCTGAGCACATTCCTTAAAAGTTATGTGTTTTGAATCCCAACCTGTACGAATTTTTACAGAAACTGGCACATTAACGGCCTGAACAACAGCTTTTGTAATTGAATAGAGTTTTTCCGGCTCACGAGTCAAAACGCTTCCAGCTCCAGTTTTTGTAACCTTAGGAACTGGGCAACCACAATTTATATCAATACATTCGCATCGAGTTTCTTTATGGACGATTTCCGCAGCACGAGCCATAGTTTCTGGCAAAGAACCAAAAATCTGAACAGCATAAGCCTTTTCGTTCGGCGCGCGCCTCATCATCTCAAAAGTTTTTTTATTGTCCCGAACCAAAGCTTCAGAACTGATCAGTTCCGTATATCCAAAATCCATGCCACAGTCAGCACAAATACTTCGATAGCTTGCATCGGAAAAATCCGCCATAGGTGCAAGAAAAATATTTCCGTCTAAATAGAGAGAACCGATAGAAACAGGATGATAAAGCGAACTCATTTATTCCGGCAAATTGAAAACTTTACAGCTGTTTGTCCAAAGCTGCTTACTCAAATCTTCCAGAGGAACTTCCAGCATTTCTGCAAGAAATTTTGCAGTCGAAGGCAGATAAGCCGGCATCGTGCGCTTTTTTTCGCGGAATTCGGCAGGAATCATGAACGGACTTTCTGTTTCGATTAAAATTCTGTCTTGAGGAATATTCAAAACCGTTTCATGCAAATTTCTTGCATTGCGATAAGTCAAATTTCCTGCAAAAGAAAAATAAATGTTAAATCCAGCTTCAAGACATTTTTTTGCAAAAGGAGCATCTTCGCTATAACAATGCAAAATTGCGCCTTTTGAAGGAATTCTGTGCTTTAATACATCAAAAATATCTTTTCCGGCATCGCGGTTATGAATAATTACAGGAAGCTGATGCTTTTCTGCAAGTTCAAGCTGAGTAATAAAAAGTTCCATCTGAGTGCGTTTGTCGCCAAACTGTTTAAAATAATCAAGACCAGTTTCGCCAACAGCAACAACATTTGGCAGAGAAAGGCTTTCTTCGATAGTACCAATCCAATCTTTTCCTGGAGTTGTAACTTCAGAAGGAGCAACTCCGACAGCATGATAAATTCCAGGAATTGCTTTTAAAGTCTGGTAAACTTTTTTAAAATCAATCAGAGAATTATTGATAGAAACGATGCGTGTAACTCCAGCAAGGCGTGCCTGAGTAATAACGCGTAATTGTTCAATAGGATCATCGTAAATAAGCCCGATGTGAGCATGAGTATCAAAAAATTGCATGGCTTTTTCTTCCGAAATAGAAAATGATATGACAGACACCTGCAAAAAAACAAGTAATCTGTAAACTACTTTATACCGATAGAATATACGAGAAATTATATATTGTCAAATTAAAGGGACTTTGAAAAAAAATTGCATTTTGCGACAGCTAAAAAGACGTTATTTCACAACAACAGCGCTAAAATTGACATATTTATAGTGCTTTGTTATGATAAAATGTTAATGGTATATTTGGGGACAACTGTTCCTAAATGTTTCAGTAATTTATGATGAAATGCAATCACCGGAGAAAAAATGGCTAAAACTCGGCATTATAAAAAAATAGAAAAAAACATCGCTTCTTCTTTTATGTCTGTTTTAAAAGCAGGTTTTTCGAAGACAGGTCGTTTTTTTGTTAGGTTTTTCAAGATTTGCGACAGCAGGCTTACAATCATGATTGTTCCGCATTCGCAGAGCAAAGTTGTAAATTTCCAGACGAATGTCTTTGCGCTCTGCTTTGGAATCGTGCTTATAGTAGGAATTATTTCTTCATTTGTTTATTTTAACAGACAGGCCGCTGGTTCAAGCGCAGAAATAAGCCGTTTAATGAACGAAAACCGTCAGACACTTGCAAGCCTTGACGAACTTCGTGACGAAAACAACAATCTTTTACAGACAGCAAAGCGTTTTCAGTCATCACTTTCGCAGTCTCTTTCGCTCCTTGGAATTGACAACTCAAGCTCAGTTTCAAAAGCGTCAATGAACGACTCCGACCTTTCTTCGCTTTTTGACACAAAAAGTCAGGTTACAGGCTCAACAAGAGAAGCAACAGATATTCGCCAGTTGAATTCTTATCTTGAAAATGCGGTTCAGCCAATTGAACAGATTGGAAAAATGCTCGAAAGCCAGGGCACACTTTTTACAGATATTCCAAACATCTGGCCAATCCGCGGAGGAATCGGACACGTTTCCATGCCTTTTGGACAGAATATGCACCCAATTACAGGTCAATGGTATATTCATAAAGGACTTGACCTTTCTACCTGGCGCAGTGGCGACCCGATTGTAGCAACCGCAAACGGACAAGTCGTTTCTGTAGGTTATGATTTCAGTTTTGGAAACTTTGTAATCATCAAGCACAAACACGGAATTTACACACGCTATTGCCATATGCAGACAGCGCGCGTAAAAAAAGGAGAATTTGTTTCGCAAAGACAGATTATCGGAACAATCGGTAACACTGGAATTACAACAGGTCCTCATCTTCACTACGAAATCCACATTGGTTCGGATGTAGTAGATCCTGCAAAATACGTAAACGTAAAATTTTCAAAATAAAATGGCATTCACTTCCGACGATATTTCAATCAATACACTCATTGGTCCTGGTTCATTTGTTTCAGGGGATATAAAGATAAATGGATTTATTCGAGTTGATGGAGATATAAAAGGAAAAATCGAAAGTCCTGGAAACATAATAATTGGAGAACGTGCGAAAATTCAAGGCAATATAACGGCTTCATCAATTGTTGTCGGCGGAATCGTTCTTGGCGACATAACCGCTCCAAAAGGAATCAAACTTCTTTCAAATTCCGTAGTTATTGGCGACATTATGACAAAAAGTCTTCAAATTGAAGAAGATGTAATCTTTAACGGACATTGCATTTCTCTCAGCAACGAAGAAGAATTCAAGGCTTCAAGCAGGCAATATTTGGATCAGCAGGCAATTCGCAGCAAGGTTATTTAAATGGCTGGAATCGACGCAATAAAAAATCAGTCACTTTATTTTGCAGCAACTCAAGAAGCCGCAAGACAAAAAGCCAGAGAAGCTGGTAAAAATTCAAAAACGGCAACGACAAAAAAAAGTGTTTTTGCAAATTCCCTTCAAAAAAAACAGGAAGAATTCAATCTTGCAAGCGAAGGTCTTCCAATAGAGCTTGCGGGAATGGAAATTGAAGAGGCCGTTGTTTTTTTAAAAGACGAATTGGACTCTGCTGGAGATAAACTCGCTTCAGATCAAAGTTTGGAGCAAATCGAGAATTACCGAAAAAAACTCAGCAACTTTATGAAATATGTAACCCGAAACAATTATGAAGTTCTGATTTATAAACGAAAAAAACGGGGTTTTCCGCTGATTGACACAAAAACAGGAAAACCAGCATATTTTGTGCAAATTCAGGTTATAAACGAAAAACTTGAAACTCTTACAAACGACATAATTTACAACCACAGAAAAAACCTGAATATACTTGCAAAAATTGAAGAATTAAACGGGCTAATCGTAGATTTACTTGCCGATTAAAATTCTGGAGGAAAAAATGAGCGACATTTTTGAAAACGATATAGATGACGAAAGCGAAAACCTTGCCACATTGGAAGATTCGGACATTCGCAAAAACACTAGCGGAACAGACGAAAATTTTGTTTACCCAAAACCGCTTTACCTTGCAAAATTGGAATATTCGAGCGAAGGTGTGTACTGTTCTGTTCCAAAAAAATTCCCAGAACTAAAAAAAGGCGATGCCATCATAATCCCAACGCGCTACGGCAAAGACCTTGCAACAGTTTTAGGAAAAGCAGACCGCCCAATCGGCATTAAACCGTCAGACATTGTAACCGTAGAGCGAAAAGCAACAGACGCAGATTTAAAAAAATACGAGGAACTAGCAGAAAAAGAAGAATCTGCATTTAAAACCTTCCGGGAAAAAGTTGCTCTCCACAAACTTGATATGAAACTTGTTTCCGTGCACTTTCTCCTGGAAGAATCAAAGGCTCTTTTCTTTTTTTCGAGCGAAAACCGCGTAGATTTCCGCGAACTTGTAAAAGACCTTGTAAGCATTTTTAAAATGCGCATTGAATTAAGACAGATTGGTGTACGCGACGAAACTAGAATTACTGGCGGACTGGGAGTTTGCGGAAGACCTTGCTGCTGCCACTGCGTAAGCGACAAACTCGCTCCAGTTTCAATCAAAATGGCAAAAGAACAGGGGCTTTCCCTAAATTCCATGAAAATCAGCGGACAGTGCGGAAGACTTTTGTGCTGTCTGAGTTACGAATTCAACTGGTATTCGGAAGCAAGAAAAACCTTGCCAAACGAAGGTGTTCATGTTTTTTACGACGGAACCCAGTTCAAAATCACAGACGTAAATCCGCTTACAAAAATGATAAAAATGCTCGGCGAAGACGGCCGCATTCTCGAAATTCCAGCAAAACGGTTTGAAAAAGAAAATTCAAACCGCTGGAAAATCAACTAGCTTACAACGGCAACAACTCTCTGGCTTTTTTCTGCAAATGGATTTTCAGCAAAATCGCTGTACAATTCAACCTTAGAAAAGCCAGCTTCGAGCGCAAAACTTTCAATTTCGGAAGGTTTTAAAAGGTAAACCGGCGCATCCTGGGTTACAACCAGTTTTTTGTCATTGCTGTTCGTCAAAACCTGTTCAAGATAAAATTTTTCGCCACGTTTTTCGATTACAGATTTTAAACTCGAACGAATGCTTTCCCGAACTGGAAATTCAATTTTTTCAAATTCAGAATAATTTTCAAAATTTGGCAATTCAAGAATCAAAAAACCGTTTTCGGAAACCAATTGTCGACAATCAAAAAAAAACTTTTTCATTAAAGTTTTGTCATGAGTAAAAATAATTCTGCCATTTAAAATCGAAATAATATTGTAAAATTTTTTGCCCAGAAAACGGGTCATTTCCAGCGATGACATCGAAAAATAACGGACAGCCATTAACTGAGTCCGCCTTTTCCGGTTTGCACTTTCCAAAAGTTCCTGAGAAGTTTCAATTCCCGTAACGTCCGAACCTTCCCGTGCAAGATTATGTTCAAATGTTCCCGAACCGCAGCCAATCTGCAAAAATTTAACCGGTTTTTTGAACAGAATCATTTTTTTTTGATAAAACACTTTTTGTTCTTCAGTAACAGGATATAACTCATCATAGTATTCGGCTATGTTCTGATTTATTTCCATATTAAAATTATAAAGTCAAATTTCAAATTACGAAAGTTTTATTTTCTTAAATTTATGGAGCACATTTTTCGCTCTAACCGGCTCTTCACGGTTCCGCTTTCGCTCCATTCAAAAGCCGGAAATTTTTCCGCCTTTTGAACGCTCCGCGCCGTTCCGATCCGGGCTAAGTTCACGAATTTTATTGTACCTTGTAAAGAATAATTCCCCGGTTTTCTGTCAGAAATTACAACATTTTATATATATCATGGCAGGAGTTTTTCCGCCGTGAATCCGTCTTGGATAATTGTTCATCCAGTGCTCCGCCTTGGAAACTTCCTCATCCGTGACTTTCGGTTAATTGTCAATAAAAATTTGCTGAAAGTATAATAAAACTTTCTAAAAAGTATATCAAAATCTTTCCGATGTACTGTCAGAATGATTTGGATGTACTTGCCAGGAGAATGCCGCAAGCCTTGGGGAAAAGACGTTTTTTTTGTTCTGGCTAAAAAACTATTTAAAATGTTATATTATATATTTTGAATGTTGAATTTTTAAAAGAACTGTCATTGCGGTGTCAGGCACGGTAACGGTGCGAGACACACAAAAGTGCATAAGCCTGTAAAATTAGTTTATACCGAATATTTTGACACAGAGCAAGAAGCCCTTGCAAAAGAAAAATATCTAAAAAGCAGAGGTGGCAGAGAATGGCTGAAAAATATGATGAATTGTGCAAAATGACGAAAAAATCAGACACTCCGGCAATTAGATTTAAGGGCTTTACCGACGCTTGGGAACAGCGTGAGCTGGGGGATTGCTTTACAGAACGAGTTGAAAGTATGCCGGGTTGTGAATTGATTTCGGTTACTATCAATGATGGTATTAAAAAATTTTCTGAACTTGGCAGGCACGATAATTCAAATGATGACAAGTCAAAATATAAGAAAGTATGTGTTGGAGATATTGCTTACAACTCGATGAGAATGTGGCAAGGTGCAAGTGGTTATTCACCATTTTAACTTTACAAAGACACAACTCATTGTCTTGGAAATATTCCACCTTACTTTCTTTTCAATCAGTTCAGTTTCATTCATAAAAAACACCTCTTATTACAAAACAATCCCCATATGATAAAGCGGAACAAACCTGCTGTTCTCATAATTATTGAATCCCCAGTCGCTGTGCCAGTGGCCAAAGAACCATTTCTTATAAGAAATCATGGCTTCAACCTCATCATTAAAAGCAACCGTCGTATCTTTTATTTCAGAATCATCAAAAACAGAAATTCCTTTTCTTGGTCCTGTATGTGAAAGCACATAATCAAAACTACAGCCGTACTGTTTAATCTTTTCAATGCAATGCTCTTTTTCCTCAAGGCTCAATTCTTCCTGCTTCCACCAGGATTCATGTGGTGTACGGTAAACCTTATCATCACTCATTGCACCACCCAAAACAAGAAAGCTTTTACCTTCAATCTTGTAAACTTCCCCTCGTTTGAGATAAAAGATATTTTCGCTGACTTTAAATACCATACCGTCAAACATTTCAA
This sequence comes from Treponema berlinense, assembly GCF_052273165.1. GTDB lineage: Bacteria > Spirochaetota > Spirochaetia > Treponematales > Treponemataceae > Treponema_D > Treponema_D berlinense_A. The sequence continues at coordinate 350 of NZ_DAVZIU010000006.1, read as the reverse complement.
CTTCTGGCAAGTTTGCTATCATATCGTAATTATCATGATTTCCCATAACAGCAAGAATTGTAAAAGGCTTACTCTTATACCATTTGAGAAGATATTTTTCTGTCGGGTTCGTTGGTTGGATTCCATTTTCATCAACAGGGCATTTATACCAGGGGAGTCCAAAATCTCCAAGAATTATTACTGTAGAAATCCTTTTATAATCTGCCTGTAAATTTTTGCAACAGAATCTTATATGCTTTCCTGAGACGTTTGACATATCAAGCGTATTATGTGTATCACCGGTTATATAAATCAAATCTGCCTCCACTAAAAATCAATCGAAAGACATACTTTAAAATCATCTTCAATCA
>NZ_DAVZIU010000005.1:0-106479 GCF_052273165.1 Treponema berlinense | reverse complement strand
AAGATTACGAGCTGATAGGTTAATGTTCTACATCAGTTTCTTCATCTCATCAAGAGCAGGTAAAACATTCTGATTGGAAACCTTTTTTATAGGGAATTATATTTTACTGCTTACCCGTTCACGAATTTTATATCTTCAAATTTGCGTGTTTTTAAATTCAGCCTTAAAATTAAAATAGTTTATTCAAAAAAACAGCACATTTTGGCAATTTGCTTTTGCTGTGCAAAAAAATTCCAATTAAAAAGGAGTGCATAGTTTTATGAAAAAAGTTCTTGTCTGTCGGGAAAAAGACGAAAGAGAAACACGTGTTTCACTTATTCCCGACGATGTAAAAAAACTTATTTCAATGGGTTTTGAAATCAAAGTGGTTTCTAAAGCAGGTTTAAAAAGTGGTTTTAGCGATGAAGCGTACAAAAATGCTGGTGCGCAAATTGTCGATTCTGAAGAAAACGCATATTCAGATTCGCAGATTATCGTCCGCATTATGAAGCCAGAAAGCATAAAAGGCATTCAAAAAGATTCGTTGCATTTAAGTTACATGGATCCGTTCAATCAAAAAGAACTCCTTAACGAATTTGCTTCTCAAGGTGTTCAAGCCGTTTCTCTCGAAATGATTCCGCGCACAACCCTTGCACAAAAAATGGACGTTCAGTCTTCGCAAACTTCTCTTGCAGGCTATGTTGCCGTTTTGAACGCGGCTTCCCACCTGCCAAAAGCCCTCCCAATGATGGTAACTCCGGCAGGAACAATCAATCCTGCGCGTGTTTTTGTAATCGGTGTCGGAGTTGCAGGTTTGCAGGCAATTGCAACGGCAAAGCGACTTGGAGCACGCGTTGACGCCTTTGACACCCGTCCTGTTGTCGAAGAACAGGTAAAATCCCTCGGAGCGTCATTCTTAAAAATCGACCTTGGAGAAATGGGACAAACTGCTCAGGGTTATGCAAAAGAACTTACTCCTGAACAGATTGCAAAGCAGAAAGAAGCGCAGGCAAAAATTTGCGAAAAATCAAACATCGTTATTACGACGGCAAAAGTTTTTGGCCGCAAAGCACCTCGTCTTATCGAAAAAAACGTTCTTGACCGTATGATGCCAGGTTCAATCGTTGTTGATATGGCTTGCTCAACTGGCGGAAATGTTGAAGGTTCTAAACTTTTTGAAAATGTCATAACAGAAAACGGCGTGACGATTATGTCCGGCGACATGCTCGAACGACAGGTTCCTTACGATGCGTCAAAAATGTTCTCAGGAAACATAACGGCCTTCCTTACACATTTTTACGACAAAGAAACAAAAGAATTTAACGTAAACCTCGAAGACGAAATAATGAAAGGGTGTCTGTTAACACAGGGCGGAAAAATTATCCACGAAAGATTTAAGAACTAAAATTTTGTGGCAGTTTTTCCACTTTTGATAAAGCCAGCAGGATTTTAAGGGCGCAGCCCTTAGGAGAATGGGGTGTCGCCACAACGAAGTGTGGCGCAGGGGAAAGGCTTTTCCCCTGCTTTTTTATATTTTTAACTGGAGAAAATTATGGATATAATGCTTATTTTTGTTTTCGTAATTGCGGCTTTTTTGGGACTCGAACTTATTGCTAAAGTTCCAAGCCAGCTTCATACACCGCTTATGTCGGGAACTAACGCAATTTCAGGAATTACTGTTGTCGGAGCGGTGAGCATTACGGCGGTTGCTGTTAAAGCCGGTGGAAAACTTGGTGCAATCTTGGGTTTTCTGGCGATTGTTTTTGCAACTATCAACGTAATCGGTGGATACATGGTTACTGACCGCATGCTCGGAATGTTCAAGAAAAAGGACGATTCTAAAAAATAAATTCAACCTTCATTGCTTCGTAATGATTTACATTTTAGGAGAAATTGATGAACGATATATTTATTAAAATTTTGTATATGATTTCGTGTATTTTCTTTATCCGCGGAATCAAACTTATGGGAAAAACTCCGACTGCACGAAAAGGAAACCTTCTTTCTTCTGTCGGCATGTTAATTGCTGTAATTACGGTTCTGTGCGAAAACGAGGTTCTAGGTTCGTGGAATTCGGCAAACTGGCTGGCAAACGGATATGTTTGGATCGCAGTCGCAATTCTCTTAGGAACAATAATCGGCGCAATCTGGTCTAAAAAAGTTCAGATGACGGGAATGCCGGAACTTGTTGCTTTGTTCAACGGTTTTGGCGGTCTTTCTTCATTTTTAGTTGCTTTAACGCAGTATCTCTGCCAAAAAAAAGGCGACAGTTTTACAGCGATTTCTCTCGGTCTTACAATTGCAATCGGCGCAGTTGCATTTACAGGTTCGCTTGTTGCCTGGGGCAAACTGAGCGGAAAAATGACTTTTAAGGGCTGGAAAATTCCTGCAAAAAATGCGGTAAATGCGGTTTTGTGCGTAATTGGACTTGCAGCAATTGTGTCGTATTCGTTTTTTGACAGTGTGGCGGTTTGTGAAAGTTTGAATGTTGGTCAACTGGGAATTATCGTTTCGAGCGCAGCCTTTTTGATTCTTGGCTTTACGATGGTAATTCCAATCGGTGGCGGTGATATGCCGGTTATTATTTCGTTCTTGAACGCACTTTCTGGTCTTGCGGCGGCTTTTGCCGGTTTTGCAATCAACAACACAGTTCTCGTTGTTTCCGGCTGTCTTGTCGGTGCTTCCGGCTTAATTTTAACTTTGATTATGTGCAAAGCCATGAACCGCACTTTCTCAAGTCTTTTATTCAAAAGTTTTGGCGGAGCAAAAAAGAAGGCTGGCAATGGTCCTGTAAAAGAACCAAAAGCCATGTCTGTCGAAGACGCTTATCTTATTCTCGAAGCTGCTAAAAACGTTGTAATTGTTCCAGGCTACGGAATGGCGGTTGCCCAAGCTCAGCACGCAGTAAAAGAGCTTTGCGACAAACTTGAGGCAAACGGCGCAGAAGTAAATTTTGCGATTCATCCAGTTGCAGGACGAATGCCTGGTCATATGAATGTTCTTTTGGCAGAAGCCAATGTTCCGTACGAGCAGTTAAAAACCGCAGACGAAATGAACGCTCAAATGAACAATGTTGATGTTGCAATCGTAATCGGCGCAAACGACGTAGTAAATCCAGACGCAATCAACGATAAATCAAGTCCACTCTACGGAATGCCGATTGTAAATGCTCACGAAGCGCGTACAGTCTTTGTCCTCAAGCGCGGAAGAGGAACAGGTTTTTCTGGCGTAGAAAATCCACTCTTTACAAACGACAACACAGTAATGCTTTACGGAGACGCAAAGCAGACCGTAACACAACTTGTTGCAGAATTTTCAGAATAAAATTTGAATTGATTTTATTTGTGTCCGCAAAAAAATGTCCGCATTTTTTTGCGGACATTTTTTTAGATAGCTTGAACTATAGTGTAGATGCAGTCGCCAGCTTTTTCAATTTTTCTTACCAGGTCAATATAAGCAAGTTCTGCTTTTACATCGCTTCCTGATTCAATTCGTTTGCGACTTTCGTATTTTAAACTCTTCTTTGTACGGTCAATTTCGTCTTCGAGTTTTTCGTATTCGTACTTCTGTTCACCCGTCATGCCAATCGTAAAGTTTACACAAACACGTTCATAGAACAGGCGAACCGATTCAAGATAACCACAGATTTTTTTTGTCTGGTCTGAAACAAAATTAAAACTTTCGCTTTCAATGTACTTTTTGAGCGTGTACATTATCGAAGAATTTTCATCACTCAAACTTTCAAGAGTATCTGTAATCGTCATTAAACGCAAAAAATGAATCCTGTCTTCATGGTTTGCATTCGGTAGTCGAGAAACATGCTGCAAAAAGTGAGTGATTGCTTCGTTCATTTCGTCAATATATTCTTCCAGCTGCTGAACCAAATCAACCGACTTTTCAACCTCAACTTCCTGAGGATTTCTGCCTGCGCTCGCAAGTGTATTCGAAATAATATCGAACATTTCCATTATTTTTGCAGACATTTTTGAAATTTCTTTCTGAATCTGAAAAAGGTAAACATCTGCCGAAACGTGGCTGTTAGGCAAAATTGCTGGAAATCTATAATGAGAATTGTTTTCTTCTGGAGTGGTTTTAATAATTTTAGTTGCAAGAAATGCAATCTGATCGACAAAAGGAAGGAAAATCAACGTAGAACAAACGTTAAAAATCGTATGGAGCATTGCAATATGAGTTGTAATATTTGAAGCTGGAGTTCCAGGAACAATCATATCAACAAGACTTAAGAAAGGTTTAAAGAAGCACAGAACAATTACAGTTCCCACAACGTTGAACATAACATGCACAAGCGCCGTACGTTTTGCATTGGTCGTAGCACCAAAAGCCGACATAACAGCATCAATCGTCGAACCAATATTACTTCCCAAAACCAAGGCAGCCGAAAGTTCCCAGGTTAAAAAGTTATTTGCCGCCATTGTAAGAACAATCGCTGTCATAGCCGAAGACGAATGTATAAAAGCCGTAACCGTTGCTCCGATAAAAACACCGAGCAAAAGTCCGCCAATTCCCAAATTCGTAAGATGCTGCAAAACTGCCGCCGACTCAGAAGTCAAGGTCAAGGTTTTTTGAAGAAGGTCAAGACCCATAAACAAAATTGCAAATCCCATAAAACAATCTGCAAAATTGTGAATCTTGAATTTTTTCATGCGTTTTAAAAGAAAACCAATTCCAAAAAGCGGAATTGCCGCATCAGCAATCGAAAAACTGAATCCGAAAAGCGAAACAATCCAGGCAGTAACAGTCGTACCAATGTTTGCACCAAAAATTACACCAATCGCCTGTTTGAGCGTAAGCATTTCCGCATTGACAAAACTCACAACCATTACGGTAGTAGCACCAGACGACTGAATAATCGCCGTAACGCCAATTCCGGTCAAAACCGCCGTAAATCTGTTTCCTGCAATTTTTCCAAGCAACTTCTGTAAATTACTTCCCGCACCTTTCTGAATCCCGTCGGAAAGCATATTCATTCCAAAAAGCAAAAGACACAGCGAGCCAACAAAACCAAAAACCTGAGCAAAAATGTTCAAAATCATAAAAAACTACTTACTTAAAAATAACAAAACTCGCCACATTTTAATCAATTTTTAATAAAAATGATAGGTAATTCACCAAAAAAAACATACAAGTTTTTACTTCTTAACCTTATTTTATTTTGGACGGCATTTTTTTTCGCAGTTTAGCCTCGCCTTTTCCGTAAAATTTTCCCAAAAACCGGCTGCTCTGGCTTCGCTCACGCTCATTGCCTCCGGCAACTCCGGCCGCCGCATCCGGCGTAAAATTTACTTTTTCGGTTTTTTACCTTTCAAATTCCAGGCCAATACACAAAACTCAAAATTCCAGTTATCATAAAAAAATGACAACTGGACAATTTAATATTTTTTCAAATTTTCGCAACGATTTTCGCACTTACTGCAAAAAACTTTCAGAAGAATTCTCTTCAATTCTAATTCCGCTTCAAAAAAACGCAGCGCAAAAAGACACTCCAGATTATCCTATCGAAAATTCAGTCGTTTACAACAACGCGCTCGACGAAATTACAGAACAAAGCCAAATTCGGCTGATTGTAATCGGCGACAATCCCGGAAAAGACGAGCAGTTGTCCAAAAATCAAAAATACCTTGTCGGTCAAAGCGGAAAAATAGCGACAAGTTTTTTTCAAAAAAATCCCGAATTCAATACTGATTTCCGCAAAAACGCGATAATTTTAAATAAAACGCCAGTTCACACGGCAAAAACAAAGCACATAAAATTTCTTTTGAGCAATGGCGACGAAAAAATCCAAAAACTGATTTTAGAAAGTCAGGTTTACATGGCTCAAAAAACCGCAGAACTTCACATTTCCCTCTGCCGTGCTGCGCAAACCGAAGCCGAAAAACCAGAAATTTTTCTTGTCGGCTACAGCGAACTCAAAAAAAACGGCATTTTTACCGAATACAAAAACGAGCTCATAAAAGCTTACTGTTCTGCTCCAGAAGAATGGAAAAAAGTTTTTGTATTTCAGCATTTTTCTATGAACCGTTTTTCAATCGACCTCAAAAGCTTTATGCTCGCTCAAAACGGCCAAGACATAGTTCAAGCAGCACACGCTCTCGGAACAATTCACAAAAACGAAATCTGGACTTTGCCGTAATTCCAAACCAAATTTTATTTTAAAATCGTAATTTCAACGCGGCGGTTTTGCGCCCTGCCTTCGTTTGTTTCGTTAGAAGCAACAGGTTTTGTTCCGCCAAATCCACGGCAAATAAACGCTCCAGCTTTTACACCACGCGCCTTGAGTTCTTCCGCAATTTTATGAGCGCGCTGTTCAGAAAGTTTTTGTTCGCCAGCTGGTTTTCCAACGCTTGCAGTATGGCCTTCAACCAGAAGCTGCGCATTTGGAGCCATTTTTAAAACCTCTGCAATTTCGTCAAGCCGCTCACTTTCTCCAGACAAAATCTGCGCACTGTCCGGAGCAAATTTAATGTCACGAATGCTCAGGCGGATTCCTGCCGAAACCTCTTCCGCAACAATATTGTTTTTTGGCAAAACGTCATCAACCTTTTCGAGAACAGTTTTTCCACCAGAAACTGTATTTTTTGTATTTTCTGCAACCGTTTCTTTTTTATCAAAATTATCAAAAATCTCATCTGGCACAAATTTTTCTGTTTTAACCGCGCCCGCTCCAGTTTTTTTGTCAGAACCAATTTTTTCTGCACTTTGTCCAGTTTTTGCCGGCGATTTTGTAGTTTTTTCGGCAGATGCAACTTTTTCAGACTTTTCAGTCGAAAGTTTTTTGTCAGAACCAATCACAGTTCCGTCAGAACCAAATTTTTCCGTTCCAGAATTTTTTTTATCCGTTCCGTTTTGTCCGTTCTTAACCGTCGCTACACGGTTTAACGCCGCCATAATTCTCTGAGAGTCAAATGCCGGCGGAAATTCCGTAAAAAGCGTAATCGTTCCTTTAAAATTTACCTGAGTTCCATCAATCCAAAAAAAAGTTTCGTCAACATTATCAATAGTCAAAATCGGCTCACCAGTTTCCTGCAAAACAATAATATCCGCCTTGTGCCCGCCACGCGCCTTTTGCAGCGAAGGATCTCCTCCAAAATCGCGGTTTTGCGCATCATAATAAGTCTGCCAAATTGCCTTAATTCTATAAACCGCCTGTCCTTTATAAGTTTCTGCGCCAGAAAAAGTATAAAGAACCTGCATCGGAATTTTTGTAAAAACACCTTTATTGAGCGGATCAACCGAACGTTCCGCCACAGCCTTCCAACTTTCTCCAACACTCACCTTTTCCGCAGTATAAGCCGGAAAACTTCTAAAACTCGGATAACCGTTATCCTTGTACATTGTAAGCTGCCCGTTTTTAGAAATATGAAAAACCGACTGAACCGCTTCGTGAATTCCTGCTCCAGCAGCCTGAGAATTACGCAAAGTTTCTTCCATAACATAAAAACTTCCGTCATACCACTGGTCATTTTCGTAAACAGAACCTTTTGCCTTAAAACGCATCAACGGAGGCTCACTCGGACTCACAAAAGAACGCACTTCCCTGCTCGTCAAACCGACATATTTTCCGTTCACATAACGGCGCAAGTTTGTCCGTTCCACAAGCGAATATCCGCCTTTTCCCGAATAATGCAATTTTACAGCCTGCGCCTGAGCAAAAATTTCGGTATCTGACGTCATAAAAAGAGCCATCAAAAAAAATATCCAAAAAGTTCTGTGTTTCATATCGTAATTATCGGCCAAAAAATATATATTTAAAGAAATCCGGGCGTTACTTTTGGCTTTACAGCCAAAAGTCGGGTCTTCCGTGGCTATCGGTGCTTTGCACCCGCTTTGCGGCCACTCCAACCCCTAACGCAAATAATTTTGGAGACGAAAAAAAATGGCTTACAAAGTTTTTATTGACGGCAAAGACGGCACAACTGGTCTTAAAATTTATGAACGTTTTGAAAAACGCAGCGACATCGAAATTCTTTTAATCGATGAGGAAAAACGCAAGGATCCTCAAGAACGTGCAAAAATGATAAACGCTTCCGACTTTACGTTCCTCTGTCTGCCAGACGCAGCCGCAATCGAGGCCGCAAATCTTTGCACAAACCCAAAAACCCGTATTTTAGACGCTTCAACAGCTCACCGCACAAACCCGGATTGGGCTTACGGTTTTCCAGAACTTTCAAAGGAACATCGCCAGAAAATCGAAACTTCAAACAGGGTTGCCGTTCCAGGCTGCTACGCTTCCGGTTTTATTTCTCTCGTTTATCCGCTTATCAAAAACGGAATAATCGCTCCAGATTATCCAGTTGTCTGCCATGCAGTGTCGGGATACTCAGGAGCAGGAAAAAAAGCAATCGCCCAGTACGAATCTACAGACCGCAATCCGGAATTAAAATCTCCTCGTCTTTATGCGCTCACACAAGAACACAAACACCTTCCGGAAATGCAAAAAATAAGCGGACTTTCATACAAACCGATTTTTAATCCTTATGTCTGCGATTATTTTGAAGGCATGACCGTAACAGTAAGCCTTTTTACAAGACTGTTACAAAAAAAACTCAACGGCCAGCAACTTACAGAAGTTTTTAAGGAACATTACAATTCCAGCCGGTTTGTAAAATGCGCAGATTTTTTGGGCAAAGGCACTCTTACGGAAAATTTTATCCCTGCAAACACACTCGCCGGCACAAACAGCATGCAGATTTTTGTCTGTGGCAACGACGAAAGACTGGTTCTTACAAGCCGCTTTGACAATTTGGGCAAAGGAGCAAGCGGAGCCGCCGTTCAATGCATGAATATTATGATGGGAATTGACGAATCTACAGGCTTAACTTACGCCGGATTGTAGTGGTTGCAAAGCAAGTCCGAAGGACCGCAGCCACGAAAAGCCGGATAGACGGTTAACTTCGTCCATATAAAAAACTGCGTTTTAAAGTGTTTTGCGTACTCAGATTATTGATTTTGATACTTATTAAATGTTATTATAATGAAAGTAATTTTTAATTTATTACTGTTAAGAGGATTAAATGGCTAAGATTGAACTTAAAGGTATTACAAAAATCTACGACGGCAACGTTCTTGCTGTAGAAAGATCTAATGTAACAATTGAAGACCGCGAATTTTGTGTATTCGTAGGTCCGTCTGGTTGTGGTAAATCTACAACTCTCCGCATGATTGCTGGTCTTGAAGACATTACTGGTGGTCAGCTTTTAATTGATGGCGAAGTTATGAACGATGTTCCGCCAAGAGACCGCAACATTGCCATGGTTTTCCAGGATTATGCTCTTTATCCACACATGACAGTTTACGACAACATGGCTTATGGTCTTAAAATCCGCAAAATTGACAAAGAAGAAATTGATCGTCGTGTTCGCGAAGCTTCTAAAATTCTTGACCTCGATACATATCTCGACCGCAAACCAAAGGCTCTTTCTGGCGGTCAGCGTCAGCGTGTTGCTGTAGGACGTGCAATCGTTCGTTCTCCAAAAGTATTCTTGTTCGACGAACCACTTTCTAACCTTGACGCAAAACTCCGCGTTCAGATGCGTGCAGAGATTTCTGCTCTCCACAGCCGTCTTCAGGCAACAATGATTTACGTAACACACGACCAGATTGAAGCTATGACAATGGGTACAAAAATCGTTGTAATGTCAGAAAAACGCATTCAGCAGATTGGCGCTCCACTTTATCTTTACAATCACCCGATTAACAAATTCGTTGCGGGATTTATCGGAACACCTCCAATGAACTTCTTCAAAATGAAGATTGAAGCAAACGGTGATAAAGTTGTAGCAAACGAAGGAACATTCAAACTCGTTCCAACAGAAAACCAGCAGAAACACCTTAAGGCTTATGTTGGAAAAGAAGTATGGTTCGGCGTTCGTCCAGAAGACCTTATTTATCAGGATGTTCCAGCAGCAGAAAACAATATTTCTGTAAAAGTTACAAACAAAGAACCACTCGGTGCAGAAACACACGTTTTTGTACAGATTCAGAACACAAAGGTTGTTGCAAAATGCCACCCTACTGTAAATCCAAAACTTGGCGACACAGTAAACTTTGTTCCAAGAATGGACAAATGTAAGTTCTTTGATTTTGACACAGAAATCAACATCTGCGAACCAGAAATCGAAAAAACATGGTAATTTAAGCTATATATGCAGACCAGCCGAAAGGCTGGTTTTTTTATGCAAATTTACACAAATTTTCCGGTGTCTATAACTAAATGAAAACTTCTGTTATACTGATTTTATGGCTAAAACATTCGACGACAAAAAAATCATTTATACCATGGACCGCGTTAGTCGCGCTTATGGTACAAAAGTAGTTCTTAAAGACATTTCGATTTCTTATTACTACGGTGCTAAAATTGGTGTTATCGGTGAAAACGGTGCCGGTAAGTCTTCGCTTTTTAAGATTTTTGCTGGAATTGATAAAGATTACACTGGCGAAACTCAACTTTTGCCGGGATATTCAATGGGCTATCTTGAGCAGGAGCCTTATCTTGAACCAGGAAAAACAGTTCTTGAAGTAGTAAAAGAAGGCGTTAAACCAATTACAGACCTTCTTGAAGAATTTGATAAAGTTAACGAAGCTTTTGGCGATCCTGACGCTGATTTTGACAAACTTTGTGCACGCCAGGCAGAAATTCAGGAAAAACTCGATGCCGCAGATGCCTGGAATTTGGACAATAATCTTGAACTCGCAATGGACGCACTACGCTGTCCTCCGCCAGACCAAATTGTTGATGTCCTTTCTGGAGGAGAACGTCGCCGTGTCGCTTTGTGCCGTCTTCTTTTGCAAAAACCGGACATTCTGCTTTTGGACGAACCAACAAACCATCTCGATGCAGAAACTGTCGCATGGCTTGAACGCCATTTAAAAGATTATCCGGGAACAATTATTGCAATTACTCACGACCGTTACTTTTTGGACAATGTTGCTGGCTGGATTTTGGAAATGGATCGAGGCGAAGGTTATCCGTTCAAAGGAAACTATTCTGAATGGCTCGAAGCAAAACAAAAACGTCTTGAACTTGAAGAAAAACAGGCAAGCGTTCGTCAGCGCGAAATGAAAGAAGAATTGGAATGGATTCACGCAGGAGCAAAAGGCCGTCAGGCAAAACACAAGGAACACATTACAAAATACGAAGCGCTCCTTGCCGAAGAATCAAAACGAATTCAGCTTAAAGACAGCCAGATTTCTATTCCAGCAGGTCCACGCCTCGGAAACGTTGTGATTGATGCTGAAAAATTAACTAAATCTTTTGGCGACAAACTTCTTTTTGAAAACCTTGACTTCCATATTCCTGCTGGAGCTGTTGTTGGAATTGTCGGTCCAAACGGCGCAGGAAAAACAACTCTCTTCAAAATGATTGCAAGCGCCGCTGGACAGGATATTGAATTACCTGACGGAACAACAGGAAAAGAACTTCCTGATTCTGGAAAACTCAAGATCGGCAAAACCGTAAAATTGGTTTATGTGGACCAGATGCGCTCAAAACTCGATCCAAACAAAACAATTTACGAAACTTTGAGTGGAGGAAGCGACCTTGTAAAGCTTGGTGCCGTAGACGAAAAAGGACGTCCGCTTAACGGTGCAGTTCGCGAAGTAAATGCCCACGCTTACTGTTCATGGTTCAATTTTAATTCTGCCGAGCAGAACAAAAAAATCAGCGTTCTTTCCGGTGGAGAAAAAAACCGCCTTAATATGGGACTTATGTTCAAAGAAGCAGGAAATGTTCTTCTTTTGGACGAACCTACAAACGATTTGGACATTTCGACAACACGTTCTCTCGAAGAAGCAATTAACAGTTTTGCTGGAGTTGTGCTTGTAGTAAGCCACGACCGTTACTTCCTGGACCGCGTTGCAACCCACATTCTTGCGTTTGAAAACAATTCGGACATTCACTTCTTTGAAGGAAACTGGTCTGAATACGTTGAATGGAAAAAGAGCGTTCTTGGAATTGATGATGAAGTTCCACACAAAACGGTGTACCGCAAACTTACGCGATAAAACATTCAAAAAACTAAAAAGCCCTGGCCATAAAAACCAAGGCTTTTTTTAATTGCAATTAAAAACTTTTTTCTTGAAAATTTATTTCGCCTTTGAATTTTTATTCAATTTTAACTGCAAAAGACAAAGACCTGCAAATATAACAGCAACAACTGCCAGAACAAACCAAACTGGAACAACCGCATCCGAGCCTTTTACCGCAAGACTTTCCTGCAAAAGCGACAATCCTTGATAAACCGTAAAAATTCCAAATCCGGCAAACAAAGCGAACGAAAGAATTTTCAAAATTCCATCCGGGGCCTTTGTTTTTAATAGATACCCAATTAACATTCCAATTATATCGGCAGCAAAAAGTCCGATTGAGCAAGCAAACCAAATGAGAAAAACTTTGCTCAATCCGTAATTTGCGCCAAAAGTTACTGCGGTCAGTTGCGTTTTGTCACCAAGTTCAGCAATAAAAAAAGTACAAAAAACTGCCAGCGGAGCAAATTTTATTTTATTTCCGTTTTCTTTTTCGTCTTCATCATTGTCCAATTTTAAAGTCGTTACGGCAAAATAAATAAAAGCGCCTGCTGCTACGAATTTCACAACCCATAAAAATGAATTCAAAAGTTCATTTAACGCTCCACCAATAAAAACTGCAATTCCGTTCAAGACAAAAACAGCCACCAAAGTTCCAAGAACAATGTCGCGGATTTTATATTTTGAAGTCATTCCTATCAAAAGCAACTGAGTTTTATCGCCAAATTCAGCAACAAAATCCGTAATCATAACCGTAAAGAATACCGCTAAAAAATTGTCCATCATTTTCTCCAAAAAATTAAAATAAGCAAAAAAAAGACCTGAGCAAAACTGCACAGGTCAAAATCTACAATTTTATGACGCATGCACAGAATTCCTATTTTTTCTGCACATGAGTCTCGCAAATTAAAGAAAGCCAGGTAAAACCAGTATGTTGACTTTCTACTTAAAAATAAGTCTGCTACTCCCTCAAGAGTTAAGTTATGTTTAAACTATAGCAAAATTATTTTTGTTAGGTGAATTTAAAAAATGTTAGTCTAAAACAACCATTTTTCGTCAAATTAAATTCACATTATTGCATTAGTCCGTCCATTTTTCTAAAATACTTCAATATAAGACATAAAACGTCATGCAAATTAAAAAAAACGAAAAGAAATTCACAGTTTTTATTTTTCTCACTTTTTTCTGCATTTTTGACAGTTTTTCGGCAGCGGTAAAGCATGTGTCGCCAATTGAAGGAATCGACTGGACTTTTGAAACAACAATGGGTTTTCAGACGCTAAACAACTCAATAATGTCAAAAGAATCCAATTCTGCTTCTATCAAAAAAGAAGTTCTTTTTTTCTACGGAATTTTATATCACGCATATTTAAACAAAATTCCTATGCTAAAAGCGCAGATGAATTTAGGTCTTAAGGAACACAAATTTATTTTATGGTCGGATAATCCAGATTTTAACCACTCAAACGAACAACTCAACGAACTTTTGCGTTGCATCGAAGTTGATGTTCAGTATCTTCTGCCTTCAGTTAGAATTTACAAAGGAACATTTATTCCATTTTTTGGTTATTCTTTCTACAATTATTCTTATTCAAAAAGTTTTTCTACCGCAAAAGACGACACTTTTAAATTCAACGCTTTTTCTGTTGGACTCGAATATAACACTAAAATTTCAAAATCAATCAGACATAACTATTATTTTTCGTTCGCACCGCTATTGTTCAACGAAAACCAGCACATAAAACCGTATCTTTATTTTAATTACGGAGCAGAAGCAATTTTTGACACAAAACCAGTCGCAGTCACGCTTTTTTTAGCTTTTAAAAACGGACTGAATGCGGATTCAAAACTTTTGCATAAAAAATCCTATGTCTTTTCAAATACAGAACTCGGACTTTCTTTTCATATTTCTCTCAACGGTTAATTACGGTAAAACGCACAATCCTCGACCGCGCATAATTTTTTCGTCAGAATCAGCATTTACTTCCTGCATTTCGCCCATATAATACCAGCGCAGTTTTTGACCGTGTTTTGTCTTTACACGAATTTTTTCACCGCCAAGCCAGAAAATTTTTTCTTTATCTTCAGGAAGAGGTTTTGAAAATTCAAAATCGCGCTTTTTTTCATATTTTTCAATCATTTTTTGAATAAAGTCTGGTCCAACATCTGGTTTTGGAACATTAAAACCAAACCACTTATAAACTGGTTTTTCTAAATTTCTGCCGTGCATCCACTCGTCAAGCGAAAATTCCAGTGCTTGGGCATATTTTTCGGAAGATTTTTCTCCTTCAAAATGCAAACCATTTTTTGCAAATAAAGGAATATTTTTTTCTGCAAGAACCTTTAATTCTGGGTGCAGACCTTTCTTCCATTCATCGTAAACCCGCGAATGTCTGGTCAAAACAAATTTATGCCAAAAACAACTGTCCAAAAGACCGTTTGCATAAAATTGCCGAAGAGTTTCCATCGAATTCATCAAATCCAAAGGTTTTTCAAACCAGTATCCAAAAATCATATAGGCATGAACCAAAACGCCAGCTTCCTTAAAAGCACAGCACGCTCCAACAATCGATTCCAAATCCGTACCTTTATGAATCGCGTTCAGTCCGTTTCCAGTAGCACTTTCAAGCCCGGCACTGACACCGACCAAACCGCCATAAGCCAAAAAATCTGCAATATCGCGAGTAAAATTTTTTTCAAAGCGGATATTTCCCCACCAACTCAAAGGAGATCCGTGAGCAATATTTTCTTTTGCAAAAGCAATCATTGCAGCAGGAGGCATAGCTTCGTCAACAAAATGAATTCCAAAAATATTTTTTTCTGTGCATTGTTTTAAAAGTCCTTCGTACAACAACTTTATATCCGTCATACAAAAACTTTTTACATAATCCAAAGTAACGTCGCAAAATGCGCATTTATGCCAATAACAGCCATGCGCCATATATGCTTTTATCCACGCTCCATCCGACCAAAGACGGTGCATTGGGTTTGTGTCGTCAATCAGCCGCGGATATTTTGAAAAATCAATATCCAAAAAGTTAGGAATTACGGATTTTGTCATTTGAATTTCATAATTCATTTCTTGAGAATTTGGTTTTGCTGGTTCCAAAATTTGAACGCTTTCCGTTCCACAAGAATCACCACGCAAAACAAACTGACGCAAATTATAAATTTCTTCCGTTTTTCGTTCTGTTTTTAAAATTTCCAGCAACTTTTTATAAGAAGCATATCCGCGGTCATAACTAATCGCATCGCAATATTTTGTCAGAGATTTTTCTTTTGTTTCGCGAAGTTCCGTATTAACAAAACCACCGCCAAAACTTACAAAAATTTTTTCTGAATATCTTTGCTTTAAGAATTTCCCAGTGGCCAAGGCTGCGGCAAAAACGCCCGGAAAAGGAATACTTACACAGACAAGAATTTTTTCATTTTTTTTGGCAGATTTTGCCTCAGAAAGCATTTTTTCAATTTCTGGAACAACTTCTTTTTCCAAAAGAGGAACATAAAATTCTTTTAAGATCGGGCTGTCAGCACCTTTTTCGATTTCGCTAAAAACAGATTCGCTTATCGTAAGACTTTCCGCATAGCGGACAAGACTAAAATTTCTGTCAAAAGCAACATTTATAAAATCCGCAAAATCAACCAACGCAAAACTTGCAAGACTTCGGGCATCGTCGGTCGTTAAATCGTGATCGAGATTTGCCAGAAAATTTTCCATTCGGTTTCCACGAGGAACATGCGCTCCAAAAACAAAGGCATGGGCACTTTCAAAACCTTTTCCACACAAGATTTGAACAATCCTGTCAATCCAATCAATCCAATTTTTTTTCTGACAGATATATCTGCGCAAGTTAAAGGCTGTATTTTCATCACTAGAATTTTCCGCTTTTTGGGCAAGTTTTAAAGCATTTTGTTCAGACAGCTCAAAAATTTTTTTCAGCCCGGATTTACAGAAAATTGAATAAAAAAGTTCGATATTTAAATCCAGCCACTTGGTCAGGCAGTTTTCACGCTTAAAAAAATCAGAAAGATACGCTCCGCTAGGATATGCAGTATTAAGTTGCATAACTGGAGGTTGAAGAATCAAAACATTCATAAAAATATTTTAACACATTTATCAAAATGAAAGAAATTACTCAGAAAAAGCCTTGACAGCAAAAAAAAAGCCCCAGAAAAAAATCTGCGAGCTACTGAGAATTAAATAACCAGAAAACTTTTAATGTTTTCTATAAAATCTATAATATCTCAAATTATTTTTTATAGCAATATTTTAACAAAAAATTAATGATGCCGAAAAATTGTTTTTTTAGAAGATTTACAATCTTTCCATTATAAAGCAGTTTCAAAGGTGCAAAATATCCGTTATGTAACATTACTTGTTCTATTGCTTCTGAATATGTCATTTATAAAAACCTTTTATCATCTTTTTAATCTAAGCTATTTTTCCTTTTTTTCTATGCCTTGGGGCGTTGCGGGGTGTCCCCGCTGGGTGGGTAGCGGAAAACCGAAGGATTGGAGCGAGGGAGGGGCTCCTCCCTTCTTTTATAAATTTCTTTTAAGAATTTTTTTTTTGTTTTTTTTCTTGTATAATTTTATATCGAATCTTTTAAGTAAGTTTTATTTATTTTTGAATTTTAGAGGTATTTAATTTCATGCTATTGGACAATATTTCTTCTCCTGCCGACTTAAAAAATCTTTCTTTTGACCAGCTTATTTCTCTTGCCAGCGAAATCCGCGAAGGTCTTTTTAACCGTCTTACGAAAAAAGGCGGACATTTTGGACCGAATTTTGGTTTTGTTGAAGCGACAATCGCCCTTCACTTTGTTTTTGACTCTCCTAAAGACAAAATTGTTTTTGATGTAAGCCATCAGTGTTATCCGCACAAAATGCTGACTGGCCGGGCGTATGGCTTTTTTGACGAAACTCAATTTTCAAAAATCAGCGGCTATTCTAATCCCGACGAAAGTGAACACGATTTTTTTAAGGTCGGACACACTTCAACGGCCGTAAGTCTTGCCTGTGGTCTTGCAAAAGCACGCGACCTAAAAAGTCAGAACGAAAATATTATTGCAGTTCTTGGCGACGGTTCTTTGAGTGGCGGCGAAGCGCTCGAGGCACTGGATTTTGCCGGTGAACAAAATTCGAATTTTATCGTAGTTTTAAACGACAACGATATGTCAATTGCAGAAAACCACGGAGGAATTTACAAAAACCTAAAAGAATTGCGAGAATCGAACGGAAAATACACGTCAAACATTTTTAAATCGTTCGGACTAGACTACATTTACGTGGACAAAGGCAACGACATTCCGTCTTTAATCGAAGCATTCCAGAAAGTAAAGAACATTGATCATCCAATTGTTGTACACATAAATACGCTCAAAGGCTGCGGCTACAAACCAGCAGAAGAAAACAAAGAACTTTGGCACTGGACAGCGCCTTTTAACCGTCAGACAGCAGAACGTCCAGTTGCTAATGCAGAAAATTACAACACTATGACGGCAGAATTTCTTCTCAAAAAAATGACCGCTGATTCAACAGTCGCATTTGTCTGCCCGGCAGTTCCAGCAAATTTTGGCTTTACAAAACAAAACCGCGAAAAAGCCGGCAAGCAGTTTATCGACACGGGAATTACCGAAGAACACGCAATCGCACTCGTAAGCGCAATGGCAAAAAACGGAACAAAACCTGTTTTTGGCACACATTCAAGTTTTATCCAAAGAACTTACGATCAATTGAGCCAGGATTTATGTATCAATAAAAATCCGGCAACACTTCTCGTAAATACAGCAAGCGTCTGGGGAATGAACGATATAACCCATCTTGGAATTTTCGATATTCCTTTAATGTCAAACATTCCGGAACTTGTTTACCTTGCACCCACGAATTGCGAAGAATATTTTTCTATGCTCGACTGGTCAATTGAACAAAATAAATTTCCAGTTGCAATCAGGATGCCATGCAACGGCATAATCCACACAACAGAACCTGTTCAAAAAGATTATTCGGATTTAAATAAATACAAAATTACGCAAAACGGAAGCAAAATTGCAATTCTGGCACTTGGCGACTTTTTCCAGCTCGGAGAAAAAACGGCAGATTATATCGAACAGCAGAGCGGACAAAAACCAACGCTCATAAATCCGCGCTACATTACAGGTCTGGACAAAGAACTTTTGATCGAACTCAAAAAAACGCACGAAAAAATAATCACACTCGAAGACGGAATTTTGGACGGTGGGTTTGGACAAAAAATTGCGTCTTTTTACGGCGCGTCGCCAGTCAAAGTGTACAATTTTGGCTTAAAAAAGGAATTTCTCGACCGTTACAACGCACCTGAAATCCTAAAAAATAATCATCTTACTCCAGAACAAATCTGGCAAGATATAAAAAATTAAATGGGCGACTTTGGGACTTCGTTTATGCACATAAAAACTGTCAAAAAATAATAAAATTTACAAATAAAAGAAAAAAACAGTTTTTAGCAAGTCCCAAACCGGGCTATCCGCCATTATCATTCTAAAAAAGCCGGATAATTAAAAAATTACCCGGCTTTTTTAGAACGCCTTCGGCGTGGCTCCTATCCCTGTCGCAAAACGCTCAAAAATTCAATCTTCATCCCAGGCATCATAATCACCTTTAGAACTTTTTAGAGCACTCCAGCCAGCAGATTTTTCTTCCAACATTTCGGCATCTTCCCTGCCCTGAAAATTCGTCCACTGCGTAAATTCATGCGGTTTGATTTTATTCAACTCACAATTTTTATTTTTTTCTTTTAAATCTTCAATTCCATTCGCCATAAGTTATCCTTATTTTACATTATTTAAACTAAAAAAAGCATCCGTTTTTAAGCAAGATTTCTTAAAAATGGATGCTTTTATTTTAACGCCTAGATTTTATATGCTTATGCGCTGGTTATTGCAATGTGTTTTGGTTGCGCAAGGGCTTTTCTTGGCATTGAAACTGTCAAAACGCCGTCTTTTACGTTGGCTGTTAATTTTTCGCTGTCTACATCATCTGGAAGTGTAAAGCTTCTCTTAAATGATGAAACTGTGCGTTCACGAATGAGCCATTTTGTCTCGTCTTTTTTGTCTGATTTTTCTTCTTTTTTAACTTCGTCTTTAGAAGAAACTGTCAAAACATTCTGGTTCAATTCAATGTCAACGTCTTTGTCTGTTTTTCCAGGCATATCCATTGTCAAAGTATAGTTTTCTTTGCTTTCCTTTACGTCTACCTTTGGCATATGGAACATTTTTTTGTAACTAAATGCCGGCATTGTATAACCGTCATCTCCAAAATCATTAAACAAGTCATTAAAAAGTGCTAAATCGTTCATACATTACCTCCAAAGTTTTGAAAACTTAGTTTTTTCTAGCTTTCATATATCTATAAGCAAAAAGTGTGCCAAGTTAAAAACCTTAAATAAAAAAGCATTTTTTCAATCTAAAAACGAATTTTTTGCATAAAATAAACTTTAAAAACCGCAAATTTTTGTTTTTATATTTTTTATCGGGCAATTTTTGGACAGTTTTCTGAACAAGCTCATTTTTTTGAGCACTTTTGTCCGTTTTTTGCAATTTTTTTTGAAAATCCGGGTAATTTTGACACAGTTTTATGTGCGCTAAAAGCGCACGACCGGGCTTTCAGCCTGGATTGCTGCATGCTATCGCATGCTGCGGCTTTTGCTTGCGCAAAACCCGTTTATTTACGTGTGCGCTAAAAGCGCACAACCGGGCTTACAGCCCGGATTGGAACCCCGGAGTTGCCGGATGGCAATGAGCGCTAGCGAAGGGTGGAAAGCCGGTTTTGACGCCAAGCGTTTTTTTAACCGAATTTCTTTTCTGTTTCGGGAAATGTGCTCCTAAAATTTTTATTTTTTTTCTATACTTATGCGTTTTTTTTTATTATTTTTAAAGTGAAAAACTTTTAAATTTTGGGAGATAGATAAATGGCAAAGTATCAGTTTCAGACAGAAGTTAATCAGCTTCTTAAATTGATAATTCACTCAATGTATTCAAACAAGGATATTTTCCTTCGCGAAATCGTTTCTAATGCTTCCGACGCTTTGGACAAATTGAACTACCTTATGGTTTCGGAAGACGCTTACAAAAATTTAAAGACTGAACCGAGAATTGACATCAGTTTTAACGACGTTGCAAAAGTGCTCACTGTTCAAGATTCGGGAATCGGCATGAACGAAGATGACTTGAACAACAACCTCGGAACAATCGCTCGCTCAGGAACTAAGGCTTTTATCGAAAAATTTTCAAACGACAAAAATGCCGGCGAATCTAATCTAATCGGTCAGTTTGGCGTTGGTTTTTATTCAGCTTTTATGGCTGCAAAAGAAATAAATGTTTACACACGAAAGGCCGCATCTGACAAAATTTACAAATGGTCGAGCGACGGCACAAATTCTTACTCAATTGAAGAAATCAAGGCTGATTCTGACGAAGCAAAAAAATTTGGTTTTGACAAACCAGAAACTCACGGTTCTGCAATAGAGATGGTTTTGAACGATGACAGCAAAGATTATGCTTCTCGCTGGAAGATTGAAGAACTTATTAAGCGCTATTCTGACCACATTGCTTTCCCGATTTATTTGCACTACACACAGAACAAATACGACGACAAAGGCAACGTTACTGGAAGCGAAAACAAAGTTGATCAGGTAAATACTGCATCTGCTCTTTGGAAACGTCCAAAATCTGAACTTAAACCAGAAGATTACAACGCTTTCTACAAAACAATCAGCCACGACAGCCAGGATCCGCTTCATTATGTTCACACTCATGCCGAAGGAACTCAGGAATATACGACTTTGTTCTATGTTCCACAGCAAGCTCCGTTCGATATGTATCAGGCAGATTACAAAAGTGGCGTAAAACTTTATGTTAAACGCGTATTTATTACGGACGATGACCGTGAACTTTTGCCGTCTTATCTGCGTTTTGTGAGAGGAATTATTGATTCGGAAGACTTGCCTTTGAACGTAAGCCGCGAAATTTTGCAGCAGAATAGAATTTTGGACAATATTAAGTCGGCTTCTGTAAAAAAACTTTTGAGCGAATTTAAAAAACTCGGCGAAACAGCGGACAAAGCGCGCAAAGCAGAAAATCCTACAGACGAAGATAAAAAAGCGATTGAAAAATGGAATAAATTTGTAGAAAACTTCAATCGTCCAATGAAAGAAGGACTTTATTCTGACTACACAAACCGCGAAGAAATTGCAGAAATCGTAAGATTCAAGTCTACTGACGAAAGCGGAAACGGCGACGGAAAATGGACAAGCTTTAAGGATTACGTTTCGAGAATGAAGCCAGAACAAAAAGCAATCTACTATATTACAGGCAACAACGAAAAGAACCTTCGTGCAAGTCCTCTCCTCGAGGCATATAAAAACAAGGGTTTTGAAGTATTGATTATGGCTGACGATATTGACGACATTGTAATTCCAAGCCTTATGAAATACAAAGACTTTGAACTCAAGGGTGTAAACCGAGCAGGTTCAGACGAAGAACTCGGAATCGACAAAGACGAAGCAAAGAAAAAGGAAGAAGCATTTAAGCCTGTTCAGGAAAAAATAAAAAAAGCGCTTGGAGAGCGTGTAAAAGATGTAGTTCTTTCAAAAAGATTGAGCGACAGTCCGTCTTGTATCGTTGTTGACGAAAACGATCCTGGAATCCAGATGGAACGGATGATGCGCGCAATGGGTCAGGCAGCTCCAGAAGTAAAACCAATTCTCGAAGTAAACGCTGACCACGCAATCGTAAAAACGCTTGAAAACTCAACCGATGAAGGTTACATTTCTGACGTTTCGGAAGTTCTTCTCGACCAGGCACTTCTCGTAAGCGGAGCCGAACTTTCAAGCCCGACAGACTTTATAAAATCTATGAACAAGTTGATTGCAAAATAGAAAAACCGCTTTTAGAGCAATGTCCCCGCTGTACGGAAAATGTTCTGTTCAGCGGGGATTTTTTTTTACTTTTAAAAATATTTTTCAGTTTCTCAATTTCCAACAAAACCGCTTTTGTTCTATAATAATTTTATGATTATATTTGCTTCTGGACGGACGGATATTCCCGCTTTTTATTCTGAATGGTTTATAAATCGTATCCGCGCTGGATTTGTCGACGTGCGTAATCCTTATGTTCCGCAAAAAATCACACGTTACAGACTTGAACCAAAAGTCGTTGATTGCCTTGTTTTCTGCACAAAAAATCCCAAACCTCTTATTCCTTATCTGGACGAACTCAAAAATTTTGGAACTTATTTTTTTGTCACAATCACTCCGTATGGAAAAGAAATCGAACCCAATGTTCCCGAAAAACAAACCGTAATCGAAGCTTTTGCTGAACTTTCTCAAAAACTTGGAAAAGAAAAAGTCTGCTGGAGATACGATCCGATTTTTGTTGATTCAACTTACACAGTGGCAACTCATATCCGCGAATTCAAAAAAATGTGCGAAAAACTTTCTCCTTATACCGACCGTTGCATAATCAGTTTTGTCGACTTATATTCAAAAACAATTAAAAAATTTCCAGAATTAAAAGAAGTAAGCGAAAACGACCAAAAATTTTTAGCTGGAAGTTTTGCAAGAATTGCTGGAGAATATGGAATAAAAATTGAATCTTGCGCAGAAAAACTCGATTTATCTGACTATGGCATTCAAAAAGGCGAATGTGTTTCAAAAGAACTTATCGAAAGAATAACTAACGTTCGTTTGTCTAAAAATGTGCATCAAATCCTGCGAAAACATTGTTCCTGTCTTCCAACACGCGACATTGGATATTACAATTCCTGTCCAAACCTTTGCAAATATTGTTACGCAAATTATGATGAAAAAACCGTTCAAAAAAATTTTTTACAGCACGACAAGAACTCATCTTTTTTAATTGGAAATTCCCGTCCAAACGACATTATTCAACAAGCAAAGCAGGAAACTTTTAAGGATTCGCAGCTTTTTATGTTTTAGTTTTCGAGCAAACACGAACCTTTAGACCGAGTATGTTTTCAATTTTAACAGAAATTAACTACCGTTCGTTCGACATATTCCGTCTGCCTTTTTCTTTTCTCTTGCTCGCTTCAGAAATTGCAAGGCCTGCAATCGTCAAAACCGCGCCTATGCTTCCCATTAAGGTAATTTTGTCACCCAAAATTAAAAACGCAAAAACAATCGTTACAACTGGAGTCAAATAAAGAAAAACCGTCACCCTTACAGTTCCAAGATTTTTACAAACCAAATTCCAAACCGCAAAAGCAAAAGCACTTGCTGCAATTCCTAAAAATCCAAAATTTAACCAGTTAAAAATATCCGACCAGCGTTCAGCATTTGCCGCTTCAGAAAGATTTATATAAGTCATTGGAGAATTTTTACCGTTCAAAATTCCAAAAACCGCAATAGGAATCATACAAACCAGAGCCCAGAAAAATTGTCGTCGAGTAGAACTTATCGGGTTTAAATTGAACGAAGCAATTTTCGTAACGCTTAAAGAATAAAATGCCCAGCAAACCGCAGCGGCCAAAGCAAGAAAATCGCCTTTTGGGCTCAAATGAAATACAAGCGCACCATTAAATGTAACAAACACAATTCCAGAAATTGCAACAAAAAAACCGACAACAAAAAGTAAGTTAATATTTTTTTCTTTCAAAAAAATCTGGGCAATAATCGCCGTAAACATTGGACAGATTGAAACAATAATGCAAACATTCGCCGGCAAAGTATAGTCAATCGCAATATTTTCCAAAAACTGATAAACAGAGACGCCGCTCGCTCCTGCCGCAAAAAACCACAATTCATCCTTTTTGCGAGGCAGTTTTATCCGCTCTGGCTTCATGAGCCAAAGCATTGCGTAAGCAGTTATAAAGCGGACTGTAAGAATTTCAAACGCGCTAAAGCTTCGCAGTAAATATTTTGTGCTAACAAAAGTAATTCCCCAAATTAGAATTACAAACAACGCAAAAAAGTAATTAAGACCTTTGTTTTTTAAGAGAGGTAAATTAAGCATTTCAGTTTTTCCAAAAATCTTTTGTAAAAAGAATTATCAAATTGTAAATTTCAAGACGACCGGCAATCATCATAAAACTAAAAATCCATTTTAAGAACGACGGAATCCAGCCGTAATCCATAAACGGACCAAAAGCAGGTCCAATATTTCCAAGCATCGAAAAACTTGCCGTAAACGACTCAAAAACAGAAAGTCCGCCAAGAGTTCCAGCAAAAGTCGAAATAAACGCAAGCCCAAAATAAACAAAGACAAAAGATGCAATGTTTAAAACCAAGTCTTCGCGTCCTGCCGAACCATTTACTCGAACAGAAAAAACTCCGTGAGGATGAATCATCTTAAGCATTTCGACGCGCGCTTTTTTTGCCAGAATTACCCATCGAATAACCTTAAATCCGCCAGAAGTTGAACCAGAACATCCGCCTATAAAAAACAAAATGAATATAAAAAACTGACTTGCCGCTGGCCATTTCATAAAATCCGCAGTAGCAAAACCAGTCGTACTCATAATCGTTGCCACCTGAAATGAAGCGTATCTTAAAGCTTTTCCAAAACCGCCATAAAATTTAACAAGCGAAAAAGCCAGGCATAAAACAACAATTCCAAAAATACCGACATAAGCTTTGAATTCGCTGTTATTTTTTAATTCGCTGAATTTTCCGGTAATCACGTAAAAATAAAGGCTAAAATTTACACCTGCCAGAAACATAAAAACAGTGCAGACAATTTCGGTGGAAAGAGAATTAAATCCTGCAATACTTGCATTTTTTGAACTAAAACCGCCTGTTCCCAAAGTCGAAAAAGCATGGCTTAGAGCGTCAACAAAATCCATTCCGCAAAACATTAAAATTACAGTCTGGATAACCGTCAAAGCAAAATAAATTCCCCACAAGGCTTTTGCAGTATTTGCCATTTTGGGAGTGATTTTTCCTTTTTCTGGACCAGTTGATTCAGCTTTTACAAGCGCAAAACCGCCAACACCAAGCAAAGGCAAGACCGCAGTTGTAAGCGCTATTATTCCCATGCCACCAAGCCAGTGCATTTCCATTCGCCACAAATTTACAGCGCGAGGCAAAATTTCAACATCTTTTAAAACCGTTGCTCCCGTCGTACTAAAACCGCTTACAGATTCAAAAACCGCACTCGAAAAATCGTTAATCCAACCGCCGGCAAAAAGAGGAATTGCACCAAAAAAACTTATGGCAACCCAAGCAAAACTTACAAAAACAAAAACCGCTCTTGTTCCAAGTTTTACGGGAACTTTTTTTCCGCCAAAATAAAAAGCAGAACCAAAAATCCACGCAACAACCATTGGAATTAAAAACGGAAGAATCACTTCATATTCACCAAAAGCAAGCGCCGTCCCAATCGGCAACAAAAACGAAGTTCCAATTATCGAAAGAATAATAGCAAAAATTCTTACAAAAACAAAAACCGTCTGCATTTAAAGTTCCGCCCCAAATTTTTCAAGCACATGTTGATTTTCTTCAAGAGTCGTAATCATTACAATTTCATCGCCAATTTCAATTTTTGTGCTTCCAATCGGAATAAAATATTCGTCTGATCCGTTTTTTTGCATCATCAGAACCAAAAATTTACCGTTTTCCGCAATATCGCGAAGAGTGCTGCCAACTACTGGACTTTTTTCGTCAACTTTTATTTCCATAATTTCAAGAGAACCGTCATTGACCGTATGAACACCAGTTACCGCTTTTCCCTTTAAGTGGCTCATAATCGAATCAACAACCGTATCCCGAATCGGAACAGCAACTTCAATTCCAATTTTTCTGGCAATTTCGCCAAAAGCATTATTTTGAACCAGTGCAATGCTATTTTTTATACCAAGGGATTCAAAATAAGCCGCCATTACAATATTCAATTCGTGGTTAGAAGTAGTACAGATTACAAGGTCATATTTATCAATTCCTTCTTCTTCAACAAACCCTTCTTCCGTAGCATCCGTACAAAAAACTTTTATTTTAGAAAATTTTTCTGCAGCAGCCTTAGCAAGATTTTCGTCGCTATCGATAATACAGAATTCTTGA
The DNA here is from genome assembly GCF_052273165.1 of Treponema berlinense. Lineage (GTDB taxonomy): Bacteria > Spirochaetota > Spirochaetia > Treponematales > Treponemataceae > Treponema_D > Treponema_D berlinense_A. Next base: position 80,408 of record NZ_DAVZIU010000005.1, on the reverse strand, counting down.
GTTGGATTTCCTTCACGCTTAAAAAGTCGCGTAATAAAACTAGACTTTCGTTCTATCAATTTTTCGGCAACGATCGTTCCAATCCTTCCAGCACCAATAATTGCAATTTTTTTAATTTCTTTAAGTTTTGAACCGCAAAGTTTTAAGAATTCCGGAATATCCTGCTTTAACATCAGCGCGCCAATGCAATCTTCCGCCTTAATTACAGTTTCGCCACTTGGCAAGCGAGTTTCGCCGTTACTTTCAACATAGGCAACCAGAATCGGTCTGTCCGTAATTTTCCTAAGACTAATAATTTTCTGGTTTTCCAGACGACTTCCCTTTTCTACGGTAATTCTAATAAGTTCATATTGATCGCCAAAAGGCATAACATCGGTAATGGCTCCGTGATTTGCCGCATTTGAAATTGCTTCCGCAGCTTCAACGTCAGGATGAACCATATAATCAACACCATAAAGTGGCCGGCGGTTTTTAGCTTTTTCAACAGATGTCGTGTCCACATAATAAGCATAGTTCCGCACACGCGCAATTTTCGTAACATCCGGATAAACAGCGTCAACCAGCGAACACGTAATCATATTTACTTCGTCATTTGAGGTAACGCAAACAAGGGCATCGGCATTTTTAATCCCAGCTTCTTCCAAGACATCCAGATTATTGCCTTCTGCATGAATTACATTGCAATCCAGACTGTTAGAAGCATGCCTTACAACTTCATCATCGTTATCAATTAAAACAACATCATTTTTTCCGTTTACAAGTCTTTTAGCCAATTGAATTCCTGTAAAACCAGCGCCAACAATTACGATTTTCATAATTTAATTATACTCAATAATAAGAACTTTTGACATAATTTTTGGAGCTCATCTTCCTCAGAAAAAACAACTCTGCTTCAAAAAACACAGTTGCCACAAAAACCGGCTTTCCACCCTTCGCTCTCGCTCATTGCCATCCGGCAACTCTGGGGTTCCAAGCCGGGCTACAAGCCCGGTCGTGCGCTTTTAGCTTAACAAAAAGTCCATATAAAAAAATCCGCGCACCTACTTTATTTTTTTTTTACAAAACTGTATGTTAAAAAAGCATTGACTGTCGTTGGCAGCAGTGACTACAATTTTTTTTCACATCTTAAAAGGCATTTGCCTTAATAGACTTGATCTTAAGGACAGGTACTATGACGCTTACTCTCGATGTTGGAAATTCAAACATCACAGGAGGGGTTTTTGACGGCGACCAGCTAATTTTACAGTTCCGCCAGACAACCCACAAAAATTCATCCTCCGACGAAATTGGAATTTTCCTTCGCTCCGTTCTTCGGGAAAACAATATTTCTCCCGAAAAAATCACCCAAATTGGAATTTGTTCAGTTGTTCCGCCAATCAACTATTCTCTTTCCAGTGGAATCCTCAAGTATTTTGGAATCGAGCCTCTTTTTATTCAAGCTGGAATCAAAAACGGTTTAAAACTAAAAATGCAAAATCCAAAAGAAATCGGTGCAGATTTAATCGCCGATTCTATCGGTGCAGTTGCACTTTGTCCAAACAAAAATTTAATCATTGTTGATTTAGGCACGGCAACAACAATTCACGCACTTACAAAAAACAAGGAATATTTAGGCGGCACAATTCTTCCTGGCTTAAAAATTTCAGTTCAGGCACTTGCTTCTGGCACTTCAAAACTGCCACATGTCGACATCAAAAAGAGCGAAAAAGCCTGTGCCACTGCAACAATCGAAGCAATTCAATCTGGAATTTATTTTGGGACAGCAGGCGCAATAAAAGAAATTTGCCACACAATCAGTTCAGAAGTCTTTAAAAGCGAAAATCCCGAAGACAAGCCGTACATTATTGGCACAGGCGGTTTTGCAAAAATTTTTGAAAGTTACAATATTTTTGACGAAATTTTTCCAGAACTTACGCTTATCGGTGTAAAAAAGGCGCTTGAACTTAATTCTTAAAAAACATGCGGTTAATTTTAGACCGTAAAAAACTAACAAGTAGGCATGATAAAAACAGCCGAAAACAGCGTCTGTTTTTATCTTTAAATCATAGGAATACAAAAATGAAAAAATCAATAAAATTTCTTACACTGGCATTGATTGCCGCAACTTTCACATTTTCTTCATGTGGAACAAAAAAATCTCACGACACTTTGAGAATGACAATGTGCTCTGAACCGGACAGTTTTTTTCCATGGAAATCTGCCGCTGCCGAAACTGCTGCCGTTATAGACAATATTTTTGAAGGACTTTTAAAATACGATGGAAACGGTTCGCTTTACCCTGCTCTTGCAGAAAGTTATTCAGTTTCTGAAGATTCTTTAACTTATACTTTTAAACTTCGCAAAGGCGTAAAATTTCACAACGGAACAGAATTTACTTCTGCCGACTGCATTTACACTTACAAAAATTTGGCAGGCCTCGACGGTCTTACAACACGTTCCGACAATATGCAGATTGTAAAATCAGTTTTTGCTCCAGACGACTATACTTTTGTAATTGAACTGAAAAAAACTTCTGGCGCCTTTTTGCTTCTTGTAGCAACAAGTCCAATTCTTTTGCACGATTACAACGACAACGAAACAATGCCAATTGGAACTGGTCCTTATAAATTCGTTTCATATTCTCTCCACGAAAAAATAGTTTTTGAACGCAACGATGATTACTACGACAAAGAACGTGCTGGAAAGATCAAAAACATCGAAATTCTCATCATGACCGACGAAAATTCAACAATTTCCGCACTTCAGTCTGGTCAAATCGACGTTGCACAGATGATTTCTGGAACAAACGCAAAAATGCTCAAAAAGAATTTCAAAATCATAAGTCATCCGCAAAATATGGTTCAAATTCTTGGAATGAACAATTCTTATCCTCCGCTTGCCGACATCAACGTTCGAAAGGCAATTACCTGCGCAATCGACAAAACAGAAATCATAAACGGTGTTTTTGACGGTTTTGCAACTGAACTTTATTCAAATTTTAGCCCAATTTTAGGTGATTGCTACAACGACAAACTCGTCGGAATTTTTTCTTACAATATTGAAAAAGCAAAAGAATATATGAATCAGTCATCTTTCAAAAACGGGTTCGATATGACGATTACTGTTCCTGCAAACTACCAGCCTCACGTTGATACCGCCCAGATTATCGTAAATATGCTCAAACCACTTGGAATCAACTGCACAATTGTTCCCGTTGAATGGACAACATGGCTCGACAAAGTTTATTCAAAAGCTGAATATCAGACGACTGTAATTGCATTTGCAGGAAAAATTGATCCAGCAGAAGTTCTTCGCCGTTACTGTTCAGATTACAAACGCAACTTTGTAAAATATAGAAATCCTGAATACGACAAAAATTTTGCAGCCGCAGAATCAGAAATCGACCTAAAAAAACGTGCAGATTATTTTAAGAAATGTCAGGAAATTCTTACAATGGACTGCCCTGCTGTTTTCATCTGCGATCCAGGCCGCAATATCATCACTCAAAAAAATGTAGCTGGCTACACTCCTTATCCAGTAAATTTTTACGATTTTTCAACACTTTACTTTGTTGACTAGAATATTATTCAACAAAACAGGAACAAAAAATGAACTTTTATGTAAGAAAATTCATCGACTTTATGACAACCCTTCTCCTTGTAACTCTGGTGACTTTTCTTACATTCCAGCTTCTTCCAGGCAACCCGGCGCTTGCCATTCTCGGACCAGACGCAGATCAAGCTCAAATTGAAGCTCTTGAACTTCAACTTGGATTAAATCAAAGCCTTCCATTACGCTATGCAAATTGGCTAAAAGGAGCATTTTGCGGAAATCTTGGAATTTCCTACAAATATAACCAAAGCGTTTCTTCTTTAATTGCAGGAGCCCTAAAAACAACCGCCTCTCTATCGTTGCTTTCGCTTGTTTTTACCATTGCAATCGGAACTTTTCTGGGAATCACATTTGCACTCAACAGAAAAAAAAAGGTCTGGCGCTGTCTTTCGGTTTTAAATCAAATTTGGGTTTCAATGCCGTCATTTTGCACAGCCCTTATTTTGATTTTAATTTTTACGGTCGGATTAAAACTGTTACCCTCGGTAGGTTTTGACGGTCCAAAAAGTCTTATTCTGCCTTCACTGGCAATTTCGCTGGGTTCATCTTCAATTCTCGCAAGATATATAAAAACAAGCATGGAAAATGAATTGAAGCAGGATTATGTAAGAACGGCAAAAAGCAAAGGTTTGAACGAAAAACAGGTTATCGTTCGCCACGTGCTCAGAAATGCGCTAATTCCATCAATTACAACCCTCGGTCTTATTACCGCAGATATTTTTGGAGGAAGCATAATTATCGAAAATGTTTTTTCTCTTCCAGGAATTGGAAAACTTATAATTCATTCAATTTCTTCAAGAGATTTTCCGTTGCTGCAAGGTCTGACAATTTATCTTGCTATAATGACTTTAACTTGTAACTTTGCGGTCGATATTCTTTATTCAATTATTGACCCTAGAACAAGGTCAAAAAAATAAATTTAAAATAGCTTGCAAATAATCTGAAACAGTTGTTCCGGCTCAGGCATTTTTCCGCGGCCACTGTCGCCACAGGCAAGATGTCCTTCTTCTGGTTCAACAACTTTTATACCATATTTTTTGCAAAGTTTAAGGTTATCCTGAGTAATTAGATTGTCATACATTGCTGTATTCATTGCAGGACACACAATTTTTGGACAAGTTGAAGCAAGGATTGTAGTTGTCAGCATATCGTCTGCAAGTCCGTGTACAATTTTTGCAATTGTATTGGCAGTTGCCGGAGCAACCATAAAAACACTGGCTTTTTTAGCCAATGAGATGTGTTTGACGTCAAATTCAAAATTGCGGTCAAAAGTATCAACAAGGCATTTGTTCTTTGTGAGCGTCTCAAAGGTTAATGGAGTAATAAAATTTAGTGCGTGTTCGGTCATTATAACATGAACATCTGCATGATTTTTAACGAGCATACTGGCAAGTGTTGCAATTTTATAAGCAGCAATGCTTCCAGTCACTCCTAAAACAACTGTTTTTCCTTTTAACATAGGAAAAATTTATTTGAATTTTGAGAGGTAGTCAATAATGAATTCAAACATGAAAATTCTTCAAGAAAACCTGACAAAATACTTAAAAAACAAAACGTTTTTAACTGGTTTTTGCATGTTTTCTTTCATAATTCTGTTCATGCTTGCAGGAACAATTTGGCTTCCGTACGATCCAAATTTGACAAACGCCGCTGCAAAACTTCAGCCACCGTCATTTCATCATCTTCTTGGAACAGACTCACTTGGCCGCGATGTTTTAAGCAGAATAATGTTCGGTTTGAGAATTTCCATCATAATCGGTTTTATTGTAATGATGTTTGGACTTTTTACTGGACTGATTCTAGGCTCAATCTGCGGTTGGTTTGGCGGAGTTGCCGACACAATCATCATGAAACTTGTCAGCACACAAATGGCTTTTCCTGGAATTCTCTTGGCTTTAATGCTCGTTGCAGTTTTTGAACCAGACATCAAGGTTACAATTCTGGTTCTCTGCATTATGAGCATCCCCCGCTTTACAAGAATCACCCGTTCCGGCTACATTAAATTTAAAAATTCACTTTTTGTGCAATCCGCAAAAGCTCGCGGTGCTGGAAATTTCAGAATCATGTATATTCATATTTTACCAAACATTTTAAGCGATCTTCTCATAACTGCAACTTTGAGTTTTTCAATGGCAATTTTGAACGAGTCTGGTTTAAGTTACCTCGGACTTGGAGTTCGTCCGCCATACCCAAGTTTTGGAAGAATGTTGAACGACGCACAGCATTACATTTTTACAAACCCGACAGGAATTATTTTTCCGCTAATTTTTCTGATAATTCTTGTTTTTGGGGTAAATTTAATTGGCGATGGAATTTCGGAAGTAAATGGAAAGTAAAATGAATTCACAAAAATCTTTGCTAAAAATAGAAAATTTGTCAGTTGAATTTTGCTCCAGGCAGAAAAATTTTACGGCAGTAAAAAACGTAAATTTGGAAATTTTTCCCGGAGAATTCGTCGCCCTTGTTGGAGAATCTGGTTCAGGAAAAACAGTAACCTCTCTCAGCATAATGGACCTTTTGCCAGAAAATGCAAAAATCACGGAAGGAACAATAACTTTTACTGGAAAAAATAAATCAATTATTTTTCAGGAACCCATGACAAGTTTAAATCCGCTCTTAAAAATCTGTAAGCAAATTGAAGAATCAGCCCTCATAAAAGGAATTTCAAAACAAGAGGCTCAAAAACAAGCTGAAAAACTTGCAAAAATGACTGGACTTGAAGATACAAAAAAAATTTTCAACTGCTATCCGCACGAACTTTCTGGAGGAATGCGACAGCGCGTAATGATTGCAAGTGCGCTTATGACAAATCCTGAACTTTTAATAGCAGACGAACCGACAACCGCATTGGATGTTTCAACGCAAAATAAAATTCTTTCGATAATTAAGAACTTAAAGAGTGAATTCAACACCGCCCTTCTTTTAATAACACACGATTTTACAGTTGTAAAAAAACTCTGTTCAAGAATTTATATAATGTACAAAGGAAAAATCGTAGAAACAGGAAAAACAGAAGAAATATTAAAAAATCCTCAACATCCGTATACAAAGGCACTAATAGATTCAATTCCAGATGCAAAAAAACGGCACGAAAAACTTCCTGTACATTTTGGAGAATGGCAAAATGAATAATCCTCATAGAATAATCGAATGTAAAAATGTTTTTAAATCTTTCTCAACAAAAAATGGAATTACAAATGCCGTAAATGGCGTAAATCTTTCAATAAACAAAGGCGAATGTTATGGTTTAGTCGGTGAATCTGGCTGTGGCAAATCAACCTTAAGCAGTTTAATTTGCGCCCTTCAAAAACCAGATTCCGGAGAAATTTTATTTGAAGGAAAAACTGTCAAAGATGAAAAAAATTTCCGGCGCCACTGCCAAATAATCTTTCAAGATCCATATTCTTCACTAAACCCGAAAAAGAAAATCAAATCAATAATCGAAGAACCGCTAATAATTCACAAAATCGGCAAAACAAAACTAGAACGCAGCAAAATCATAAACGAAATGCGCACTTTAATCGGACTTCCACCAGATTCTCTCGAAAAATTTCCACATCAGCTTTCCGGAGGACAGAGACAGAGAGTTGCAATTGCCAGTGCAATGATTTTAAATCCAGAATTTGTGATTTGCGATGAATGTGTAAGCGCCCTCGATGTTTTAATTCAAGCACAAATTCTAAATCTTCTCAAAACCATGCAAAAATCAATGAATTTGACATATCTTTTTATAAGTCATAATTTAAACGTTGTTGCTTACATGGCAGACAGAATTGGAGTCATGTATAAAGGCCAAATTGTCGAAGAAAAACCGACTGACAAACTTCTGTCAAAACCGGAACATCCTTATACAAAAACTCTTCTACAGGCAGCTGGAATTGAATAAAAATGTTTATAAACGAAAAAATTAAGAATCTTCCCATAACTCCTTACCTTGAACAGATTTGCCAAAATTTAAAAAATTCTCCGTCAAGATTTTTAGTTTTAACGGCACAAACCGCCGCAGGAAAATCAACCGCAGTTCCACTCGCACTTTTAGAAAATTTTAACGGGAAAATTCTCATGCTCGAACCAAGACGGCTTGCAACAGTTGCTCTTGCAGAAAGAATTTCATCACTTATCGGAGAAAAAACTGGCGAAACGATCGGCTACACTTTAAGCTTGGAAAGCAAAATATCTCAAAAAACCCGTTTTGAAGTTATAACCGAAGCAATTTTAACGCGCCGCCTTCAAAATGATCCTCTTTTAGAAGACACAAATGTTGTAGTTATCGACGAATTTCATGAACGCTCTGTACACGCCGATCTTGCACTTGCGTTTTTAAAAGAAGCAATGTCTCTGCGCGACGACCTTTTTGTTATAATCATGTCGGCAACAATAAATTCAAAAAGAGTTGCAGAATTTTTATCGCAGCCAGCCACTCCAATTATGGAAATTCCCGGCAGACTGTTTCCAGTAGAAATCATTTATAAAGACAAAATTTCAGTAAAAAATGCTATTTTGGATGAATTTTCACAATCAATAAACGCAATAAACGACCGTTCGTTAGTTAAAAATCAAAACAGAACCGACTCAATTCTTGTTTTTCTTCCAGGCATTGCAGAAATCAACAATCTCCGTTCAGAATTAGAAAATTCGCTTTCCTCGACAGAAACTGAAATTTTAACCCTACATTCTTCGATTCCATTGTCCGACCAGAAAAAAATTCTCTCAGAAGTTCCAATTTCTTCTCCAAGACGAATAATTTTATCATCATCAATTGCAGAAACCTCTTTAACAGTTCCAGGAGTTTCAACAGTTATCGACAGCGGACTTTCAAGAATCAACAAAATGAACATTTCGCTTGGAATGGAAAGACTCGTAACAGAAAAAGTAAGTCAATTCAGTGCCGACCAGCGGGCAGGACGCGCAGGAAGACTTATGAGCGGACGTTGCGTCAGACTTTGGAGCAAGTTTGACATTCTCAATAGCGAAATTCAACCAGAAATTCTCCGCTGCAACCTTGCGTCTCTAGTTCTTGAATGTGCAAAATGGGGTTCAACTAAAATAGATTCATTTTTTTGGCTGGATTCTCCTTCTAAATCCGCATGGAACGCAGCAACAACGCTTTTAACAGAATTCGGGTTTTTACAAAACGAAAAAATCACTCAAAATGGAAAAATTGCCCTCGAACTCGGAATTGAACCTCGACTAGCCTGTGCAATTATTTACGGAAAAAAAACAAATCATCTTGAGGAAGCCTTGAATTTTGTCCTAAAATTCAGCCGATACGGAACTGCAAATGAAGAACAAAAGAAAAAATTCCTTTCGATATTAAAAAAACGCATCGAAAAGTGCAATTTTTCTTCAATTTCAAACGAATATGAAGAATTTTCACAAACAGAACTTTTGCTCTCTGGATTTCCAGACAGGCTAGGAAAAAAGCAGCCCCTTAAAGAGCAATCTTTTTTAAAAAACGCCGCGCAGACTTTATATCAGTTTCCATCTGCCCACAAAGCAGTTCTTTCAAAAACGTATCAGGAAAGCCCCGAATGGCTCATTGCTCCAGAAGTAAATGCAGGAAGTTCAACAGGAAAAATTTATTCATTTGAAAAAATCGACTCAATTCAACTCGAAAACTGGCTCAAAAATCACTCTGAAATAACAGAAGAATTGGAATTTGATAAAAAAAACTTTTCCGTCAAAAAAACACAAAAAAATTCTTACGGAGCAATCCTTCTAAAAGAAAAAAAATTACCTGTTTCGCCGCAGGATTTTGGAAAAGCACTTTGCGCAGAAATTCAAAAAAACGGTCTTTCTGTCCTTCCATTTGATAAAAAAACTTTTGACTTTTTACTTCGCGCCCAATTTTACGCAAATCATATTGAACCAAAACTTTTTACACAAATTGAATCTCTGCAAAAAAACGCAGAAATCTGGCTTTTACCGTTTATAACTTCCAGCAAAATTGACGAAAACATAGTTTTTGACGCCCTTTTTTATTTTTTTAACGGAACAAAAATCGACAATTCAGTTCCTTCATCAATTATTCTCGAAAACGGAAAAAAAGCTAAAATAAAATACGAAAGCCGGCTTATCAGTTCAGAAACACTGAATATTGACAATTATATAACTAACGTTCGTTTGTTAAACGTCATTCCAATTCTTGAAATTATAATTCAGCAAATTTTCGGCTGTTTTTCGACTCCCCAAATTTCAGGAATTTCTGTACTTTTAAAACTTCTTTCTCCAGCACGCAGACCTTTGCAAATCACCGACAATTTGGAAAATTTTTGGTCTAGCGCCTGGATAGAAATCTGCAAAGAAATGAAAGGCCGTTATCCAAAACATAATTGGGATTATAAACTAACAACCGATAGTTAATTTTAGATATTTAATGCCTTATTTTTATTGACTTAAACAAAGCACTACCTTTTTCGTCAGCCTCCGCATTTCCTATTGCGTAAATTCCAAACCGGCCACCAACCCAATGAGCACTTTCCGTTGTAAAAAAATCACTTTTCCATTTAAAAGAATTTTTCAAGCCTTTTCCTGTTTTTACGGTAAATTGAACTGCACCCGAATATATGCTGAACGAAATAAAATCCATTCGAATTTTTATCGGTTGATTTTCGTTTTTCAATTTTAACTGTTCGCGATAAACCTCAAATTCACTTCTAGTGTCGTCTGTCAAATCTTCATTTTTCGATTTAAAATAAACAAAATCAAACCCCAAAACAGTTTTTTCAATCGCCACAGAAGCATATTCTTCTGCAAGAAAAATCATTCCCGCACGAGAACCATTTGGCAAAGAACTTACGTCAAGCACAGTCTTTAAATAAAAATTTTCATACTGAATTTTTTGAGTCAAAACATTCGAAGAATTCCATAAAACTGGAAAACCCTTTTGATTTTTCGAACCACGATGCAAAACAGCCAGTCTATAATTTTCCGCCTCTGGACTAAAACTTTTTTCAGCTTTTGCAAATTTTTCAGAATGATTCCCGCTCCACTGCCATTCAAGTCCACAATTTTCAAAAGCGCAGACTGATTTTTTTAAGGGATTTTTCAATTTTTTTAAAATATTAAATCTTGGCGATCTGAATTTTAAAACTGGCTCCCCAGGCATAAGACCTGTTTTTACAGAAGTTCCCATCAAAGGCCAGTCATTTTTCCATAAAACCGGTTCAAGGTGAATTATTCTTCCAAAAATTCCACGGTCTTGAAAATGAATAAACCAATTTTCTCCAAAAGGAGTTTCGACAAAAGCACCTTGATGAGGTCCATTTATTCCAGACTCACCTTCCTGTAAAACAATTTTTTCTTCCCACGGTCCTTCAGGATTTTTAGAACGCAAAACAGTCTGCCATCCTTCCGTAACTCCGCCAGCTGGTGCAAAAATATAATAAAATCCGTTCCTTTTATAAACTTTCGGTCCTTCCATTGTCGGCTGAGTTTTAGTTCCGTCAAAGACAATTTTATCCTCGCCTTCGCAAACTTTAAGTTTTTTATTAAATCTTAAAACCCCGATTCTACTGTTAAAACCGCATCGACTTTTTGCATAAGCATGATAAACATAGGCATTTCCATCATCATCAAAAAAAAGTGATGGATCAATAAAACCTTTCGCCTTATAAATCAATTTTAGCGGAGTCCATTTTCCAAAAATATCATCAGTTTGAGTTAAAAAAATTCCTTCATCAGGTAAACCAACGATTATATAAAAAATTCCTTTGTGATACGAAAAAGAAGGCGCCCAAATGCCTTTTGCATTCTGAGGAAAAGTATATTGGTCAAGCGGAATATTTTCAGTCGCATAATTTATCAGTTTCCAGTCAACCAGTTTTTTTGAAAAAAGAATCGGCAACCCCGGCGTAAAATTAAAACTCGAAGCCACCATAAAATAATTTCCACCAACTCGAATAACATCTGGATCTGAATAATCACACAAAATAATCGGATTCTTATACATTGCTCTAATTTTATGATTTTCTGGGCGTTCCGGCAACTTGTTGCCGTCGGGAGTTCCAGGGTTCCGGCTTTCGCCTGCATTGCTCCACTTCGTTCCGCAACGGCTTTGCCGCCCTTCCATTCCCTTACGCTTTTTTCACTAGCGAATAAAACTCGTCATAACTTTTTCAACCCATTCTGGTTGTTTTACAGTTTTTTTACCAGCTTCAATAGATTTTAAAATCCATGCCATATTTTTTCCAAGCATTGTCATTGTCTGAACGCCTTCTTCATCTTTAAGAACATCTTCTGGCGTCTTTCCATGAACTTCATTCCAATAGCAACTTGTAACAATTGGCATTGCGCTATAAGCAAAATATTTATTTATAACATCAAGAGTAGCGGTATTTCCTGCACGGCGACAAGTTGAAACACTCGCCGCAGGCTTAAATCTAAAATCTGCTCCAGCAGCAGCCCAGAGTCTGTCCATAAACATAACAAGTTCACCGCTAGGACTAGCCCAGTAAACAGGAGAGCCAAAAACAAATCCGTCAGCATTTTTAACTTTTTCAGAAGCATCTTTTACAACAGCTTCAATTTCACCATTAAAAACTCTTCGCCCAATATTCAAAATTTCTGTTTCAATTCCTTCAAATTCAAGACTCTTAGCTACCAAATCCAAGGCTGTAAAAGTGCAACCATTGTCTTTCCGGCTGCCGTTAAACAAAACAACTTTCATAAATTTTTCCTCACAAAAAAAAGATAATTTTAATATACTTTAAAAGAAAAGAAGTTTCCAATCCTAACAACTAAAAAACAAACCGCGGTTTGTTTTTTTACAGGATTCAACATAATTCTGTTAGGCATTTTTACCTCCAATAGCATTTGCAAAATATGATGAAATCAATATATTCTCGTTCAATCCATAACTTGCCAACATAAAAAAATCCCGTCCTACAGAAAATCGTAAGACGGGATTTTACCGGTAATCCGGAAATTAGAATTTCAAGCCATCGAATATTTCAATGGTTTGAAACAAAACTTATTTATACAATTCAATAAGTTTCTGCAAGTGAACAAATCTTGCTTTTGCTGCTTCTTCGTTTCTGTCGAACAATACTTTAGCACGTTCTGGGAACTTGCGAGTAAGTGAAGAGTAGCGGGTTTCGTTGTTCAAGAAGTTCTGGTAAGTTCCGTCGCCTTCTTTTGAAGTAAGAGTAAACGGATTCTTTCCTTCTGCCTTGAGAGCAGGATTAAAGCTGAACAGGTTCCAATAGCCGGCTTTTACAGCTGCCTTCATTTCGTCCTGACAGTGGTTCATTCCGCCCTTAACTCCATGGAGTTCACAAGGAGCATATCCAATGATAAGTGAAGGTCCATTATAAGCCTCAGCTTCTTTAATTGCCTTGAGAGCCTGTGCAGGATTTGCACCAAGAGCAATCTGAGCAACATAAACATATCCGTAGCTCATTGCAATTTCAGAAAGCGACTTTTTGCCAACTTCTTTTCCAGCAGCAGCAAACTGACAAACTTCACCAATGTTAGAAGCCTTAGACGCCTGTCCACCTGTATTTGAGTACATTTCTGTATCGAATACCATAACATTGACATTTTCGCCAGAAGCAAGAACGTGGTCCAATCCACCAAAACCAATGTCGTAAGCCCATCCGTCGCCACCAAAAATCCATACAGATTTTTTAGCAAGATAGTCTTTCTTTTCAAGAATTTCTTTAGAAGTTTCACATCCGCAAGCTTCAAGTTCTTTTACAAGAGCGTCTGTTGCAGGAGAGTTTGCAATTGTGTCGTTCTTTGTTTCCAAGTATTTTGCAATTGCATCTTTAAGAGAAGCTTTGTCTGTATTTTCAGCAACTTCTTCAAGTTTAGAAATCAGGCTGTCGCGGATAAATTTCTGTCCTGCATACATACCCAATCCGTGTTCTGCGTTGTCTTCAAATAGAGAATTTGCCCAAGCTGGTCCTTTCTTTGAATCCTTGTTAACTGTGTAAGGAGCTGTTGCTGCAGGTCCTCCCCAGATTGAAGAACAACCAGTAGCATTTGAAATGTACATATGTTCGCCAAAGAGCTGAGTAATAAGACGAGCATAAGAAGTTTCTGCACAACCTGCACATGAACCAGAGAATTCAAGCAACGGCTGGTTGTACTGAGAAGTCATTGGCGAAAGTGGAAGTTCATCAACTTCTGGCTTTTTAGAAACATTTGCAACAAGGTAATCCCACTGTGGCTGATTCTTAACGAGACTTTCCTGTGGAACCATTGTGAGAGATTTTGTAGGACAAACTGTTGTACATTCTCCACAACCCATACAGTCGAGAGGAGAAACAGACAATGTGTATTTGTACTGAGCAAGTTTTGGATTTTTTACAGCAAGTGTTTTTGCTCCAAGACCCTCAACTTTTTCAGCTTCGTCAGCAGTAAGAAGGTATGGACGAATTGTTGCGTGAGAACAAACAAAAGCACAAGAGTTACACTGAACACAAGTTTCAGAATTCCATGCAGGAACCATAACAGCTGTTCCGCGTTTTTCGTAAGCAGAAGCGCCGAGTTCAAACTGACCGTCAGCAATATCTTTGAATGCAGAAACAGGAAGATTGTCACCGTCCATGAGTCCGATTGGGTTCATGAGTTTTTCAACCATAGCAACTGTTTTTGCTTCGCCCTTAAGAGCAGGTTTTGCAGCGTCAGCAGCAGGATTTGCCCAGCTTTCAGGAATCTTAACTTCGTGCAGAGCACCTGCCCCCTGATCGATTGCCTGACAGTTCATATCAACAATGTCCTGACCTTTCTTAGAGAACTTAGCAACAACTTTTTCCTTCATATATTTGATAGCTTCTTCAGAAGGAAGAACGTTTGCAAGTTTAAAGAATGCAGACTGGAGAACTGTTGAAGTACGCTTTCCAAGACCAATCTTTGTTGCAATATCTACAGCATCAACTGTGTATACTTTAATTTTGTTGTCGTAAATATATTTTTTAGATTCAGCCGGAAGATGTTTATCGAGTTCTTCATCAGACCACTGGCAGTTAATAAGGAAAATTCCTCCCTTCTTAACATCCTGAACCATCTTGTATCCCTTAATGATGTAGGACTGGTTGTGGCAAGCTACAAAATCAGCCTGATTGATGTAATAAGGTGATTTAATAGGATGATCGCCAAAACGCAAGTGAGAAATTGTAATACCACCAGTTTTTTTAGAGTCATACTGGAAGTAAGCCTGAATGTACTTATCTGTGTGGTCACCAATAATTTTTGTTGAGTCTTTGTTAGCACCAACAGTACCGTCACCACCAATTCCCCAGAACTTACATTCTACAGTTCCTTCAGCAGATGTGATTGGAGCTGGTTTAATTTCTGGTAAAGAAAGGTTTGTAACATCATCAACAATACCAACTGTAAAGCGTGATTTTGGAGAATCTTTAGCAAGTTCTGTATAAATAGCAAATACTGAACTTGGAGGAGTATCTTTTGAACCAAGACCGTAACGACCGCCAGTAAGAACAACATCGTTCAAACCAGCTTCGCGGAGAGTTGCTGCAACATCAAGGTAAAGAGGTTCACCAAGAGAACCAGGTTCCTTAGTTCTGTCGAGAACAGCAATTTTCTTTACAGTTTTTGGAAGTTTTTCAAGGAATTTAGCAGAAACCCAAGGTCTATAAAGATGAACTTTTACAAGACCAACTTTTTCGCCATTTTTTGTAAGGTAATCGATAACTTCTTCTGCAACATCACAAATAGAACCCATTGCAACGATAACACGGTCAGCATCGGCAGCACCGTAGTAATCGAAAAGACCGTAATTTGTTCCAAGTTTCTCATTGATTTTGTTGATATATTTTTCAACAACAGCAGGAAGAGCATCATAAGTTGAGTTACAAGCTTCACGGTGCTGGAAGAAAACGTCACCATTTTCGTGAGAACCGCGCATTGCAGGATGTTCAGGATTAAGAGCATGTGCACGGAATTCTTTTACAGCATCAACGTTGAGCATTTCTTTAAGGTCAGCATAGTCCCAAAGTTCAATTTTCTGAATTTCGTGAGATGTACGGAAACCATCAAAGAAGTTGATAAATGCAACTTTTCCTTCGATTGCAGCTAGGTGAGCAACTGGAGCCAAGTCCATAACTTCCTGAGGATTAGATTCAGCAAGCATTGCAACACCGGTCTGGCGACAAGCATAAACATCAGAATGATCACCAAAAATGTTCAATGACTGAGTAGCAACACAACGAGCAGCAACATGGAATACACAAGGAAGCTGTTCAGCCGCAATTTTGTACATATTCGGAATCATCAAAAGAAGACCCTGAGAAGCGGTGAAAGTAGTTGTCAATGCACCCGATGCTAAAGAACCGTGTACAGTACCAGCAGCACCAGCTTCAGATTCCATTTCGATTACTTTTACTTTTTCACCGAAAACATTTTTCTGGCCGTTTGCAGACCAGTTGTCAACCCAGTCAGCCATTGGAGACGACGGAGTGATAGGATAAATACCAGCTACTTCGGTAAAAGCATATGCAACGTGAGCTGCAGCCTGGTTTCCATCCATTGACTGTTTCTTTCTGGACATATTGTCCTCCTAAATTAACTATGGATTTTTGTCAAATAGAAAGCAGAAAAGTTAATTCTGAAATTTATATTATTTTTATTTTATAACCTGATTTGATTTTTTTCAATATTATGTATTCTTTTGAATTTGAAAATGCACAAATCTCTAGAGTTTTTTTACAAATTTTAAAATCAGCATAAACAGTTATCTCAACATAGCATTTTTATAACAGCATTAAACAGCAAAAAAAGTATCTTTCATTTTAATCAGTTTTACTTTTTGACCACTATTGGACACTACTAAAAAACATTGCATTTCAAAATGCCATTTTTAATAACAAGGTTTACTTTAAAAATAATAATTGAGATAAAACAAACAACTCAATCTACAATAATCAATTAAAGCGATAAAAAACGTTTTGCCAAAAACTTGAACTTTTATAATTTTCATAAAATTCAAAAATACTATTTAGAATAAAACACTCTCAAAATTCTACAAATTTTTATTTATTTTTAAATGACGAACATTCGTCATTTAAAACAACTTTAAACAAACTAACGGTTAATAGTTTAAAACGAATTTTTCTTTTAATTTAATGTTTCTCATGAAACATTTTTATCAACTAAAACTATCCTCTTAAAAGAATTAAAACTTCTCTTATACACTTATACTTATATTAAATAGTTTTATTTATCTTTTAATAAAAATATCAAATGTTTCTCATGAAACAAATTTACTAGATTTTATATTTTTTTTAATCCATACCTTCATAACTTAATAAATATTGGATACTAGAAAAAATGTTTCTCATGAAACATTTTAATCAGAATTTTTACCAATGCTTTCTATTTATAAAACAATATCCACCCAACTTTTAGTAATTTTGTCAATCTAAAAAAAAACAAAAAGTTTCTCATGAAACATTCTGTCGAAAAAAACATTTATGATTTATCCACCTGAAAAAACTTAAAATTTTATCTTTATGTTAAAAAAATTGTTTCTCATGAAACCTTTTCTTTACAAAAAAAGTATCGTAAATAATACCGCAAATTTTAATTTTTTTTTACTTTCAAAAAAATGTTTCTCATGAAACATAAAACAAATCCATAAGTAAAAGTTATCCACAAGTATTCCACATTTGAGTGGAAAATTAAAATTCGATAAAATTTACTTAAATTCTTTTATAATAAGGAATTAAATTTTTCAAAAATATTTTTTTTTGAGATTGTCACATTTTTAAACAAGTTATCCACAGGCAAGACACAAAATCCTTTATCTACCATAATAAATACCTGTGAACAAAAAAAAGACCAGAGAAAAATCTCTGGTCTACCTGATGGTCAGTTGATCTTTATGAATCTGTCATAAAAAGATCATTTAATAAAAGTCCCCTCAACTTAATTATAATTAAATAAGAAAGTTTTGTCATTACATTAAAATATTTTACTTAATTCTTTATAATATAAGGAATTAAATCACTCTTTATCTTTTTCATCTTCATTTGCCACTTTATCAAAGCCTACAACATAATCTGGTTCATCAATATTTATGATACGTGTTCCAGAAGACGCCCTACCCTGCTTTGAAATCGTTGCTGCCGAAACTCTAAGAGTTTTTCCCTGTCCCGACATACATATTACTTCATCGGTTTCTGAAACTGCAATTGCGCCTATAATTTCGCCCTTGCCTTCAATATTTCCGAAAATTTTCTGTCCGCCAGTTCCACGTCCGTGTTTTCCAAATTCATCAAATCCAACTCGTTTTCCATAACCTTTTTCGGTTATAACAAGTGCATCTTTATTTTGTTCAACACTGATTGCAGCTGCAACTTCATCTCCAGACGCAAGACGAATTCCTGTAACACCAGAACTTGCCCTTCCCATTGGACGAACACTTTCTTCAGAAACTCTAAGCGCCTGACCTTTTCTTGTAATAAGCATTGCATCGTCATTTCCAGAAGTAAGCATTGCAGAAACAAGATGATCTCCATCATGAAGTTTAATTCCAATTACACCACGAGTTTTTGCATTTGCAAATTCCGTAGTTTTGCATTTTTTTACAGTTCCATTTGCTGTCGACATAAATATATACTGTTGATCAGTATAATCTTTCATAGTTACAATAGTAGAAATTTCTTCGTCTGGACTAAGCTGAATCAAAGATTTTACGCTTGAACCGCGGCTTGAACGGCTTGCTTCAGGAATTTCATGAACTTTTATCCAATACACTTTTCCAGCGTTTGTAAAGAAAGTTATAAATGATTTTGTCGTTGCCGTAAAAATCTGATTGATGTAATCACCTTCAATCAAAGTTGCGCTCAAGCTTCCTTTTCCACCACGACTTTGAGCCTTGTACTGGGTAAGAGGAACTCTCTTGATATAACCAAGTTTGGAAATCATAACGACAACTTCCTCTTCTTTAATCATATCTTCTGTATTTATCTGCTCTACTTCGTCAGCAACAATGTCAGTCTTTCTGTCATCGCCATATTTTTCCGCCAGTTCATTTGTTTCGTCTTTTATCAACTGACGAATTTTTTCGTGATGCGCAAGCAAATCTTCCAAATGGTCAATCAAAGCCTGAAGTTCTTTAATCTGGTTCTGTAAATCTTCAATAAGAAGATGTGTAAGCCTTTTTAGAGGCATATCAACTATTGCCTGTGCTTGTTCGTCATCAAAATCAAAGCGTTTTTCAAGACGGAGTTTTGCTTCTTCTGTATCACGACTTGATTTGATAATTGCAATTACTTCATCAATATTGTTGATAGCTGTAATTAAAGCTTGCAAAATCTTCATCTTGTGTTTTGCAACTTTTAAATCATAAATAGTTCTGCGTGTAATTACTTCGTCACGATGCTCTACAAAATATTGAATCAACTGCTTTAAAGTAAGAACCTGAGGTTTTAAATAAACATTTGGAAGCTGCAACTGAGGTTCATTATAACGCAAACCGTCTTTCTGCTGAGGAACAAGAGCAAGATTGATTACGCCGAAATTTGACTGCAAGTCTGTTTTTGCAAAAAGCTGGTTCAAAACAATTTTTGTAATTGCATTCTTTTTAAGTTCAACTACAAGTCTCATTCCAACACGGTCAGAAGTTTCGTCGTTTGCGTCGGCAATTCCTTCAATTACCTTGTTTTCTGCAAGTTCGTTGATTCTTTTTATGATATTCGTTGTATTTACTCCATAAGGAACTTCTGTAAATACAATGCGTTCTTTTCCTTTTTTGTCTGTTTCAATATTGAATTTTGAACGAATCGTAATTCTTCCACGACCAGTTCTATAAGCCTTTTTGATTCCCTCACGACCGTAAATTACGCCACCAGTCGGAAAATCTGGTCCTTTAATATAAGTCATCAATTCATCAATTGTAATTTCTGAATTATCAATGTAAGCCGCAATGGCAGCTGCAACTTCGCGTAAATTGTGGGTCGGCATATTTGAAGCCATACCAACAGCAATACCAGTTGTTCCGTTACAAAGAAGAAATGGAAATTTTCCAGGAAGAACTGAAGGTTCAACTGTCGTATCATCAAAGTTAGAAACCATATCTACAGTTTCTTTGTTAATATCAGCAGTCATTTCCTCAGTGATTTTTGACATTTTGGCTTCGGTATAACGGTAAGCCGCTGGAGGATCACCCGCAATCGTACCAAAGTTTCCCTGCGGAGTCACAGTTGTATAACGCTGTGCAAAATCCTGTCCCAAGCGAACCAATGCATCGTAAACGGAAGCATCACCGTGAGGATGGTAATGTCCCAAAACTTCACCAACAATTGTGGCACATTTTTTTGTTTTTCCACCGCTCGAAAGATTAAGTTTGTCCATTGCGTACATAATTCGCCTATGAACAGGCTTTAAACCATCGCGAACATCTGGCAAAGCACGCTGAACAATTACAGACATCGAATAGTCAATATAAGCCTGCTTAACTTCGTCCTCGATTGGAATTTTTATTACGGTTCCACCTTCAGGTGTTTTTTCTTCTTCTAACATTTTTAGTTCCGTTTTGAGGTGGTTGAGCCTGTCAAAACCACTTTTTATCTATTGGTCATTTATACAGGCTCAATGACCTTTTTTCTTTTATTTTCGTTATGTTATTGTTAAATATCCAAATTCGCGTAACTTGAATTCGATTCAATGAATTCGCGCCTTGGTTCTACTTCTTCACCCATGCAGACTGTAAAAATTCTATCTGCTGCTTCTGCGTCAGGAACAGTTACAACTCGCATTTTTCTTGTAGCAGGATTCATTGTAGTTTCCCACAATTGATTTCCGTCCATTTCACCAAGACCTTTATAACGCTGAACATCTGCTTTTTCTCTCTGCTCTCCAAGCGCTTCCAAAGCAGCATCTCTTTCTGCATCCGAATAACAGTAAACAGGCTCTTTTTTTCCAAGTTGAACCTTAAATAGAGGAGGCATTGCCAAATAAACATAACCTTTTTCAATAATTTCAGGCATATATCTGTAAAAAAACGTCAAAAGCAAAGTTCTAATATGAGAACCGTCGACATCGGCATCGGCCATGATAATTATTTTGTGATAACGAATTTTTTCAATGTTAAAATCTTTTCCAAATCCAGCACCAAGCGTATCGATAATCGGTTTAAGTTTGTCATTGTCCATAACCTTTGCAGGATCAACTTTTTCAACATTGAGCATTTTTCCCCAAAGAGGAAGAATTGCCTGAGTTTTAGATTCCCTTCCTTTTTTTGCAGAACCACCAGCCGAGTCTCCTTCGACAATATAAACTTCGCAAATAGAAGGATTATCTTTTATTGAACAATCAGAAAGTTTTTCAGGCTTTTTAAATCCAGAAAGTCCCGATTTTTTGCGTGAAGCATCTTTTGCCTTACGAGCTGCAATTCTCGCAGTTGCTTCTCCAATAGATTTTTCAAGAACTTTTTCAAGAATTGCTGGATTCAACTCAAAGAAAATTGTCAGTTTTTCTTTTACAAGAGAATCTACAATTCCTCGAACTTCCGGATTTCCAAGTTTGTCTTTAGTCTGACCAACAAATTCTGGTTCAGGAACTTTTATCGAAAGAACTGCAACAAGTCCGGCACGAACATCATCGCCAGTCAATTTTTCATATGGATCTTCTTTTTGATCGATTTTTCCGTCTTTTTTAGGCATTTTTTTCTTCAGTTTTTCATTTCCATCAAGAGCCTTAGAAAGAACCGAAAGAAGTCCCGAACGGAAACCGTCAAGATGAGTTCCACCATCGCCAGTACGAATATCGTTTACATAAGTGTGAATATTTTCCGAATAACCTTCGTTGTACTGAAAAGCAAGTTCTGTAATTACAGCGCCTTTTTCTGGATTGTCATCTTCTTTTTCGCCAACGATAAAAATAGGTTCTTCAGGATATTTTATTTTTGCCTTTAAATTTAATTCCTGAACATAATGAACAATTCCACCTTCGTATTTAAGAATCTGCTCTTTTGGAGTTTCAAGCCGTTCATCGCGGAAAATAATTACAATTCCGCTGTTCAAAAATGCAAGTTCTTTTAAACGTTGAATTAAAACGTCCCAATCGTAAGTTGTCGTAACCGTAAAAATCGATTTGTCTGCTTTCCAGCGAATTATAGTTCCGTGCTCGTCTGTATCGCCAATAGTTTCAACTTTTGTAACTGGAACTCCGCGTTCATATTTTTGACGATAAATATGTCCATCACGTTTAATAGTTGCTTCAAGCCAATCTGAAAGAGCATTTACACAGGAAACGCCGACACCGTGCAAACCGCCAGAAACCTTATAAGATTTTTTGTCAAATTTTCCACCGGCATGAAGTCGAGTCAAAACCAGTTCAAGAGCGCTAATGTGTTCTGTCGGGTGCATTGCAACAGGAATACCACGACCATTATCTTCAACACGCACAATGTCGTCTTTTTCGAGAGCAACAACTATTTTATCACAATAACCAGCCATTGCTTCGTCAATACAGTTATCAACAGTTTCGTAAACAAGGTGATGAAGTCCCTTTGGTCCTGTAGATCCAATATACATACCAGGACGCTTGCGGACAGCTTCAAGACCTTTTAATACTTGAATACTGCCAGCATCATAAGAAGAAGCCATTTTTCTATTCCTTTATATTATATGATTTTATGATTTATTACAAAAGATACGGATAGAATTTTTGAATAGTAAAAATTATATTTGTATTGAAGAAAAAAGTAAAGGTGAATTATAATCAGTTCTATGTCCAGCCAAAATTACAAAGATTTTTTTGAAGAAGCAATTAAACAGATACGAGAAGAAATGAACTCAAACAACCAGTCAGACGAATTTGCTCTCTGGTTTAATATGGATTACGTAGAAGACACACTTTCTCAAATTACAGTTTCTGTTTCTTCAGAATTTATGTGGATTCAGATGAATTCAAAAAAATACGTTCAAAGGCTCGAAAATAAAATAAACGAATTGACCGGACAGCAAATTTCAATCACCCACATTGTAAAAAATAAACAGACCGTTTCAGTTCCCAAAAAAGAACCTTTACCCGAACCTGAAACAAAAACAACAGAACCAGAAATTGTCCGTCCAGTTGAAAAAAAATCCGAACCAACTGAAAATTCTCATAAAAAACATCCTCAATTAAACGAAAATTTTACTTTTGAAACTTTCGTTCCAGGCGAAAACAGCATTTACGCTTACAACGCTTCAATTTCTGCCGCAAAAAATCCAGGAAAAGCTTATAACCCAATATTGATTTACGGTGGAGTTGGTCTTGGAAAAACTCACCTTATGCAAGCTTTGGGAAATTTCATTTATTCAAATAACGAAAAACCAAAAATCGCCTACACAAGCGCTGAAAATTTTACGAATGAATTTACAGCTTCTCTAAAAAATCAAACAATAGATAATTTTAAGAAAAAATACCGCAGTCTTGATGTTCTTCTTCTTGATGATATTCAGTTTCTTGAAGGAAAAGAAGGAACTCAGGAAGAACTTTTTCATACTTTTAATTCAATTTACGATAAAAACGGACAAATTGTTTTTACAAGCGACCGTCCAATAAAAGAATTAAAGGGTTTTACAGAAAGAATCAGTTCTCGCTTTAGTCGCGGTTTAAATGTTGATCTTCAGCCACCAAATTATGAAAACAGGCTTGCAATCATTCAAAAAAAATTGGAACTTCTTCATAAATCTATTCCTCAAGATGTAATCGAATACATTGCAAAAAACTGCCAGACAAACGTCCGCGATATTGAATCCTGCATTACAAAATCAATTGGTTTTGCAGAACTTGTAGGAAAACCTCTTACAGTCGAAATTGCTCAAAATCAACTTAGAGATACAATAAACGACCCTTATTCTGGGACAATAACAATTGAAAATATTCAAAAAGTAGTTGCTGAGCATTACAATGTTTCAGTTTCTGATCTAAAAAGCAAAAAGAAAGACAGAAAATTTGTAATTCCAAGACAAATTTCAATTTATATTTGCTGCTCTTTAACAGAATATTCAACTACCGAAATTGGAAATGAATTTGGAGGAAGAGATCACACAACAATTATGCATGCCCGCGACAAAGTTGAAAGTCTTTTAAAAACTGATTCTTCAATGAATTCAACAGTAAACCTGTTGATTCGCGCTACAAAAGATTTTAGAAAATAAAAAACACAAATTGTTAATCTTATGGTAATATGTTGTGTAAAAAGTGTGGAAAACATTTAGTTCTGTGAATTTGTGAATTTAATGTGAATTCAATCTACAGAGTTATCAACTTTTTAATTCTTTAACCAACAAAGAGTTAAATTAGTTATCAACAAATTCACAACCCTTATTATTACTATTACTAAATTTATTAAAATTTAGAATTTATTAGCTTGTGTGTATAAAAAATTTTGAAAATTAAACTTTTTAAGGAGTCCAAAAATGAAGTTTACTTTTGACAGAAATTCGATGATAAATGAGATTTCAATTGCCCAGGAAATCATTTCAACAAAAAGTGCAATATCAATTCTTTCCAATGTTCTTTTTATTGCACAAAACAATACTCTTACAATCAAAGCAACAGACATAAAAGTAAATTTTGAAACAAAGATTCCTGTCGAGATAGAAGAAGAAGGTTCAACAACTGTATTCTGTGATAAATTTTTAGGAATTCTTTCAGTTCTTGATGAAGGCGAAATTGTTTTTGAATTGCAGCAAAAAGATAATCAGACAATTGCCTTGATTCGTCATTCAACTAAAAAAAATAAATTCCAGTTAAAATGCACATCTCAGGATAAATTCCCAGAATTTCCAATAGCAGAAAAAGTTCCTTTCTTTGAAGTTCCAGCAAAAGAAATTAAAAAAATGATTAGCCAGACTTCTTTTGCAGTTAGTGCAGATGAAACACGCTATTTTATGAATGGAGTTTATTTTGAAAAAAGAGATAATAAACTTGTTCTTGTAGCAACTGACGGCCGTCGACTTGCTTATGCTTCAAAAGAATTTCCAGAAGGAATTGCAGATTTTCCAGCAGCAATCGTTCATCCTAAAGTTTTAAATATTGTTGCAAAGCATCTTTCTGATGAAGGAAACATTTCAATTGCAATTGTTGATAAAATGATTTTCTTCCGTTTCCAGAATTACGAACTTTCTTCGACTCTTATTGACGGACAGTTTCCAAATTATATGCGCGTAATTCCAGAATCTCAGTCTTATAATTTCCAGGTTCAAAAAAGCGATTTAATTGGTGCTCTTAAAAAAACTGCTGTCATGGTCGATAAAAAAGCAGGAAGGGTTTTCTTTAACATCTGTCCTGGAGTTTTAAGACTTACTTCCCAGGAATCAGATTCTGGAGATGCAGAAGTTGAAATTCCGTGTGAATTTGCAGGTGATGAAATTACAATTGCAATGAATTACAAATACATCGAAGAACCTTTGCGTGTAATGGACGTTGAAAGAATAAAATTTGAATTTTCAGGCGAGATGAAAGCTGTAACAATGCTTCCAGAACCTGCAGAAGATTATTTCCACATTATTATGCCGATGCAGATGGCTTAAAAAGGCAGATGCCTGTACTTTCAGTTTCCTTTGTAAATTACAGAAATCTTCAGAACTCAACTATAAATCTTCTCTCAAAGGAGATTTATTTTGTTGGGGAAAATGGACAGGGAAAAAGTAATTTACTCGAATCAATTTATTACTCAGCTTACGGAAATTCTTTTAGAACTCGGGCGGATGCAGAAGTTGCAACAAAAGGTTTTTCCAATTTTTCGATAAAAACTTTGTATCGTCTTGAAAATGGTTCAACAGAAAATATTTCGATTTTTTTTGAAAATGGAAAAAAGAAAATCGATAAAAACGGAAAATGGATAAAAGATCGCAAAGAATTGATAAATACAATGCCTTGTGTCTTGTTTTGTCACGATGATTTGGAATTTGCAGTCGGTGAACCTGAACGCCGTCGTTTTTTTGTTGATCAGTGTCTTTCGATGTACGACGTTCTCTATATTGACACAAGCCGAAATTACAAAAAAATTCTAAAAAGCCGAAATCTTTCGTTAAAAGAAAAAAATTACGAAATGCTGGAAATTTTTGACGCTCAACTTGTTCAAAATGGAATTGAAATTGAAAAAAAACGTCGAGATACAATTTTTCAGTTTAACCAGTTTTTTGGAAAACTTTACGAAAAAATAACAGGAATTGACGGAGTTGTCATAAAATATGAACCAAGTTGGAAATCTGACGATAGTTTGAATATTATTCCTTCGGCGCAAAAGGCATTTGAAATTTTGCAGGCAAAAAGAGAAATTGACAAGGTTGTTATGACGACAATGAGTGGACCTCATCGCGATAAAATTAAGTTTTTTAGAAATGGAACTGATTTTACATCGACGGCTTCTACAGGACAAAGACGACTTTTGGCAATTCTTCTTAGAATCGGACAGGCAATTTTTTATGCAAATGTAACTGGAAAAAAACCGATTTTGCTTATGGACGATGTTCTTTTGGAACTGGATCCTGATAAAAGACAGCTTGTAACTCAGCTCTTGCCGGAATACGATCAGCTTTTTTGTACATTTTTGCCTGGAGAACCTTACGAAAGGTATATGAAAGAAGGAACGAAAATTTTTGAAATCAACGGAGGAATTTGGAATGAACGACAGTAATTTTATAAAAGCTTCCGATATGGTTTTAAGAATTATGAAAAATATCGATCCAGAACAAGTTCGCCAGGGAAATAAAATTTCAAATTTGTGGACGCAGATTGTTGAATCAATAAGGTCGAATAGCATAAACGGAGAAAATATTGGCAAAAATATGGCGAGCCATTCACGTGTAATCGATTTAAAAAACGGAATTTTGCTTGTGGAAGCGGATCATCCTGGTTGGATTCAAATGCTTGGAAACTATAAAAAATATATTTTAAAAGGTTTTCAAATGAAGATTCCAGAACTTAAAATTGAAACCCTCGCCTTTCGTCTTGCTGGAACAAATGCAGAAATTTCTAAAATTCATCGGGAAATTGATGAAGAAAAACAGCGGAATGCCGAAGAATTTAGAATAAACAAAGAACAAAAAGAACTTGAAAAAAAAGGCTTTGTTTATAAAAATTCTGGGCAGAAAAAAGAATTACCGTCGGAAATTCAAAAAATGTTCGACGATATAAAAAACGATATGTTGACTAATAGCAATTAAATTTGTTATATTCTATCGCACTATACTTTTTTGTTTAAAATTTGGATTCTGTCTAACAGTATCCGTAAAATAAGGAGAATGTTCCCATGTTAAGAACATATCAACCAAGTAAAGTTAAAAGAAATAGAAAATTCGGATTCCGTGCTCGCATGGCAACTCGTGGTGGACGCGCAGTTCTTGCTCGTCGTCGTGCAAAGGGTCGTTCAAAGCTTTCTGTAGCCGACGAAAAGAATAAATACTAATTCTTTTAAAAATGAAAACAGTCTTGTCAGAGTCTAGGCGTTTTACTTTTGATGAAAGAATAAAGCGCGCTTCAGAATTCAAGAATCTGTTTAAAAACGGGAAAAGAGTAAGCGTTGTTGGGGCAAAACTGTTTTACCTTCCCAACAACCTGAAATTCAATAGAATTGGATTTCCTCTTCCCCGTGGTTTTGGTAATGCTGTTGAACGTAACCGTGCAAAGCGGTTTAGCCGAGAAATCTTTAGAAATCTAAAATCATACCTGAACACTGGCTATGATATGCTTTTCTTAGTGTATCCTCCTGCCGAAAAAGATTCGTTCCATTCGCGGTGTGATCAATTTCAAACATTATGTAAAAAAGCTGGACTTTTAAAAGAATGCGAAATTTCGTTGTAAAATTTTTGTCTTTTTTTATAAAAGTTTACAGGCTTTGTATTTCGCCACTATTTCCGAAATGCTGTAGATTTTATCCAAGTTGCTCAGAATATGCACTTTTGGCGTTAAAAAAACATGGTGCTTTTAAGGGTTGTTGTCTTACTGCAAAAAGGATTTTAAAATGCAATCCTTTATTTAAGGGCGGTTACGATCCAGTTCCATAACTGAAAAAATAGAAAATAAAATTTCCGGAGAAAACAATGGAAAAAAATACTGCGTGGGCAATTGGCCTTTCGTCTGTTGTTTTGATTGGATTTTTCTTTTTGCAGACTTATTTTATGCCAAAGCCGCAGCCTGTAACTCAGAAAAATGAAACTACTGCTGTTGAAGCTGCCGCTGAAAATTCAGAAAGTATTGAAAAAAATATTTCTGAAAAAACTGGTATTGTAAATTCACAGAATTCGGATTCTCTTGCAGAAGAAAAATTTACACTCGAAACAAATAAAGTAAAAGTTACTTTTACAAATCGTGGTGGCGACATTATCGGTTATGAATTAAAAGATCATATTGATTCAGATACAAACGGTTTTATTCAGATGGCCGATAATATTACTGATTCTAACCGTGCATTTGCAATTTCTGTCGGTGGTGCTGAAAATTCAATTGTAAACGATATTTTTGTTTCTAAAAAAATTAATGAAAATAAAATCGGATTTTTCAAAAACTATGTTGTAAATAATCCAGACGGTTCTAAAGGCGAATTTACACTTGTAAAAACATACACCTTTAATCCAAACGATTACGTTTTTAAGCTTGAGGTTACAGTTGCTCCTGGAGAAAATTTTCAGGGCTTGGATTTAAACGGTTCAAGTTATTCGTTGAGAACTTCTCCTCAAATGGGACCTTTTTATAATCCCAAAGTTAATCGTTACGAAAATCGTCAGTTTATTTCATACAACGGCAAAAATAAAAAAAGAATTATTCTTGGCACAAACCAGACAAAATCTTACGAAAAAGAATGGAACTGGATTTCGATGGCAGGAAAATATTTTGAAGTTTTGCTCTGCCCTTCTGACAGTTCTTCGATGAACAGCAAAGTTACTTATTCTTCAAAAACAGATTTAAAAGATAAAACAGACGCTCAGGCAATTGTTTCTCGCAAATCTGTAGATGCAAATGGTTCTAACGATACATATTATGTTTATGTTGGACCTCGCAACGAAAAAGATTTGAGAATTTACAACGTACCAGAGAACAACGTTTGGAAACTTGATGGAGTTCGTTTTGACAACAGCATTCAGACAAGTGGATTTTTAAGCTGGCTCGAAATTATTCTTAAATTTTTGCTGGAAATGATAAATAAACTTGTTCATAACTGGGGCGTTTCGATCATAATAGTTACTGCAATTTTGAAGTTTGCAATGTTCCCTATTACAGCTAAAACTGCAAAAAGTACGGTAAAAATGCAGGCTTTGCAGCCAAAAATGCAGGCTTTGCAGGAAAAGTACAGGGATAATCCTCAAAAACTCAACGAGCAGACAATGAAGCTTTATAAAGAAATTGGTTATAATCCACTTTCTGGATGTTTGCCAATGCTTTTTCAGTTTGTAATTTTGTTTGCAATGTACAATTTGTTTAATAATTACTTTGAATTCCGTGGAGCAAGTTTTATTCCTGGATGGATTAGCGATTTGAGCGCTGGTGACCATGTGGCAACATTGAAATTCAATTTGCCTTTTCTTGGAAATCAAATTAGAATTTTGCCAGTAATTTATGTAATCAGCCAGCTTTTGTTTGGAAAAATTACACAAAACGGTGGAACTACTGCTGGTCAGAGTGCTATGCAGATGAAGATGATGATGTACGGTATGCCGATTTTGTTCTTCTTCCTGTTCTACAATGCTCCGTCTGGACTTTTGCTTTACTGGACAGTCAGCAATTTGATTCAGCTTGGACAGCAGTTGTACATTAACGCAAAAATAAAAAAATAAATTTAAAAAACGTCTCTAAATTTTTTTTGGAGATGTTTTTTTATTGGATGTGGAATTTGTTCAAAAAATTTTGCACATTCAATACGTACATGGAGATATAAATGAATTACGAATTTGAAGGAAAAAACGAAAAAGAAGCTATTGAAAAAGCTGCTGCCGAACTTGGTCTTGAACGTGATGAATTTGACGTAGAAATTATTGAAACACAGAAAAAATCACTTTTTAAGGCAGGATATGTAAAAATTCGCATTACACCTGTAAAAGAAACAAATGTAAATTCTGACAACGGACGCTCTTATGACCCTGAAAATGTTGCAAAAAGAACTGTTACAAATCCGCTTGCGCAGGATGATTTTGAACAGAAACTTATTGATTTTATAAACGAAATAATTTCTAAAATGGGATATGAAGTTGCAGTTCAAATTTCTTTCCGTGAAGACAAAAAAGTTGGAATAAAACTTACTTCTGAAGCGTCTTCAATTTTGATTGGTCGTCGTGGTAAAAATCTTGATGCTCTTCAGTTGCTTGCAAATGTCTATGCAGGACATCTTGGTCGTGAAGATGTACGTGTAATTCTCGATACAGAAAATTATCGTGTTCGTCGTGAAGAAAACCTTGTTCATCTTGCTTACAACACAGCAGACAAAGTTCGTTCAACACACAAATCAGTTTTGCTTGAACCAATGAATCCTTTTGAACGTCGTTTGATTCACACTACTCTCAATGATGTTCCAGAAGTTGAAACAATCAGTGAAGGCGAAGGACTTTATAAACAGGTTCGTGTAATTTTTAAGGGACAAACTTTTTAATGAATTTTATAAATAGACGGAATTTTTTGTTTACAGTTTTATTTTTTCTTTGTTTGGGTCAAATTTTTTGTCAGGAACAGAATACTTTCTTAAAAGATGAAATTTATGCAGAATTAAAAGAAAAAGGCTCTATAAAACATTTAATTCAGTCTAAAGATGGTTTTGAACTTTCTCTTACTCCAGATACAGAATTTTGTAAACGTGCAGCAAATGCGTGGAATCTTTCTGAAAATCCAAATTTAGTTTCTGAAAACTTGTTTTTAATAAGCAAGGAAGAATTAAAAGAAAAAAGTTCAAATCCTGAAAATGCAGAAGTTTCGATGGATAAGGTTTCTAAAATTGTGCGTTCGATTTCCAAAATGAAAGGAATGCAGTATTTTTCAAACGGAGATCAGCGTTGGGAAACACTTTATCATCAGGCTTATGTTTGCAAATCTGTAAAAGAAAAAAATGAACCTTTGCCAGATGTGCTTGAAGGTTCTGCTGACGGATTGAAAATTTTTGCGTTTTTGGAAGACAATTCGTTTGGAAAAAGTGTTTATTCTCTCGAATATGCGCAAACCGAACACGAAATTGGTTTTTTCCTGACAAACGCAGAAAGTTGGACTTATGCTTTTGTAAAAGCCCTTAATCCTGAAAATGTAAAAATAAATATGGTTGTAATTGACAATGGAGATTCTTTCATTGTTTACATGGTTCTTTTTGCTAAGCATAAAAAAGTTCCTCTTTTGGGAGAAAGAATTCAAAAATCACTTGCAAATAGAATCGATGCAATTTACAACTGGTTTACATTGCAATTTTAATTGGGAGAAAAATATGAAAACTAGATTTTTTGTGGCAATATTTTGCTTTCTAACAATCAGTTTTGGAGGATGTAAAACAATGGATAAAGAATTAAAAGCTATTGAAGGAAAAGACGGTGTTTTTGCAATAATGGAAACTTCAAAAGGTTCAATTGTTCTTGAACTTTTTTATGAAAAAACACCTTTGACTGTAACAAACTTTGTTGGTCTTTCTGAAGGAACCTTGGATGTTTGTAAAGGAAAACATTTTTACGATGGATTGAAATTTCACCGTGTAATTGCAGATTTTATGATCCAGGGCGGAGATCCAGAAGGAACAGGACGAGGCGGCCCAGGTTACCGTTTTGCAGATGAATGTTTTGATGATTTGACTTTTGACAAGCCGGGTTATCTTGCAATGGCTAATGCTGGACCAGGAACAAACGGTTCTCAGTTTTTTATTACACATGTTCCAACAACTTGGCTGAACGGAAAACATACAATTTTTGGACAAGTTGTAAACGCTGATAGTCAGAAAGTTGTAAATGCAGTAAAGCAGGATGATAAAATTGAAAAAATAACTATCGTTCGTCAGGGAGAAAAAGCAAAGAATTTTACTGCTACTCAGGCAGATTTTGATAGACTTGAAGGCGAAGTAAAAGCAAAGGTTGCAGAAGCAAAAAAAGCTGCAAACGCAAAGAAAATTGCAGAAGTTGAAAAGAATTTTCCTGATTATGCAGTTGATGCAAACGGAATTTATTGGAAAACAACAAAAGCCGGAAACGGTGTAAAGATTGGCGGTCGCAAAAACGTTGCCTGTGAATATAAAGGATATTTGGTTGACGGCCGTGTGTTCGATCAGTCGGCTGGACGCGGACCATTGGAATTTGTTACAGCAAGCGGACAGATGATTCCAGGATTTGATATTATGGTTCAAGATATGTCGCTTGGTGAAAAAAGAACTGTTGTAATTCCTTCAGATTTTGCTTATGGCGATCAAGGTTATCCTGGAGTAATTCCTGGCGGTGCTTATATTGCATTTGACATTGAAGTTGTAAAAGCAAGATAACTAACAAGCGTTAGTTAAACTAACGACAGATAGTCTAAAAGTCCGTTTGATTCTTTTGAATTGAACGGACTTTTTTTTGTAAAATTTGAAGTTTTTAAGTGAAATTTGTGGAAAAATAAGTTCTACGCCGGATGCGTAAGGCGTAAGTTTTTGGCGGCGACAAGCCGTCAAAAATGCAGCAAAAGCGGAACCTGAAGCAGCCGGTTTTTGAAAAAAAGAGAACACTGACGGTCGATTTTTATTTTTTAGGGAAATGCCGTCCAAATAAATAAAAAAATTGACTATTAAACAAAACTTGAGTATTTTAGAAAAATGAGTGTATTTTTAATTGTTGAGTTTTTATTTTTTGCTGGAAGTCTTATTGGCTGGGGAATTGAAGTTGTCTGGCGACGTTTTTTTAGCAGTAATAATCCCGAAAAAAAATGGATTAATCCGGGATTTTTGATTGGTCCATATTTACCGCTTTATGGTTTTTCGCTTACGATTTTGTTTTTGCTGAGCTTTATTGATGTAAGTTTTCTGGAAAACGCATTTGCGAGAAAAATTGTGCTTTTTGTGATTATGGCGTTTTGCATTACGCTTTTTGAGTATATTGCCGGTTTGATTTTTATAAAAGGAATGAAAATTAAACTTTGGGATTATTCAAATTGCTGGGGAAATATTCAGGGAATAATTTGCCCTCTTTATACTGTTTTTTGGTGGATTTTAAGCGCAGTTTACTATTTTTTTATTCATCCGAGAATTTTGTCGTGGCTTGCCTGGTTTACAAATCATCTGACTTTTTGCATGGTGATTGGATTTTTTTACGGTGTTTTTATGGTCGATGTTGTTTATTCGTTAAAGCTTATGGCAAAAATCAGAAAATTTGCAAAGGAAAGCAAATTTATAGTCCGGCTTGAAAATTTGCAGCAACAGATTAGAAAAACGAGCGAAGAAAATAAAGAAAAAATACACTTCTGGCTGTCTACAAAATCAGAATCTTTAGAATTAAAAGAAGCTGTTGAAAAACTTAAAGAAAAGTTTGAATTTGAAAAAAAGAAATTTGAAAAAAAAAAATAGATTAAAAACGCCTTTACACAGAGTCTTAAAAAACACGTGCAAAGGCGTTTATTTTAGCAGTTATTTACTAACGAACGTTAGTTTTTTTTTACTAAAGGTTTTAGAAATTTTATTTTCCAAAGTAGTTGAGAGCGTTTCCGAACGAAATGTCTTTTACGATTTTTGTGAGCATTTCCATGTCGTTTGGATATTCACCGTTTTCAACCCAGGTTCCAATGATATTGCAGAGAATTCTTCTGAAATATTCGTGGCGAGAGTATGAAAGGAATGAACGTGAGTCTGTCAACATTCCGACAAATGCTGGAATCATGCCGAGGTTTCCGAGAACCTTAATCTGCTGTTCCATTCCGTCTTTGTGATCACAGAACCACCATCCTGAACCGAGCTGGATTTTTCCTTTAATTCCGCTGCCCTGGAAACAACCCATGATTGTTCCGATTGAGTAGTAATCTTTTGGATTAAGTGTGTAGAGAATGGTTTTTGGAGTTCCGCCAGCAGCTTCGATCAAAGAAAGAAGTCCTGCGAGGTTTTCTGCGATTGGTTTGTCGTGAGAACCGTCAAATCCTGTATCTGGACCGAGTTTTTTGAACATTGCCTTGTTGTTGTCGCGGATTGCGTTCATATGCCACTGCTGTACGATTCCTCTCTGTTCGTAAGCGCGTCCAAGAGCTACGAGAACCTTTGTCTTGTAAGCTTCAGCTTCGGCTTCAGAAATAACTTCGCCGTTGAGAGCGCGGGCAACTACTGCGTCGATATTTGCATCAGAATCAACTTTGCATGGTGGATATTCGAGTGCGTGGTCAGAAGCACGGCAGCCATTTTCGATAAAGTAATCGAGACGTTTGATCAGAGCGGCAATTACATCATCAGAAGTTTTAATGTCGATTCCAGAAACTTCTGAAAGTTTTGCAATGTAGTCTTTGTATGTCGGAAGGTTGATGTTGAGAGCCTTGTCTGGACGATAAGACGGACGAACCTTAGTTTCAATTTTTCCGATTGGAGCTGTTCCTGCAGCGATTGCCTTGTGATATTCAAGAGAATCAATAGGATCGTCAGTTGTTCCAACTGCATAAACGTGGAATTTCTTGAAAATTCCTTTTACAGAAAGTTCATCAGACTGAAGCATTGCATTTGCTTTTTCCCAGATGCGTGGAGCAGATTCAACTGTCAAAGGCTCGTAAATTCCAAAATAGCGCTGGAGTTCGAGATGTGTCCAGTGATAAAGAGGGTTTCCAATAAGGTGTTCAATTGTTTCTGCCCATTTAAGGAATTTTTCGTAATCAGGTTTGTCGCCAGTAATATAATCTTCAGTGATTCCGTAAGTTCTCATCTGACGCCATTTGTAATGGTCACCACCGAGCCAAATCTCTGTAAGGTTTTTGAATTTTTTGTTTTCAGCAATCTGAGCTGGAATAAGGTGACAGTGATAGTCCCAAAGTGGCTCGTCTTTGCAGGCTTCAAAAAGTTTTTGTGCTGTTTTTGTGTCCAGCAGGAAGTTTTTGTCCATGAATTTTTTCATATCTAACTCCAAAAAATAATTTTACGATTCCAAATTTTAGAATCACAATCACTAATATTTTAGTACGATTTTAGAAAATTGTACACGAGGCAAACAAAAATGAACTTTTTCTAAAAAAAATTTATGAAAACTTTGGACGTCATTTCCCACAAAAAAATCAATTTTTTTATTGCGAAATATTTTCTTAAAAACCGGCTGCTTCAGGTTCCGCTTTGCTTCATTTTTGACGGCTCAACCGCCGCCAAAAACCTGGGCCTTGCGCATCCGGCGTAAGTTTTTTTGTTTCGCGATTATAAAAATCGTAGTATAATTAAAATTCTTTTGAAAAAAGGTTGGCAGAATAAAAATGGCAGAAATTTTAGAAAACATAGTTGAAAAAATCTTAAAAGAAAATATTAAAAATCAAGATACAGTTTTTGTTTTTCCTACAGAAATTGCAGCATCTCTTTGGGCAGACCGTTCGATTTTTGTTACGGATTGTCAGGCAGTTGCTCTCGAAAGATTTTTGGCATGGGATAAATTTAAAGGCGAAGCCGTAAGAAGCGAAAATCAAAATAAAATTTCTGTTCCTTCGACTATGCGCCAAATTTTTGTTTCGCGGTTGATTGAACAAAATGCCGAAAAACCTTTTTTTAAGAGTTTAATTTCAGAAAGGTATTCAAAAACTGCGGAAAGTTTTAGCACCTGGATTGCTTCGATTTTGCCAAAACTTGGAATGTGGAAAGAATATTTTGAAAAAAATTCTTCTGAAAAAGATGACGAAGACCAGGATTTGCTTGTTCTTTACGAAAAATACACCGAATTCTTAAATAAATATGGATTTTTTGATCCAGCTTGGGAAAAACCGCCTTTTAAAAGCAACGGAAAGCATTATTTTATATTTTTTCCAGAAATCAATTCTGACTGGGAAGAATATAAATTCATTCTCGAATCAACAAAAGAATTTATTACACTTGTAAACGTTCCTGTTTTTTCTGAAGAAAACAATTTTAATAAAAGCGAAGTAAAATTTTTTAACAATTCGCGCGTCGAACTCAAAAACATTGCAAATAAAATTTTTGAGCTTCATCATCAAAAAAAAATCGATTGGCAAGCAATAGCAATCAGCGTTCCAGATATGGAACTTTACGGTTCATATATTGACCGCGAGCTTGAACTTATGGAAATTCCGCATGTATTAAGATTTTCGCAGCCTTTGAGCGGAACTCCTGCTGGAAATCTATTCAATCAAATAAAAGAATGTATAAGTTCAAAAAATAGTTACGATTCAATAAAAAAACTGCTCTTAAACGATTCTCTTCCGTGGAAAAATCCAGAGATTGCTCAAAAATTGATTGCTTTTGGTCAGGAAAATCACTGTATTTGCAGTTATGTTTATAAAGGCGAAAAAATAGACGTTTGGGAAAAATCTTTTGGCGACGTAAAATACAAAGAGTTTGAAGTTGAGAATTTTTATAATTCACTTAAAATGTATCTAAAAAAATTTCATCAGGCAAAAAATTTCAATTCAATTCGAACTGCTTATTTTGAGTTTAGAAACAAATTTTTTGATATGGAAAATTGTAGCGATAGCGCAAATAAAATTCTTGGAAGATGCGTTTCTGAACTTGGAGCGTTGATAGATCTTGAAAATCAGTATGACTGCACAGTTCCATCTCCGTTTAATTTTTTTTCAGAACAACTTGAAAATAAAAAATATCTTGAACAGGCTTCTGAATTTGGAGTTCAAATTTATGAATATAAGACGGCGGCATGCGCTCCGTTTGACTGTCATTTGATTATTGATTCGAGCCAGGCTTCTCTAAATGTTTCTTATAAGGATTTTTCTTTTTTGAACGAAAACAAGCGTAAAAAGCTTTTGAATCGCGAAGAATCGAACGTTTCGGACAAATTTGTGCAACTTTATCAGCTTAACAGTTTAAAAGAATCAGCATATTTTACGTGTGCAGAAAGAACTCTCGACGCTTATGCTCAGCCGGTGAGTTATTTAAAAGTGAACGATTTGAGAAAAGAAAAAAATGAAAAAATTCTTTTTTCGGAAAATCCATATAATTTAGAAAAAGAATGGTTTATTGGATGCGAAGATTGTGAATTTCCTCCAAAAATCACAGAAATTCAGTCAAAAAGTTTTAAAAACTGGATGAATTTTCAAAAAATCGTACCAGTTTTGCAGGAAAAAGCGGTCGATGCCGTGACAGAATTAAATTCAAAATCAGCCGAAAAAATGGGCCAGAATTCAATTTATGTTTCAAAAAGTTTGCTTTCAAAATTTTACGATTGTCCGAGAAAGTGGCTTTTTGCCTGCCGAGAAATGAATTTAAAAGAACAGAACAAGGCTGCGGTTTTGCTCGACAGATATGCTGCTGGAAATTTGTATCATAAAATTCTTGAAATTTACTTAAAAACACTCAAAAAAAATGGTTTTCATCTAGAAATTGAAGAAGATAAACTTGAAGAAAAATACGAACAAATTCTTGAAAACTCAATTACGGAAGCAATAAATTTTGACGGCGATGGAAACGAAAAAAACTGTTTCTTAAAAAAGGAACTTTTAAAAACCACGCGTCCTGCAATAAAAAGAACAATTTTAAATTTCATAAAAGAGTTTACAAAAATTTTTAATAACTGCGAAGTTGACGATTGCGAAGGCGAACTTCGGATTCAAGATGAAAAATTAAATTTTACTTTTAACGGCAGAATCGACTGTCTTTTAAAAGATTGCGAAAATGGACAGTATTATTTGGTCGATTTTAAAAATTCTGATTCGGCGGTTCCAAAAAATTTGTATTTTGAAAAAGAGAAAGTTGAAACTTCTGAAGAAGGCGAAAATATTCAATTTGACGAAACAAACGAGAATTTGCCACTTGAAGAACAAAATTTAATGGATTTTCAAATGCCAGCTTATACGTGGCTTATGGAAAAACAGAAAAATATTTGCATTCAAAATGCTTCGTTTTTTAGCATAAACGAAGCAAAGGTTTGGCCGGTTTTTGGTTACGAAATGCAAAGAAGGGCAAATTCAAAAAAAGAACTTCCAGATTGCGAAAAATTTAAAAAAACTACAGAAAAAGTTATTGAATTTGTAAAAAATTATGTTCAGCGAATACGAATTGGCGATTTTAAATTGAATGAAAAAGTTCAGAATTACGAAAAATGTTCTGCCTGCGAATACAATTCAATCTGCCGAAAAACTTTTAACGTCGGAAAACACGAGTAACGGAGGAAAAAATGGCTGATATAAAACAGATGTTGCCAGAACAGCAAAAAGCAATTGATTCAATAAAAAATACGGTAGTTGCCGCTGGAGCTGGTTCTGGAAAAACGACAGTTCTTTCGCTCCGATATTTGAATTTGATAAAAAAATATAAATACAACGTTGATCAGATTTTGACTTTGACTTTTACAAAAAAAGCTACGGTCGAAATGTCCTCAAGAATTTACAACGTCTTAAAAAATGAAGCGCCCGAACAGGCTGCGAATTTTTATAAAGCGAATATAAAAACTTTGGACAGTTATTGTAATAGCGTCGCAAAACTTGGTTGCCGTTTTTACGGAATTAGTCCAGATTTTGTTCAGGATGATGAAAACATAAAAACTCAGGTAAAGGCAAAAGCCCTGCCCTTTTTGCTCGAACATCGCGACAATGAAACTTTAAAAGAATTTATAAAAGTTCAAGATTATGAGGCGGTTGCAGAAAAACTCTTTGTTGAACCGATTCTTGCTCATTCAAAAATTGCAAATCCCATAGATTTTCGTGCGGATTTTAAAAAGCAGTTTGCAAAAATTGTTCAAGAATGGAATAAAACAGTTCACAAAATTTCTGAAATTTTGTGCGAAATTGAAAGTTTTGAAGATGAATTTTCGGGAAATCGGGAAAGTAAGTCGTTTGAAGCGTATTTAAAAGAAAAAAATAAAAATATTTCTCCAGAAATTGTAGAAATTACGGACGAAAACATTGAAACTCAAAATTTTTCGTTAATTAAAGAATATGCAGAAAAAATAAACGGAATAAATTATTCAAAACCGAGAGTAAAATCGGAAGAAGTAGATTTGCTTAAGGAAAATATTGATTTATTTCGCTCTGCAAAAAGCGATTTGCTTTCGCTTGCAAATTATATTTACGGAATTCCATATTTGGAAAAAATTTTGCCTCTTCTGGAAGAATTTCAAGAAATTGTAATGAATGTAAAACGTTCATCAAATTGTCTGACTTTTGCAGATGTTTCTAATATGGCATTGCAGATTCTTTGCGATTATCCGGAAATTCGTGCCATGGAAAAAGAAAAATACAAGGCAATTATGATTGATGAATTTCAGGATAACAACCTGGATCAGCGCAATATGCTTTTTCTTCTGGCAGAAAAAAAAGAAAGAATGGAAAAAGGCATTCCTTCGGTTGAAGAACTTGAAAAAGAAAAATTGTTTTTTGTTGGCGACGAAAAACAGAGTATTTATCGCTTTCGTGGTGCAGATGTTGAAGTTTTTAATAATCTTGCAAAAGATTTTTCTGATGGAACTTTGCAAATGTACACAAACCATCGTTCAAATCCAAGACTGATTTCTGCGTTTAACACAATTTTTGGCGGAGATTTGTATTCTGATAAAAATGCAAAAAATGTTGAATTTGCGGTAACTCCGCCGTCTGTGTTTTTTAACGAACGTCAGCAAAAAAATAATTACGAAATTCCTCCTTACGAAGCAATTTATCATTCTGTTTTGCCAGACGAAAAAAAACTCGAAATCGAAGAAAAAAATGAAAATTCAAAGAGAAGAGTAAATCTTGCTTTTTACGAAAAAAATACCGAAGCTCCAAATGGATTTTTTACCGGAACTTATGCCGAAGCCGAATGGGTTGCTCAAAAAATTGCTGAAAAGTACAGAGAGGGATATGATTTTTCTGATATGGCGATTTTGCTCAGGTCATATTCAAAACAAGCCGTTTTTGAACGCGCATTTTTGCGTCATGGAATTCCGTACAACACAGAAACCTTAAAAGGTTTTTTTTCTGACGGACCAGTTAGCGACATTGCCGCTTATTTAAAACTTTGTGCATATTCTGACGACAGAATGGCATACGGAAAAGTTTTGAGTTCACCTTTTGTAAATTTAACAGTTACGGAAACGGAAGCGGTTCTTTCATTAAAGCAGGATGTTTTTTCTGACGAAAGTGCAGAAATTTTGCAGGAAGATTCTTTAATTCGTTTTAAAAATGCAGCAAAATTTTATGAAGAAGTTAAAAAATTTTCAAAAGAAAATTCTCTTACAAAAACTGTTTCAAAACTTTGGTATGAATTTGGTTATCGATTTGAAACAATGTGGAACGAAACTGT
Source organism: Treponema berlinense (assembly GCF_052273165.1). Taxonomy (GTDB): domain Bacteria; phylum Spirochaetota; class Spirochaetia; order Treponematales; family Treponemataceae; genus Treponema_D; species Treponema_D berlinense_A. Next base: position 40,510 of record NZ_DAVZIU010000005.1, on the reverse strand, counting down.
CAAAATGTACGAAAAACTTTATGACCTTTTGTTTGCGCTTGCCCGCGAAGGCGATGAAAAGAATTTAAATCTTGCCAGTTTTGTCGATTATTTGTTTGAATATGAAGAAGAAAACTCAAAACTTGAAATAAATGTCCCTGTCGAAAAATCAGAAGGCGTTCATATTATGACGGTTCACAAAAGTAAAGGTCTTGAATTTAAAATCGTCTTTATTTGCGACACTCAACGAGGTTCTGTAAACGAAAAAAGCACTATTCCCGTTTATTACAGTTCAAGATTCGGATTTGCGTTGAATACTCCAGCATATTTTAAAGATTCAAAAAACTATTTTTATATTCTCGCAAAAAACGAAAATGAATTAAAAGAATGTGCGGAAATGCGTCGTCTGACTTATGTTGCCCTTACGCGTGCGGAAGACGAAATTTTTATTACAAACAGCAGTTACGAAGTTCCAAAAGATGTTGAAGAATATTTGCCGGGCGGAACAAAAAATGCCGATTCAATTTATAAAGTTCTTGCTCCAGTTATCAATTTTTACTGTAAAAAGGATGAAAGTGGAAATTCAAATTATCAAGACGCCTCGCCTTTTTCAAAAATTGAAATAATTGAACCATTTTCTCAAGGCGAATTTTTTTCGGAACAAAAACGCCCGAATACTCAAAAAGCAAAAATTGATTTTGTAAAAGCTCTTTCAAAACAAAGTCCTTACGAAACCTCTCAAATTATAAAAAAAGATCTGGTTGAAAAAATTTATGTTTCTCCGAGTAAACTGTACGAAGAAGCCGAAAAAAATGAATTTAAAAAATCTCTAGAAAATAAAAATTGGACGGATTTGCCATTTGCCGAAATAAATGAAATTATTGAAAGACACAAAAATTTTGACTTTAATAATTTTGGTACAATCGCGCATTCCTATCTCGAAACTGCGTTGAAATTTTATGGACAGGAAATAAAAGTTCCGTATAATAATCAGGACGTTTCCGGATTGGAAAATAGCACGGGCGATATTAAGAAAGTTGAAAAAATTTGTGAGCAAATGACGAAAGGATTTTTGAATTCAGAACTTGGAAAAAAAGCATTGAATTCAATCTGGCGAAAAGAAGAATTTGAATTTAAAAGTCGGTTTGGCGAAAAAATTTTGTCTGGTATAATTGATTTGGTTTTTAAAGAAAAGGATGGAAATTTTTTTGTTGTTGATTACAAAACAAACCAGGAAATTCGTCCGGAAATTTATTATTCTCAATTGGCCTGTTATAGACATGCAGTTTCTCAAATGCTGTCGGTTCCAGAAGAAAAAATAAGAACTTTTTTGTTTTATTTGCGTTTTGGAAAGGAAATTGAAATTTTACCAGAAAATCTTTGTTTGAACGAGAGTATTTATGAATATTAAAGAAAATGAAAATATAAAAATAAAGGTGGCTTCTTCAGAAAATGCAGCCGAGCTTTTAGAAATTTATAAGTTTTATGTTGAAAATACGGCGATTAGTTTTGAAATTGAAACTCCAACTTTGCAGGAATTTTGCGCTCGAATCGAAAAAACTCTTAAAAAATATCCGTATTTGATTGCAGTTTCTTCAAGTGACGAAATTTTGGGATATGCCTATGCTAGTGAATTAAAATCCCGGGCTGCGTACGATTGGTCAATAGAAACGTCAATTTATGTAAAAAAAGAATGCAGAAAGATGGGAATTGGCAGAATTTTGCTCAAAAACCTCGAATTTCTTCTTAAAAAACAGAATATTTTGAATTGTTATGCTTGTATTGCCTATACAGAACGAGAAGATGAATTTCTTACAAAAGCCAGTGTTAAGTTCCACGAAAAAATGAACTATCGAATGGTAGGAATTTTTAAAGACTGCGGATACAAATTTGACCGCTGGTATAGCATGGTTTGGATGGAAAAACATTTAGGAGAACATAAAAGTTCTCAAAAAAAGACAATTCCCTTTAGTGCTTTACTCGAACAATTAAAACTGACAAACGGTAGTTTTATAGAGATAGAACAATAGTTTTTTTTATCTAACGAACGTTAGTTTTTCTTCTTTTTGTATTTATTAAGCTTATATCAACTTTAAATAAAAAAAGCCTGAAAAGTAAATTTATACTTTTCAGGCAATCTGTTATTCAATAAAAATTAAAGAGTTACACCGTCTTTGAAGATTGCAATTTCGCGATAACCGTTGATTTCGTTCTTTGTCTGTTTTTTTCCAGAACAAATATCGCAAATCAATTCAAGGAGAGCATCGCGTACTTTGTCGCTTGGTTCGTCTAAAAGTCGTGCTGCGTCAAAATCAATCCAGTCAGATTTTTTTTCTGCGAGAGGATGATTTGTTGCAATTTTTACAGTTGGAACAGGAGCACCGAGAGGAGTTCCGCGTCCAGTAGAGAACAGAATAATGTTTGCTCCAGCAGCGGTCATATCTGTTGTAGAAACAATGTCGTTGCCTGGACCTTCAAGAAGAGTAAGCCCTTTTTCTGTCAGACGTTCACCATATTTGAGTACACCTGTAACAGGCGCTTTTCCACCCTTCTGAACACAACCTAAAGATTTGTCTTCGAGAGTTGTAATTCCACCAGCTTTGTTTCCTGGACTTGGATTTTCGTAGCAAACCTGATTGTGGCGGGCGTAATAATCCTTAAATCCGTTGATAAGATTTACAGTTTCGTCAAAACGTTTTTTATCAACACAACGGTTCATAAGCATTTGCTCAGCGCCAAACATTTCTGGAACTTCAGTGAGCATTACGCGACCGTCCATTCCAGTCATAGCATCGCAAACCCGGCCAATCAAAGCATTTGCCGTAATTCCAGACATTCCGTCCGAACCACCGCACTTCATACCGAGAACAACTTCTGAAAGAGGAACAGACTCGCGCTTAAACTGACCAACATATTTTACAAGTTCAGTAATCAGTTCTTTTCCTGCCGAAAGTTCATCTTCTGTCTGCTGAGTTGTCATGAATTTTACGCGGTTTTCATCATATTCGCCCAAAAACTCCTTAAAATAAGGAATATTGTTTTCTTCACAACCGAGAGAAACAACAAGAACGCCGCCAGCATTCGGATGATGAACTAAATCTGCCAAAATTTTTGCAGTTGTTTCTTTGTCGCCACCCATCTGAGAACAGCCATAAGGATGAGTCCAGGCAAAAATTCCTTCAAGACCGCCATTTGTATTTGGTTTTGGTTCTTCACCGTCAAAAAATTTTGCATTTGCCCAGGTTGCAAGTCGTTCAGAAATTTTATTAACACAGCCAACAAGCGGAACAATCCAAATTTCGTTACGAATACCAATGCGGCCGTCTGCGCGTTTGTAAACGTTTACAGAAGGAACATTTTTGCGCAAATCTTCGGTTTCTTTGTACCATTTTTCGTAAGCAGCTTTTGCGTTTTCTTCGTTATAAGTGTATTCAAATTTTTCAGAAAGCAAGGTGTGGATGTTGTGTGTGTGAACATGGCTTCCAACAGGAATATCCTGAGTAGCAGCGCCAATCGGATATCCGTATTTTATTATAGGTTCGTCTTTTTTAATGTCGCGGATTGCGAATTTATGACCGGCTGTAATATCCTCTGTAAGAGTTACTTTAGTTTCTGGCGCATTTCCAGAAGCTTCAAGAATAACTTCCGTACCTTTTGCCAGTGGCTGAAGTGCGACAGCTACAATGTCAGCCGAATTAATTCTAATAGCGATTTTGCTCATAGTACCCCCAAAAGTGACTTAAAATTAAGTTACGTGCGTTCTGAAAATCTATCATTTTATAAGTAAAAAGTCATTATCAAAATTCGGGCACTCCGCCAAAAGGCGGCGCTACGTTCCGGGCTGCGCTATTCGCTCCGGCCGGCAAAAATGCCGTCTGCTTCGCACCCTGCACATCGCTAGTGCGGTTTATGCGTTTTTTCAATTTTTATCGATGGGATTGATTATACTGTTGTTGAAAATAATGAAACAGCTTCTTATTTAAAGTGATATTTTTTTTTCAAAACCAATAAAAAAAGCGCGGTTCGCTCGAATCGCGCTTTTTGTTTTGTTAAGATTTGTTAAGACAGTTTATTTTACAATGTCTGCAAGTGCAGCTTTCATACCCTTAGACTGAATGTCTGCGAGGTTCTGTGCTACGCTTGCTTCGAGTCCTTCGTATTTTGTGAGGTCTTCTTTCCAGAAGTCAACATTTGAAAGAACTTTGTTTGTAATAACTTTTGCGTCTTTTGTTTCTTTGTTGAGAGCAGCAAAGAATTCGAGAACTGGAAGTGTATCTTTGTTTGGATAAACGCCTTCTTCTCTCTTTGATTCAAGATATTTTGCGCCTTTTTCGTCTGTTTTGATTTCTGTTCCGTTGTAAAAAGCAATTAAAGCGGCAATTGAGAACGAAAGAAGTTTTGGAACTGAGTTGTTCTTTGCCATGTACTGTGTTACAGATGGAAGACAACGTGTCCAGTATTTTGCAACTGAGTTCAAAGAAATTTCGATCAAGCGGTGTGGGTTGAACGGATTCTGGAAACGTGACCATACGTTTTCTGCGTATTCTTTAAGGTCTTCCTGATCTCCGTTGATTGAAGGAATGATTTCGTTGAAGATTACGTTGCGCATAAATTTCTGAGCGTCAGCGTTTGGTGTGTTAAAGCCTGTTCCAACTTTTTCTGAACATACAATGTCCTGAACGTAGTTTGAACCTGCAAGGAAAGCTGCCAATACAGAAGATGTGTGTGCACCGTTCAAGATGCGTACTTTTCTTGTGTGGTAGTAATCCATGTTCTGAACCCACTTAACAGAAAGGCCTGCTTTAACGAGTGGAAGTTCGTCTTCGTGTGATTTTTTAGATTCGATAACCCAGAAGTGGAAAAGTTCTGCTGAGTCGAGGAGTTTATCTTCGTAGCCGAGTTTTTCGCAAATTTCTTCGGCCTGAGTTTTGCCTGTTTTTTCATTTTTTGTAAGAAGTGGGAAATATCCTGGAACAATGCGGTCAACAAGACAAGAACAAACATCGCAAGCTTCGTCAAACCAGTTGATAAAGTCTGGTCCGAGCTGCCACATTTCTGCATAGCGGAGAATGTTGATGCGGAGGTTAAGACCTGCCTGGTCAGAAAGTTCACAAGGAATAAGAATCATTCCCTTTGAAACATCGCCGTTAAAAGCCTGGAAACGTTTATAAAGGAATGCTGTAACTTTTGCAGGGAAGTTTTTCTGTGGCTTCTGGTCAAGAGTTACTGGAACGCCGTCGATTTCTGCGTCGAAACGAATACCTGCTTCAGTTGTGTTAGATACGATAAAGCGCAAGTCTGGGTTTGAAGCCAATGCAATGTAATCATCGTAATTTGTGTAAGGGTTGATAGAACGGCTGATAGAGTTGATTGTGCGTGTTTCAACTGTTGGTTTTCCGTCTTTCATGCCGCGGAGAACAGTTGTGTAAAGGTTGTTCTGAGCGTTCATTGCGTCAATCATACCTTTTTCGAGCGGCTGAACGATTACAACGTTTCCGTTGAAGTCGGTTTTTTCGTTTACAATATCAATCTGCCAGTCTACGAATGCGCGGAGGAATCCGCCTTCACCAAACTGAAGAATTTTTTCTGGACGTTTTACAGTTTTTACAACGTCTTGTATAGACTTTAATGCCATTTTAGAAGCCTCCAAAAATAATGTTTGATTTTATCATTTATGGATAATACTTTCAATTAGAGGAAATTTTATAGCCCCGATTGGAACCCCGAAGTTTCCGGAGGAAATGGAGCGAAAGCGGAAGGGTGGAAAGCGGGTTTTGTAAAAAAATGCGCTCCAGAAACTTTAAAAATATTTTAAATCCTTTGTACAATAACGAAAGCACTTGTAAAAAAAACGACATAATAATAAAATCCGTATGATTATATTTTGGGGGAAAATTTGAATATCGGCACGTCTGGAAAAAGAATCGGTTTTGCTCTGAGTACAATTCATTTTGGATCGTCATTAAAGCTTTGGTTTAAACTTGCAAATTATGCTTCTCAAGAAAAAGGTTCGTTTTTTATTTTTCCTGGAAGCAATTTAAGCAATTCTGGTGCAAATTCTCTTTTTAACGAAATCTATAAACTTGTTAATTCGGAAAATCTTGACGGTTTGATAAGCTGGGCTTCGAGCATAAGCAACGGCGTTTCTTACGAAAAGAGCGTTGAATTTCATAAAAAATTTGAAAATCTTCCATTTGTAACTATTGGTCAAAAAATTAACGGCGCGCCAAATGTTTCTTTTGATGCCTACGAAGGAATGAAAGAATTAACAAAACACTTGATTGAAGTTCATGGTGCAAAAAAGATTGCATTTATCCGCGGTCCAAAAAATCATACTTCGGCTCAGGATCGTTTCCGCGGTTTTTTTGATGCTGTAAAAGAAGCTGGAATTTTAGACGAAATTTTGATTTCTGATTATACGGATTGGTACGAAAGCGAAAAAGGTGCAGTTCAGCTTTATAATGAAAGAAATTTGGTTCCTGGAAAAGATTTTGACGCTCTTTTGTGTGCCAGTGATATGATTGCCCTTTCTTCGGTTGAATATTTTGAAAAACACGGCTACAAGGTTCCAAAAGATTATATTTGTGGCGGTTTTAATGATTCTGTAGAAAGTCGCGTAAGTTCTGTTTCTTTTTCTACGGTTCATATGCCAATGGAAAAACTCGGAATTCTTGCTTATCAGAAGCTTGTTCAGCTTTTGAATGGCGAAAAAGTTGAAGATACGGTTTTGCCAGCATATCCTGTAATCCGTGAAAGTTGTGGTTGTAATAATTTAAAGCATCTTCAGAATTTTTATGATTCAAAAAAACGTATAAAAAATCGTGATGACTTTGTTGAAGCGATTTCAAAACTCTTTCATGCGGACGAAAAAGAGCGTGAGGAACTGATACAGCCACTTTTTGAAGCGTTGTTTGAAAATAATCAGTCGGATTTCTATCGTCGTTTGAGCGACGGTTTGACGGTGTATTTTAAGAAAGATGGTGAACTTTTTACTCTATATGAAGCATTGCGCCTTCTTAAAAATTCAACATTTTTGCCAGAAGAATATGTAACGAAGATTATCAGCACTGTAAATTTGATAATTCCTCAGATTCAGCGAAAAATTTGCGAACTTCGGACTTTTAGCGAAAAAAATGCGTCGATTGTGAGTTCGTTAAAAAGCGCCCTGCTCGCTGCCCACGATTTTGACGCTTTAATGAAAATTCTTTCGGATTATTTGCCAAAAATCGGAATTAGAAGTACGGCTCTTGTTCTTTATGAAGAAGACGGAACTTCAAGATATATCGGTGGATTTAATCCTTCTGGCGAACTTTGCCTCGAAGAAAAGCTTTTTTCTTCAAAACTTTTGGTTCCAGAAGAATTAAAAAAAGATTTTGAATACGGAGTTTATCTTGTTCAGCCACTTTTTATGGAAAATAAACCTCTCGGTTACATGATAAATGGCTATTCTGACTGTGATGGAAGTGTTTACGAAGGGTTGAGGGTTTCGGTTGGAAACACAATAGAAAATATTCTTCTATTTAAAGAAATTGATAAGGCACGTCAAAAAGCCGAAAAAGCGGAATTTGCTAAAACTGAGTTTTTTGCAAATGTTGGAAGTGAACTTTGCGATCCTTTAAAAGATTTGTCTGCAAAAATATTCCAAATGCAGGGAAATATTGAAAAAGGCATTGTAGATCAGGATATTCTTACTGAACAGTTGATATTTCTTCGCTCTCAAATTCAATCTCAGTTACATAAAACCGTCACTCTTGTTGAACTTACCCGTTCTCAAGTTGACGATTTACCAATGGATAAAAAGCTTTTTGACATTCGTCAGGTTTTGCCAGGAAGCGTTGTTGCTTCCTTAAACCAGAAATTTCCGCTTGTTTACGGAGATCCTGACCGCTTAAAAAAAGCCCTCCTTACTTTTTTTGGTGACGGAAAAGGAGCGATGTCGCTTTCTGCCGGATATGAAGGTTTAAAAATCAACTTAAAGACAAAGCATCTCGATTGGAAAGATCCGGAATTTTTGCTGGCAGAAAAGATAATTCTTTTGCAGTACGGCGAAGTTCAAAAAATTGATGATGAATCTCTTTTAATAATTTTGCCTTGGCCTAATCTTGCAGGACTTCCGCCGGTAAAAATGGAAAGAACTTCGAACAATGTCGTAAATCTTTCTTCTAAAGAAAAAAAATCGGAAATTTTCAATATGCCGGTTGTAAATTTTGACTCTTTGGCTGATGATAAACTCGAAAATATAATTCTCTACTGGCGTTCTGACAATGCTCCGATTGACGAATGGGTAAAGGTTTACAGTTTGCGTCATAACGAAAATCTTTTCCGTGCGCCGATTTTGTGTTACAGTCACGAACTCATAAGTCATAATTTTGTTGAAATGCTTGAATCGAAGGTTCGTTCTCAAAAATCTGCTCCAGTTTTATTTATAAATGCAAAACGTACGAATTATGGAACTTGGGCAACTGATTCTAACAGCGTAAAAATTCAGTCAATGGCGGAATTTGAGCATATTCTTGAAGAAATTACACCTTCGCTGATTGTTTTTGAATCAATTGATGAAGAAAGCATCAAAAAAATCAGAAAAAATCCAAAAACTGTCCTTGTGCCGATTATCGTCTTGCCGGAAATAATTTCTTCTGAAGAAGATGTTGAGCTTTTGTGCGCTCATCCAAGAATTATTTTGTGTAATAGTGGAGCGGCTGATTCTGAACAGTTTGACAATAGAATTCACGAAATTCTCGCAGGTGATGAAATTATGCCGCCTCATACAGGTGCGCTGGTAAAAAAAGCGATTCTTTATCTTAATAAAAATGCTTCTCAGCAGATTGTGAGATGGAAGCTTGCCGACACTGTTCACGTTAGCGAAGATTACTTAACGAGAATTTTCCATAAAGAAATTGGACTTTCGCTCTGGGAATACTTAAATCGTTATAGAATTTTCCTTGCGACAAAAATGCTTCTTGAAACGAATGATACAATTTATGAAATTGCAGAAAAATCTGGTTTTCAGGATCAGGCATATTTTTGTAGAGTGTTTAAAAAGGTCTACGGTATTCCGCCTGGAAAAATTCGGACAAAACAGTAAGAATTTTTTAAGCATAGTTCGTTTTTGTCCAATAAAACGCTTGTCAATTTTATATAAAAAAAGTTATTATAAAAGAACTGAGGTTAAATATGATCGCACAAGAAACAACAGCTCTTAAAGCTCCGAAGAAAAACCTTTGGAAAGATGTTAAGAGACACTATTCTGTTTATGCACTGCTCGTTATCCCAGCTGTTTACTATGCTATCTTGAAGTATGGTGCAATTGTGAACGGACAGATTGCTTTTAAAAGCTTTTTGCCTGCAGATGGAATTTGGGGAAGTAGCTGGATTGGATTCCGTAATTTCGTAGACTTTTTCCAGTCATTCTATTTTGGTGAATTGCTTCGCAACACAATTTTTTACAGTTTGTTAAAACTCGTAATCAGTGTTCCACTTTCAATTATTCTTGCTGTAACTCTTTATGAATGTACGCATGACATTCTTCGTAGAGTTGTACAGACACTTGCTTACCTTCCGCACTTCCTTTCATGGGTTATTATGTACGGTATCTTGCTTGTACTTTTGGCTCCTGGTGATGGTATGGTAAACGACATTGTTAAATTTTTTGGCGGTGAGCCGGTAGATTTTCTTACAAACACTCACACATTCCCTGCTATTGTAATCATTTCTGATGCATGGAAGGAAATGGGATGGGCTGCGATTATCTTTATTGCTGCTTTGATGGGAATTGACCCTTCATTGTTTGAAGCTGCAATGGTTGAAGGTGCATCTGCTGTTCAGCGTGTTTGGTATATTACAATTCCGTCTATTAAACCAGTAATTGTAACTGTAGTTCTTCTTAAACTCGGTACAGTTCTTGATGCTGGATTTAACCAGATGTTCATGTTGTACTCTGTTCCTGTATATTCTGTAGCCGATATTATCGATACTTGGGTATATCGTCAGGGTCTTCTGCAGTTCAAGTTTGCTCTTGCTACTGCCGTTGGTATTTTCAAGGGTGTAATCGGTATGTTTCTTGTAATGGCATCTAACGCTGTTACTAAAAAACTTGCTGATTCTTCACTTCTGTAATTAAGGGAGACTAAAATGACAAAACCAAGTACAGTAAAACTTACTGCAGGTGATCGCACATTCTATATTTGTATCAATGCATTTCTTATTTTTGTTGGTGTAATTATTGCGATCCCTATGTGGTCTACAATCACACTTTCTTTCCGTCCAAACTCATTCCTCGGAACAAACTTTGAAGGTATGTTCCTTCCTGTATGGAAATGGGATGTTTCTGCTTACAAAGCTTTGCTCGGTAACGCTGGATTTATTACAGCGTTCTGGAACTCATTGAAGATTATGGCATTTGGTGTTGTAACTGCTCTCGCTCTTACAGTTCCTATGGCATATTGTATGTCTGTTTCTGATCTTCCAGGACGTAAAATCCTTAACTACTTTGTACTTATTCCGTATTTGTTCAACATTGGTGTAATCCCAACATACCTTGTTGTAACAAATCTTCACCTTACAAATCACTTGGCTTCAATCTTCTTGCCTGGTGCAATTGGTACATACAACTGTTTGATTATGCGTGGTTTCTTTGAAGGAATCCCTGAATCTTTGAAAGAATCTGCTCGTATTGACGGTGCTGCTGAATGGTATGTTCTTGTGTCTATCATTCTTCCATTGTCAAAACCAATTATTATGACAATCGGTTTGTACTACGCTGTAAACTTCTGGAACGACTTCATGCACGCTATGCTTTACTTGAATGAAGCTTACTTACAGCCACTTCCAATCTTGCTCCGCAATATTTTGATGGCTTCTGGTATGAACGAATATGTTGAAGTAAACGCTTTCGGTAATGCTTCTGTACAGGCTATTAAGGCAGCTTCTGTATTTATGTCGGCAATTCCTATGATTATTGCTTATCCATTTATTCAGAAATACTTTACAAAAGGTACAATGCTTGGTTCTGTTAAGGGCTAAGTTTTAATACTACATTTGCTTGACCAGATGATAAAAAAATATTGTCTGGTCAATTTTTTGTGCTATAATTAAGGTATCGCGATTTTAAAATCGGGTATTTTTATTTATAAAATTGTTTTCATTCGATTCAATATAAGGAGGATAAAATGAAAAACTTTTTCAAGAATCTCGCGCTCATCGCTTTGGTTCTTACAGTTGCTTCTCCAGTTTTTGCTGCAAAAAAATGGAAGGTAAACAAAGACGGTACAGTTGACATTGAACTTTGGTACGGTGCTGCTGTAACAGAAGCTGGTCCACCACCTGCAGACTGGGTTGCTTATAAAATTATTAAGGAAAAGCTCGGAATTAACTTGGTTGTAACAGCTCTTCCTTCAAACGAATCTGACCAGGATACAAAAATTAACGCTGCTGGTGCTGCAAACTCTCTTCCTGACTTGTTCATGGTAAGCGATAACTGTTTCCAGATTTTGACAAAACAGAGACTTCTTGCTCCTGTAGACGATATGTTTGCAATGATGCCTAACCGCACTGCAAAACTTTATGATAAAGATGCTCGCAAGCATTCTACTGTAAATGGTGTTTGCTATGGTCTTGATCAGCCAGGTACAATCGTTCGTAACGAAGGTATCCTTATCCGCAAAGACTGGCTCGACAAGCTCGGACTTAAAGTTCCTAAGACAACAGATGAATTCTTTGAAGTAATGAAAGCATTTACTTTCAAAGATCCAGATGGAAACGGAAAGAACGATACATACGGTCTCGGTGCTTATATCGAACTTAAGCCAATGTGTGAAGGTCTTGGTGCTCGTTTTGACCCATGGTTTGGTGCATTTGGTGTTGCTGGAACTTGGTCTATGTCTAAAGACGGTGCAGGTCTTAACATCAACAAACCAGAATATTATGAAGCTCTTGAATTCCTCAAGAAAATCATTGATGCAAAAGTTATCGATCCAAACTGGACAGCTTACAAAAAGGATGACTACCGTGCTTCTTGGAAACAGGGAAAATTCGGTATCTTCCGTGAACAGAATGCTGCTGCATTTGCAGAATCTAACTATGCTCCATTTGATCAGAACTTCCCTAAAGGTGATTTGATTATCGTTGATCCACCAGTTGGACCAAAAGGAAAATCAGCTGCTGGTGTTTATGATCAGGCTTACCGCCGCTACTGTGTAGCAAAAACAAACGCTAACCAGACAATCAAAGGTTGGAAAGATGTTGATGGAACTAAAAAGACCATTACAAAGAAAGAGATGATTGCTCGTCTTCTTGAATGGATGTCTTCTGACGAAGGTTACTACCTCCTTGGATACGGTGTTGAAGGTGTAAACTATGTACTCGATCCAAAAACAGGTGCACCAACAAAAGACGGTATTCCAGATAAGAACTTGGCTTTCTCTAAACCAAAAATGCAGCCTTTGACACAGCTCCGCAATATGGTTTACTACAACTCAGATGCTGAACTTATTTCTCGTTACCCAACTTATACAACAGCAGTTTCAAAGAAACAGCTTTCTTCTTTGAAGGCTCTCCGCGAAATGCAGTCTAAACCATGGACACCAGTAATTGGTGCTTCTCTTCTCCCTCTTCCAGATGCTGACCTTCAGCGTTTCTACGAACAGGGTGTAGTTGAATTTATGACAGGCAAACGTCAGCTTACAAAAGCTAACTGGGATGCTTGGTTGGCAGAATTCAACAACATGGGTGGAAAAGCTTGGGAACAGGCTGGTATTGCTAAGATGAAGGAAATGAACCTTCTTTACTAGTTTTAGTAAATTAGCATAACCCGAAAAGCGGTATCGAAAGGTACCGCTTTTTTTTTATTTAAATTTGATTTATATTCAATATATGAAAAATACACAAAAGAAAGAACTTGCAGTCTGTGGTTTTGAGGCTGTAAAAGCACTTGCAAAAGAAAATCCCCAGAAAATTAAGCGGTTTTATTATACCGAAGAAAGAATGAATTCTTTTGGAGACTTATGTAAATCACTTGCAAAAAGAAAAGCTCCGTACAATAAAGTAAAAGATGAAAAAGAATTAGAAAAACTTTGCGGAAGTGTTCATCATCAGGGTGTGGTTGCAATGATTGATCAGCCGGAAATTAACCCTTTGGACAGCGATGTGACCAGCAAATGGCTGCATGAAAAAGAGTCTGCCCTACTCCTTGATCGCGTTGGCAATGCAAATAATCTTGGTGCGATTGTAAGAAGTGCGGCTTTTTTTGGTGTTAAAAACGTTATTATTCCATTAGATGAAGCGCAGTCTTCTATTACAACAAGTTCGTACCGGGTTGCGCAAGGCGGTATGGAATATGTAAATATTTATTCTGTAAAGTCGATTGTCCGTTTGCTGGAAGCGATGAAAGGAAAAATGCTTCGTTTTGGCACAGATGTAAATGCAACTCAGCCAGTAGGAAAATTAAAAGAATTAAGCGCAAATAAAGCCGCTTTGATAGTTCTTGGAAATGAGGAGCACGGAATTTCAAAACAGGTAAAAGAAAATTGCGACGAACTTATTATAATTCCTAATACGAGTTCTTTTGGAGAAAGTGCTGTTCGTCCTATTGAAAGTTTGAATGTTGCACAGGCAGCGGCAATTGTCCTGTATGAAATGAGAAAATAAAAAAAATTGCAATGTTTGGCATTTTGCCTGGACGAAAAATTTATTTAATCGATAAAAAAAATCGGTGGTCAAAAGTTTATTTGCTCTTGGACCACCGATTTTTTTTGAAAATGAACAGTTTTGTTAACGGTTCATTTCTGACTGTTTGCCTTTTGACTGATGAGCCTTGATAATCGCTTCTATTTCGCGGAAGTCGGAAACTGGAAGGTCTCCGAAAATTGTATTTTTTGTAGCACAGGTTGCGTTGCCGAATTCAACCGCTTTTTGAGCATCGTCGTAATGAAGAAGTCCAAAAAGAACACCAGCACAGTAAGCGTCGCCAGAACCAATGCGGTCAACAACATCGATGTCTTTGTAAGGTTCTTCGCGATAAAATTTGTCCAAGCGTTTTAAATACAGCGTAGAACCGAATGAATGCACTTTTGGACTGATTACTTCTCGCTGTGAAGTTGCAATCAATTGGATGTTTGGATAATCGCGACAGAACTGTCTGTGCATGTCTTCGAGAGTTCCTTTCATTTGGAACATGCGGTGGCAACTTTCTTCGGAAATAAAAAGAACGTCGACATAAGGGAGAACGTGTTTAATTGTTTCGCGGGCTGTTTCTTCGTCCCAGAGTGTTGCGCGGTAGTTTACGTCAAATGCAATCTGAGTTCCTTCTGCTTTGAATTTTTTTATCATGTCGATTGCGAGAGTACGGGTTGCTTCGCTCAAAGCCAGTGTGATTCCTGACGTGTAGAACATTCTTGCTTTTTTGTAAATGTCTTCTGGAATTTCAGATTCCTTTATTTTTGTGATGGAAGAATTTTTGCGGTCGTAAACAACTGTCGGTTTTCGAGGATAAGCCCCATTTTCGTAAAAATAAATTCCGACACGAGCCTCTGGAGATTCGTCCCAAATGATAAAGTCATCGCTGACAGAAGATGAGCGGATGCGGTTTTTGATGAAAGTTCCAAGTTGATTCTTTGGAAGACGGGTGATGATTCCAGAACGGCAACCTAAAAGAGAAACTCCACAGGCAACATTGAGTTCTGCTCCGCCCGCATGCTTTTTAAAAGAGTCGCTTTTGTAAATAAGTTCATTTACTGGAGGAGAAAGACGAAGCATTGTTTCTCCAAAAGTAATTAAATCAAATTCTTTGTGTTCGTAGAAAGCACCTTTTTTATCCATAAATCGCCTCAATTTAAAATTTCGTACGAATATTAGTTTAATGTTTAAAAGAAAATGGAACAAGTGGAATTGTGAAAATTTTTCGCTTCTGCAAACTTCGGCTTCTTTGCGTGGACTTTTAATTTGCTGTCAATTATACTAGATGATATGGCAAAAAATGAAAAAAACAGAAAAAATTCAACAGGATTGGCATTTGCTTGCTGGATTCTTGGATTTTTGATTCTTTTAATTGTGTTTTTGGTAAAACAGGACGATATATATTCAAATTTAAAAACGACGCGGTTTTTTGAACGTCTTTTTGGAACTACTCCGGAATTTATTCAAAAGCATGAGGTAAAAGAAAAAAAAGTACCGGAAATTGAAACTGTTATTGAATTAAAAACCGAAAAAAAACAGAATTCTCAAGAAAATTTGGGAACAGAAATTTTGCCTTTGGTTGAACAAATTGATGAAAATAAATCCGCGAATGAAAGTGTTTCTGACCAGAAAAAGAGAAATTCGGGCGCAGAAATAAAAAAGATCGAAAAAACGGAAGAAAAACCGCAGATTGTAAAAAATGAGGAAAAAATAGAAAAAAGTGCGGAAAAATCTCCGGCAAATATAAAAAAAGAAGAAAAACCAAAAGCTCCTGAAAAGAAAACTATTACTGTAACTAATCAGAAAATTTATTTTGTTTATATTGGCGAAGATGGAACTTTGAGCAGAAAAATGATTACGCGTCCTGTTGAAAAAAATGATTCGCCTCTTGTGACTAATATGAATCTTTTGCTTGCTGGTCCGAATGCGCAGGAAAGTGGACGCGGTTATAGAAGTTTAATTCCTGAGGGAACAAGGCTTTTGTCGGCTTCTGTGCGTGATGGTGTTGCCTATTTGAATTTTAACGAGCAATTTGAATTTAATACGGTCGGAATGGATGGTTATCAGGCTCAGCTTATGCAGATTGTTTATACTGCGACAGAATTTGGCACGGTAAACAGCGTTCAGTTTTTGATTGAAGGTCAGAAAAAAGAATACTTGGGAAGTGAAGGAATTTGGATTGGAAGTCCGCTTTCGCGTTCAAGCTTTAATTAAAAATAAAAAATGTGGCAGGGATTGTAAGGGCGGCGAAGCCGGACACTGGACTGAACGAGAGTAGCGAGTGAAGGAAGCGGCTGGAGCCGAAAGGCGGAACCCTGAAAAGCCCGATTTTTGCGATGCAAAAAGCCACCCAAAATTTAAAAATTATTTTGCCGAATACGATTTTAGAATTGAATCGAAATATTTGTTGTTTTTGCTGTAGACTCCTTGAAAAACTGTCAATGACAGTATTGCGAGGTGGTTTTCGTCGAGTTGTGTTAAAATTTTGAAATCTCGCGTAAAAGATTTTGAAATGTCGTTAAAAAAGAGGTTTGAAACTTTTGTTTCGGATGTTGAGGTTTCTAATTTTTGCAATTGCGAATAAGGATAAGTTCCGTCTGTGCCGAGTGTGAATTTTTGTAAAAGAGTGTTGGAAATGTTTGTTTTTTGTGCGGAATCGGTTTTTGAAAGGTCGATTATGTCGAAAGCGAGAATTGCGCTGTTTGAAAGTGTGTAAAAATTTTCAGCTTTTGCTGTCCACTGGCTGTCGAGAGTGATTTTTTGAGTGAAACTGGAAGTTTTTTTATAGGTGATTTTTTGTTTTTCGGCTTTTTTGTTGGGAGAAAATGAATGTTGGTCTTCGGTTTTTACAGGAAGACCTTCAAAGGCACTGAAATTTTCGTCGGAAGAAGAAGAAAGTTGACCTGCGGTTACGAGGTTAAAAACGATTTTGCCAGTTGAGTCTTCGATTGATTTTATATTGAAAATTGGAATGAGCGGGTCGAAATTGACTTTTACTTGGCCGCCAAATTGTTCAAATTCCTGTGGAACGGTAATTTTGTTTTCTATAAAACCGTTTGGAGAAGCTTTTTGGAGACGGGCTGTAAGTTCGTAAAGCATATCGTGAAGGTAATTGATTATGTCTGTATCTTCTGGAGAAATTGCGGAAATTATGCGTTCACCAGTGAGCTCAACGTATTTTTTTGTAATGTCGAGAGAAAAAAGAATTTGAATGTCTTTTTTTGGTAAAAGTGGTTTGACGTCTGTTTTTGACGGTGCAAAATAGCGCAGACCGTAAGTTCCTTCGTCGTAGAAAATGATTCCGAAATATGATTCGCGTTCAAAGCTTTTGTCTTCGTAATAAACGAACTGTCCCGATAAATCCGGAATTTTTTTTGTTACCCCTGGAAGGGCAAAAAGACAAGAAAAAAGTGAAAAAAACAAAACTGAAAAAAGGGATTTTTTTGAAAGAGCGAATTTCATATTTCCTCGATTGAAAAAGGTGAAAAAGACGGTCATTTTAGTTTTGCCTGTTTTGGCTTTTTTTAATGACCGTCTTTTTATTTTGATGACAATTTTTAAGCTCAAAGGCTGAAAATCGGCATTTTGAGCTTTTTTATTTTATGCCTGAAGTTTTGCGAGTTCGTCTTTTACAAATTGAATTGCTTTTTCTGCTGCTTTTTCTGCTGGAACAAGTTCTGCTTCGGCTGCGCTACGTGGTTTGAATTCAATATTCGGAAGATTTTTGTCGCCAATTGTAATTCTGAGAGGAATTCCAATCAGTTCCATATCAGCGAATTTAACTCCAGGGCGTTCGTCGCGGTCGTCAAGAAGGACTTCAATTCCTGCTTTTGTGAGTTTTTCGTAAATTGTGTCGGCAACTTCTTTCATTGCTCCGTTGTATTTGATCGGAACGATGCAAACTTGGAACGGTGCAACTGACATTGGCCAAATAATGCCTTTTTCGTCGTTATTTTTTTCGATGATTGAAGCAAGGGTGCGGTCAACGCCGATTCCGTAGCAGCCCATTGTTGGTTCTGCCGGTTTACCGTCTTTTGCAAGGAAGGTTACGTGCATTGATTTTGTGTATTTGTGTCCGAGTTTAAAGATGTGTCCGAGTTCGTTTCCTTTTCTTGTATAGAAAGTTTCGCCACAGAGAGGGCATTTATCGCCTTCTTTTACTGTGCGTACGTCTGCATTGATGTATGGAACAAAGTCGCGGAGCGGTTCAACGTGAGTAATGTGATAGCCCTCTTTTCCAGAACCTGCGATTGCGTCGTGCATCTGCGCTTCGCCGTCTTTTATGACAGAATAATCAACTATGAGCGGACATTTTGCTGTGATTGGACCAACAAAACCGTGCGGAGCGCCTGCGTATTCAAGAATTTCTTCTGCTTCTGCAAGAACAACTTCCGATGCTTTGAGGGTTGCTGCAAGTTTTGCTTCGTTTACGTCTAAATCCGCACGGATAAGAACACAAACATAAGAAAGTGGATAAAAATCGCCAGCAGGGTCTTTTACTCTCTTCCATTTGTCTGCACCGTTTGCACCTGTCATATCGAGTGATGAGTTGATTACGCGGTAAATGAGAGCTTTGATAAACATTTTTGGTGATTCGTCAAAGAATTTTTCCATATCTTCGATTGAGAAAACGTTTGGAGTTGCTACCATTTCGACAGGGAGATCTGTTTTTGACGGTTTTTCGCCTTTTTTGTTTACAGAATCGTCAGAAGCGCACCATGCTTTTTCGACATTTGCCGCAAAACCACATTTTTCGTTTGGGCAGATAATCAATGTGTCGTCGCCGATTGGGGATTCAACCATGAATTCTTCTGAACCGCTTCCTCCCATTGCGCCAGAATCTGCACGTACAGGAATAATTTTGAGTCCGAGACGTTTGAAGATACGGAAATATGCTTTTTCGTAGAGTTTATATGATTCGTCCAAAGATTCGTCATCGGCGTTCATTGTGTAACCGTCAGCCATGATAAATTCACGGCCACGCATTACGCCGTAACGAGGGCGAATTTCGTCGCGATATTTTGTGTTTATTTGGTAAAGGTTTACAGGAAGCTGTTTGTAAGAACTGAGGCCGTCACGAACAATAACCGTAAACGCTTCTTCTGCGGTTGGAGAAACAACCATGTCCTGTTCACCGCGGTTTTTTGCTTTGAGCATTTGCGCACCCATTGTTTCCCAGCGACCAGATTCTTTCCAGATGTCGCCTGGAACAATTACTGTTGGCTTAAATTCGAGAGCTTCTGCTGTATTGTTCCATTCTTCGCGGATTATTTGTTCGAGTTTATAAAGAGAGCGCAATCCCAGCGGAAGATAAGTGTAAAGTCCGTTTCCAAGTTTGCGGGTGATTCCTGCTCTGAGCATAAGTTTGTGGCTTGCGATTACGGCTTCTGCCGGAGCTTCGCGGAGCGTTGAAATATAAAATTTTGAAGTTTTCATGATTTATATATTTTATTGAAATAAAACTTTAGTGGCAACTAATCGAAAAGAATGTATAAAGGGAATACAAAAAATTGAAAAATATTATGGGAAAAAAACTGGGTTGAATAAACGAATTTCGGTGCAGAAATTGAGCTTTCCGCTGAACCTGTCAATTCGTATTAGTCAACCCAAAAAAAGTGAATTAGTTGCAGTTTAACGTCAAGTGGCGTGGAAGACCGTCAACCATAATTGGACTAAGTTCTGCCTGAATTAAAGGATGAATGTAGTGAATCAAGTCTTTTGTAACATGGTCGTCACCAGAAATCCATTCAAGAGGAACTTTCTTTTCAACATTTGCAATGTCGCGAACGTCGGCAGTTTCTGTAATACACATGTATGGATCGTCAGAAACACGCTTAAGAACAACGACTTTTCCAGTTTCGCCTTCAAATGCAGCTTTTACGGCAGCTCCACCAACATTGAATGCTTCTGTAATGTCGGTGCGACTTGAAATATGGGCAGCGCAACGCTGGAGGGTTGAAAGTTCGATTGCACGGGCCTTTACTCCGAGTTCAAGCTGAAGTTTTGTTGCGAGGAAACTTGCGGTTCCAGACATTTGTTTGTGACCAAAAGCATCAACCGAATCTGCATGCTGGCCGAGTTCGAAAACATAACGTCCGTCAGGAAGTTTAATTCCTTCAGAAACAGCGATTACAACAGATTTTCCAGAAGCGGAAATTTCTTTTACGCGGGTAATGAACATGTCGATGTTGAAAGGTTTTTCTGGAAGATAAATTAAATCAACGCCTTCGCAATCTTCTGATTTAGAAAGTGCAGAAGCGGCAGTGAGCCAGCCTGCATTGCGACCCATAATTTCAACGACAGTTACAGTTGGATAGTCGTAAACAAGACCGTCACGGATGATTTCTTTCATTGTAGAAGCGATGAATTTTGCTGCTGAACCAAAGCCAGGTGTGTGGTCTGTAATTGCCAAATCGTTGTCGATTGTTTTTGGCACGCCAATAAAGCGGATTGGGCTTTTGATTTCTTCAGCATACTGAGAAAGTTTTGCAATCGTGTCCATTGAATCATTTCCGCCGATGTAGAAGAAATACTCAATTTCGAGTTCTTTTAAAATTGCAAAGATTTTTTCAAAAGTCGCTCTGTCGCTGGCAACGTCAGGAAGCTTATAACGGCAAGAACCGAGATAAGAAGACGGAGTTCTTTTTAAAAGATCTATTTCCATTGCTGAACGGATTTTCTGGGACAAATCAACATACTGTCGGTCGAGAAGCCCTTTGATACCGTGAAGCATACCATAAACTTTTTTAGCACCACGATCTCTAGCGGTTTGATAAACGCCGGCGAGTGATGAATTGATTACAGCTGTAGGTCCGCCAGACTGTCCAACAATTACATTTCCAATCATAAATTTCTCCATTAATTTTTAAAGTTAAAACTTTTTGTTAAAAAATACCTTTTTATATAATATCACTAAACCATAGGAATAGAAACAAGAAATTCAATTTTAAAATTTTAATTGTGTTAAAAATAAAAATAGGCTTTTTTAGTGGGAATAAATGATTTTTAGAACTAATACAAAGTTTTTTTTATTTTTTTTTCAAATTTTTTTGTCGTTTTTTAACATTCAGCGCAACTAAATATATAGAAAGATGAAAAGTTTTTTTGACTGGCTTTTTTGTTTGTGGCAGGGATTGTAGGGGCGGCAAGGCCGTTGGCGAGCAGCCAATGGAGCGTTAGCGGAACCCCGAAAAGCCCGATTTTTGTGCAGCTTAGCGGAACAAAAAGCCACCCAGAAACTTTTTATTATGGAGGAAAAATGAAAAAAGAAAATCTTAAGAAAATGACGGAATTTTTAGCTTTGGCGGTTTGTGTTTGGGTTTTGTTCGGATGTTCACATGGTTCTTCTGGCGGAGAAATGGCTGAAAATGAAAAATTTGAATACGGAAGCACAAAAATTACGGTTTTTGTTCCAGATTATGTAAAAATTGCAAAACAAAATGCCCGTGTTGTTGCGACTCAGACAAATTCTGTAAAACTGGCATATAAAACTGAAGGTAAATTTGTTTGGTTGGAAGAGCTGGATTTTTCTTGCGCGGAGAAGATTGAAACTGAGGAAAATTCTCAAGAAAGTTATGTTCCTGGAAGTAATTATGTTTTTACGTTTGAAGGAATTCCGTGCGGAATTTATGCTGAAGGCGAAATTGAAATTTATCTTTTGGATAAAAATGGAAAAACAGTTTCTAAAGGAAAAAATTCTAGGGAAGTTGAAATTTTGACGGAAGAAACGGCAACTGCAAGTTTTTATGCAGTTCCAGTTGAAGTTGAAGAAGGAGATTTTGCTCTTTCTAAAAGCGAAATGAAATTTGTGAAAATAAAAACGGAAGCTGGCTATGATTACGAAATTTCTGTAATTCTTGGGGAAAATGACTCTTTGTTTCCGAATTTGGCAATTTTTTACGCTGACGGTTCCTTAAAAGATTTTGTTTGTCTGGAAAGCGGAACTTTAAAGCTTGACAGTACAGAAACAAATGCAACGTATTTTGTTGGAATTTGGACTGTGGATTTTGAAATTTCTTCGTGTTCTGTGGTTTCTAAAAAAATTGAAAGTGAAGCTGATGAAAGTGAAAAGAATGATTGCGGAAATTTAATTGCAAAAATTGACTTTGGAGAAAGCACTTTTTTTTGTTTGAATTGCGGAATTCATTATGAAAGTCTGGAAGAAGCGGGAAAATGTTGTTTTGAAGAAGGTTGTCCGAATTTTGGAAAAACAAAATTTGTAGTTGTTGGGCATTATAAAATGGGCGTAAACGGCGGATTCCAAAAGCAGGCGGCAAATGAAGGATTTCAAACCGTAAATAATATTAGTATAAGTTCAAAAATTGATGAAGATTTTGCGGTGCTTGAATTAAAGAATAAAGAACAGCAGGGATTTGTGGAATTTGCGCTTGAAAAAAATATGTATTTGACAGTTACCGAAACACTGGGAAGTTCACAAAAAAAATTATATGGAATTTCAATTGCTTCAAAAGACGGAAAAGCGGTTTTTGAGGAGGAAACTGTTTCTGCAGAAGAGTTGCCGAAAACCAAAACAGGAAGTATAGACATTGCCGGGAAAAAAATGACGTTGACGGCAGGAACGTACAGGCTTGGTGCACATCAGGCGGAAGGAAATGCAAAACTGTCGGAACTGCTGTTTGAGGAATTTGAAAAATAAGGATAGTTTTTTGCAAATGTCTGCGTCTTTTTTGAGGAGAATAAAAAGGCGCAGAAGAATTTTATAAATCTTTGTGGATGTAGCGTTTTATTGCTTTTTGCTCAAGTTTATTTTGCAAATCGAATTTTTTAATTGTCCAGCTTATTGTTTTTACGCTGAGCATCATTGCGAGGATGATTCCTGCAAAAAGTATAAATGGAAGCAAAACGTTTACCGAAATTCCGTTTGCAATAGCTGGAAATTTTGAGAGGAAAATAAAACTTCCTCCAACTAATACGAGTTCTATTGCAAGTCCGAGTATTATATTAAAAAGTGCGACACAAAGATTGAAAATTAATGTTCTGTCGTGGGTTGTCATTTTTTCCTCCCATAAATTTGTGAAAGCAACGCTTGAACAAACAGTAATGATAAAAATTACACGGATGTAGTTTTTATCATGCCTCCTTGTTTGAATTTGATTTTTTTACTGTAAATGCGAATGAGATTAAAAGAAGAATTCCGCAGACTACAACTGCTGCATCTGCAACGTTAAATGTTGGCCAGCGGTCCATTCCAAAAATTCCGTAGAATTTTACATCAATAAAATCAATTACACCTTCTTTGCGGAAAAAACGGTCGATTAAATTTCCAAGTCCGCCGCCAGCAATTCCTGCGATTGCCCATCTTTGAAGTGAACTGAATTCATCATTTCTAAAATAGACAATAAGCACTAAGATAATTACAACTAACGGAACTATGCGAAATAAAAAGGCTCTTGCGGTTAAAGACCAGCCCTGCCCTATGCTGAATGCAATTCCTGGATTGCAAACGTGTATAATTCTTAAAAAATCACCAAAGAAGAAAGCGCCGATACTTGGTGGAAAAGTAAGCGGAATAAATTTTACGATTAATTGCTTTGTAATCTGATCTGCGACGATTACGAAAAGCATTAAAATAAGTGGAATCAATTTTTTTGAAAGAGAAGTTTTTGTTTTAAATTCCACAACGATATTTTCTGTGTCCATAAATTAAAAGTATAAAAGAATAAAAGTTTATAGTCTAGAGTTTTTAATTGGCTGTAGAAATTGCGTTTTATTCAAATTCTATTTGTTCTGCGGTTTTATTTGCCAGATAGCGCGGAATAAATAGAGATGAATCTCTCGAAAGTCCATATTTTTTTGCAAGAGGAATATTTGTCTGTTCGATAAATCCAAATTTCGGGGTTTTGTATTCTTGGATTGTGTTCAAACTGAAAAATCCTGCGGTTTGAATGCCTGCGTTTTCTGTAACCTGGCAGATCGAATTAAAATCCAGGCTGTCGAATACAAAATAGAGCGGAAAATCTTTTCCATAAAGTTTTTGTGCAAGTTTTGTGAGCGCTTTGTAGGAATTTGTGTGATTTAATTTTGTTGCAAGGGTTTCGTTTTTTTGAAAATTATTTTTGTCGTTTAAAAACATAAATTTTCTAAAAATACGCGAATTGAAAATTCCTGGAAGATAAAGACAGTCGTGCGAATAAAAATCTGTCGCCAAAACCGTAAAGCCTTTTTTTGACAAAAAAAGCAGATAAGGTTCATAATCTTGAGTTTCGGCAGTTTCGCTTCCGCAAAAAATAATTATCGGTTTTTGCTTTTTTTGCGTTAATTCTTGTGTTGAAACGGGAAGTTCAAGTACTGTATTTTCTGAAAAATTTGTCAACGGTTCATAGATTTTTAAGGTTCCTGTTGATTTGTAGAAAAAATCGCCTGACAAAAGTGGTTCAAATCCGTGCGAAATGCTTCCGCTTAGACGGTAAACTGTTTTTTTTGAATCGAAATTTCTTGGTTCAATTTTGACAGGACGGTTTAAAATCAAAATTACTGCCGAAAAAACGATTAAAATCAATTCCAAAATGCTAAAAATTGAAAACGCAATCGAATACCGGTCGACAAAAACTTTCGAGAAAAGTCTTAAAATTGCACGGAAATTTGTTGCAAAAACGATGAACGAAAGGACTGCAAGAAAGATGTTTTGTATGGTTAAATTCCACAAAAAAATGTTTGCGAGAGAAATAAAAAATGCAACCGGAGCAAGGACTGCGCAGGAGTCGATTGTTAAATTCTGCGCAAAAAAGAATCTTACGCAGACTATAAATAACAAAAAAACTATTAGCATTTGTGAAAGAAAAGCGTCAAACATATATTTATAATAGTGAAAATTTGAGTTATAATCTATAAATAGTTATGCCACCTGTTAAAAAAGTAAAACTTGATTTGTCAAAAATCAAAATGGCCATAAGGGCTGGAATTCCTCTTTCGATAACGACTTATACACTTCCGAGGGAAATGGAAGCGTATATCGATTCTGTGTTGAAGGCGTTTTTAAACGAATTGAATCAAGACCAAATGTCAGAGTATTTGACGTATTGTTTAAACGAACTTTTGGTAAACAGTAAAAAAGCAAATACAAAGAGAATCTTTTTTAAGCAGAAGAATCTCGATATTTTTAACGAAGAACAATATTCTGAAGGTATAAAAACTTTTAAGGCAGAGACGCTCTCTAATATTCGCTATTATCTTGATTTGCAAAAAAAAGCCGGACTTTACGTAAAACTTGTTCTTCAGGCGCGCAACAATAAAATCAAAATTGAAGTTCGCAATAATTCAGAATTGACAGTTGAAGAATACAAACGAATGCATGACAAACTCAGCCGTGCTCAGCAGTATACTTCGGTTGATCAGGCAATGACCCAGGTTCTTGACGAAACAGAGGGTGCTGGACTTGGGCTTATAATTATGATTTTGATGCTGGAAAAAATTGGACTTACAGAAGAAAATTTCCAGATTTTGTGCGAAAATGGCGAAACTATTACAAGAATAATTCTTCCGCTAGACGAAAAAACACAAAAGAATTTGAGCGTTGTAAGCCGCGAATTTGTCAATTTGATTGATGAATTGCCACAGTTTCCAGATTCTGTTATGCGGATAAACCGTCTTTTAAACAATCCTGACTCAAAAATGAGCGAAATTGCTACGCTTATTTCCAGCGACATTTCTCTTACTTCCGATTTGTTAAAACTTGTAAATTCTGCAACTTTTGCTCTTGCTTCTCCTTGCCGAAGTATTTCTGACGCTGTTAAACTTGTCGGAATTCGCGGAATAAAAAATATGATTCTTTCTGTAAGTTCGATGAATGTTTTGAATACACTTGGTGAAGAAACAAAAACATTGTGGACACACGCTTACCGCGTAGCTTTTTATACTTACAATCTTGCAAGAAATTTTTGTTCTTCAAACAGGACTATAGTCGAAGACTCTTATATCTGCGGTCTTTTGCACGATATGGGAAAATTGATTTTTGAAACAACTCATCCTGCATACATAAACCGAATAAAAGACATTTGCGCTCAAAAAGGAATTCAGCCGGATATTTTTGAAAAACTCGTTGCTGGTGTAAACCATGGAGAAATCGGTGCCCTAATCGCAGAGAAATGGAATTTCCCGGAAGTTATTGTTTCTGTAATTCGGCATCATCACGAGCCAGATCTCGCTCCAGAAAATGTAAAAAAACTGACAGAAATTGTTTATCTTTCGGATATGCTTGCTCATTATCAGGAAAAAGATATTGATTTTTATCAGTTTGATCAGGAAGTTTTGGCGAAATTCCATATTACGAACGAAAGTCAACTGCAAAAAATCAGCGAAAGTTTGGAAAAGGCTTTTGACAAAGAGTCGAAGTAAATTCATTTTTAACAGAATTTACGCGACTCTTTTGTAAAATTTTATGCAGATTTCATTGCAAAAAAGACAGAAAAAAAGTGAAGGACGCTTCCTGCGATTACAAAAAGATGGAAGATTGAATGTGCCCATTTTACGCCTTTTGCGCTGTAAAATGCAAATCCGACTGTATAAATAAGTCCGCCCCAAATCAGCATTGAAAAACTGAATTTTGGCAGTGCGTTTTTTAATGGAATAAAAGCGACTAAAACAAGCCAGCCCATTAAAATATAAGTGATTGAACTGATTTTTCGCATTTTATTGCCAAAAACTGAGTAGATTGTAATTCCTAAGGTGGCAAGCCCCCAGATTATTCCAAACATTGTCCATCCGAACGCTCCGCCGAGATTTACAAGGCAATATGGCGTGTATGTTCCTGCAATTAAAAGATAAATCGAAACATGGTCAAAAATCTGGAATACTTTTTTTACGCGCATATTTGTAAAAGCATGGTAAAGACAAGACATTGTGTAAAGAAGAAGCATTGATGCGCCGTAAATGGAAACACTTGTAATGACTATTGGTCTTTTTGGCGAAAAAACAATTAAAAGTACTATTGCTGCAATTGCCAGAAGTGAACCTGCTCCATGGCTTACGGAATTGAAAATTTCTTCGCCCAAAGTGTAAGGTTTGACAGGTGAATTCTTGTTTGGTTCAAAAACTTTGTTTTCTGTTTTGTGTGTCATAATTTTCCTCGCATTTTTGTGAATTTGTTTTCTGAAAAATTAGACACTCTTTTTGTAAAAAGGTTGCAGTTTTTTTTGTATGCGTTAGGGATTGCTAGCCGCGTAAGCGGTTCGGACGCGTTTGCGCGGCTGAACGGAAAAATTGCGGAGCAATTTTATAACGCAAAAGCCCGGCTCAATAAAAACGCTTAGTTTTTATTGAGAATCGCCCTGACTTTCTTTTTTTAGATTTTTCCAGGCGAAAAAGAAAATTGGAAGTTCAACCGCGAGCATTGCAATCCAGCCAGCGAGACAGGCGTAGGCTGTTCCTATAATTCCAAACATTTTGCAGAAAATAAAACTGAAAATTACGCGGAAAATTATCTGGGATGTTGTTGAGATTACGGTTATTTTTATGTCGCCTGTTCCGCGGAAAAATGCCTGAATTCCGTTGGTGGTTGCCGGCAAAAAGTAAAGGCAGGCCATGACAAAAAGATATTTTTCGCCAAGACGCAAAACTTCGCTTTCGTTTCGTCCTGCAAAAAGTAAAATCAATTGCTTTTTAAAAAGGAGAACCAGAATTGCTGTAACGATAATATAAATCCATTCGAGTGAAAAACCTTTTAAAAAACCTTCGCGCTGACGAGCCGGTTTTTTTGCTCCGCGGTTTTGTGCCATAAAGGTTGTGATTGTGTGTCCAATGCTTTGTGTCGGCTGGTAGCAGAAATCGTCAATTTTTGTTCCAGCGTTGAAAGTTGCGATTGCATCAACTCCGAGAGGATTGACTGCGCACTGAACCAAAAGTTTTCCGACATACAAAACGCATTGCTGTAAGGCTGTTGCCCAGGAATAATTGACTGTTCGCAAGATGAGTGAGCGTTCAACCTTAAATTCCCGAGGTTTTAGTGCGAGAAGCGGAACTTTTTTGTAAACATAGGCGATTATCAGAATGCAGCTGATTAACTGAGAAGCAACTGTTGCATAAGCTGCTCCGTGCATTTCAAGACCGCAGACAGCAACTAGAAAATAGTCAAGAATTCCGTTAAAAATTGCGCTTATTGCAACGCAGATGATTGGAGAAGTTGAGTCTCCGGCAGCACGCAGGGCGGAAGCGTAAACGTTGTAAAAAAAAGTAAAGATTAGTCCAGCGAATACGACGCGGAGGTAATTTGCTGTATGTTCGATTAAATCTTCTGGACAACGGATTGCACGTAAAAGTTGTTTTACAAAAATAAAGCATGCGGCGCTTACAACAAGTGTAAAGCAAAAACCGATTGCTATTGTAGTGCTGATTTCGTTTTTAAGTTTTTTTTCGTCTTTTGCACCGTAAAATTCCGACATGATTATGCTGGCGCCAAGGCAGATTCCAACGATAAGAAAAATCATGATGTTCATTACGGGATTTGCGATTCCGACGGCGGCAAGACATTCTTTTCCTGCAAAACGACCGAGAATTATCGAATCAACTGCATTGTAAGTTAATTGAAAAAAATTTCCCAAAATCAAGGGAATTGCGTAGTTTATAAGCTGCGGATATGTTTTTCCGACTGTAAAATCTTTCATTTTTGAATGCCTCGTAATTTTACGGCAATTTTGAAGATTTTTTAGAAATTGCTGTATTTTTGGGGAAAACTTTAAACTTTTTTATTGGGGCCATTTTGGACTGTCCAATTTTTTTATGCCGTTGTTGCGTTTGGTCAAAATTTTCATTTGACGACGCAACTTTTGCATTTTTTTGTTTTTGGACAGTCCAAAACCGAGTCTTTCAGAGTTCCGGCTTTCGCCTGCATTGCTTCACTTCGTTCCGCAACGCGCTTTGCGCGCTCTTACAGCCTCTTGTCCGAATTTTAGCGTTTTATCATTGCATGGTATTCCTGCAATGATTTTACTCCGCCTTCACCGCCTTTTCCTGTTTTAACGGCTTCAATTCCCTGTACTGCGGCATAAGCGCCTGCTAATGTCGTAATGTAAGGAACTTTGTATTTAAGACAGGCTTTGCGGATTGTCTTTCTGTCTTCGGCATAATTGCGTTTTGCCTTTGGTGTGTTGATTACGAGGCAAACTTCTTTATTCATAATTATGTCTACAACGTCTGGACGTCCTGCGCCAATCTTGTTTACTTCTTCGCACTTAATTCCGTTTTCTCTGTAGAATTCGGCGGTTCCCTGTGTACATACAAGGGTAAATCCTAGTTTAGAAAGTGTTTTTCCAATGTAGAGAACCTGTCCTTTTAAGCTTTCTTTGTCGCTGAGCGAAATGAGGACTTTTTTGTTTTCCCATGGAGCTGGAGCGTGTGGAAGTTCTGAACCTGCGGCTTCCTGTGCCTTGTAATATGCGAGAGGGAAGTTGTCTGAAAGTCCGAGAACTTCGCCTGTTGAGCGCATTTCCGGTCCAAGAATCGGGTCAACGCCTGGGAATCTTGCCCACGGAAGAACTGCTTCTTTTGCTCCAAAATATGGAATTACCTTGTCTTTGAGGCCGAGAGATTTTAACGATTCTCCGAGCATCATTCTTGTTGCAAGACGAGCCATCTGGGTGTCGCAGACTTTGGAAACGAGAGGAACGGTACGACTTGCGCGTGGATTTGCTTCGATTACGTAAACTTTTCCGTCTTCGATCGCGTACTGCATGTTCATAAGACCGCAAACGTGGAGAGCTTCGGCAATTTTCTTTGTGTAATCTTTGATTGTTTCAAGATTTGCAAGAGGAATTGAAACTGGAGGAATTACGCAGGCAGAATCTCCCGAGTGGATTCCTGCAAGCTCGATGTGTTCCATAACTGCTGGAATATAAACGTGTTCTGAATCTGCAAGAGCGTCGGCTTCGCATTCGAGCGCATTTTTAAGGAAGCGGTCGATTAAAAGTGGACGGTCTGGAGTTACGCCGACAGCCTTTTCAACATATTCACTCAATGTTTTTTCGTCGTAGATAACTTCCATTCCACGTCCACCAAGTACAAATGACGGACGAATCATAATTGGGTAGCCGATTTTGTCTGCAATTGCCTTTGCTTCGTCAAAATTAACAGCCATTCCGCTTTCTGGCATTGGAATTTCAAGTTTTTCCATCATGTGGCGGAACAAGTCGCGGTCTTCGGCAATATCGATCGAGTCGATAGAAGTTCCGAGGATATTTACTCCGTTTTCCTGAAGTTCGCGTGCAATATTGAGAGGAGTCTGTCCTCCAAACTGAACGATAACGCCAAAAGGCTTTTCTTTTTCGTAAATCTGAAGAACGTCTTCGGTTGTGACTGGTTCAAAGTAAAGTTTGTCAGAAGTGTCGTAATCGGTAGAAACTGTTTCTGGGTTGCAGTTTACGATGATTGTTTCGTAGCCGAGTTCTTTGAGCTGCATTGCGGCGTGGCAACAGCAGTAGTCGAATTCGATTCCCTGTCCGATTCTGTTTGGCCCACCTCCCAAAATCATTACTTTTTTCTTGTTGTCAGTGGCAACAGAGGTGTCTTCTTTTGCGTTGTATGTTGAGTAATAATAGCAGGCATTTTCTACTCCGCTTACAGGAACTCTGAGCCATGCTTCTTTTATTCCGAGTTCGTTGCGACGTTTGCGGATGTCTTTTTCTGCAACTTTGAGAATTTTTGAAAGATATTTGTCGCTAAATCCGTCTTTTTTTGCCTGAATCAAAAGTTTGTCTTCTGGAACGTGTCCTGGATTTTTGAGCATTTCTTCTTCAAGGTCAACCATTTCCTTCATTTCTTTTAGGAAATATTCTTTTACGTAAGTAATTTTTGAAAGTGTTTCAAGAGAAACGCCTTTGCGGATTGCTTCATAAAGTTGGAAATATCTTTCAGAAGAAGAGGTTTTTAGCATTTCGCAAAGTTCGTCGGCAGATTTTTTGTTAAAGTCTTTTGCAAAGCCGAGACCAGCGCGTCCGTTTTCGAGACCGCGAATTGCTTTTTGGAAAGTTTCTTTAAAATTCTTTCCGATTGCCATAACTTCGCCGACAGCCTTCATTGAAGTTCCAAGTTCGTCCTTAGCCCCGCGGAATTTTTCGAAAGCCCAACGTGCGAATTTGAGAACGACATAATCTCCGTCAGGAGCGCCACCGAGAGTGTATTTTTCCAAAGTTCCGTCGCGCCAGTAAGGGATTTCGTCCAAAGTCATTCCAGATGCAAGTTTTGCAGAAATCAAGGCAATTGGGAAACCTGTTGCTTTAGAAGCAAGGGCAGAAGAGCGTGAAGTTCTTGGGTTGATTTCGATGATTACGATTCTTCCAGTTTTTGGATTGTGGGCAAACTGAACGTTGGTACCGCCGATAACACCAATGCTTTCAACGATTTTAAATGCCATTTTCTGAAGTTTCTGTTCGAGTTCCTTGTCAATTGTCATAAAAGGAGCGGCGCAGAAAGAATCTCCAGTGTGAACTCCGACAGCATCAATATTTTCGATTGTACAGATTGCAACCATCTGGTTTTTTGCATCGCGGACAACTTCAACTTCAAGTTCTTCCCAGCCCAGAATAGATTCCTCAATCAAACACTGGTGAGTGAGCGAAAGTTCCAGGCCATTTGCAACGATTGTGCGTAATTCTTCAACATTGTAGCAAAAACCGCCACCAGCACCGCCCATTGTGTATGCAGGGCGAACAACAAGAGGAAAGCCGATTTCTTCGGCAATTTTTTCAGCTCCTTCGACAGTGTGGCAAATATCTGAACGAGGAGTATCGATTCCCAGAGTTTTCATCGTTTCCTTGAAAATTTCGCGGTCTTCTCCACGTTCAATTGCTTCAAGGTTTACACCGATTACTTTTACGCCATATTTGTCGAGAACACCGAGTTTGTTAAGCTCCATTGCCATGTTCAATCCAGTCTGACCGCCTAAGTTTGGCAAAAGCGCATCTGGACGTTCTTTTTCGATAATCTGGCTGATTCTTTCAACATTAAGCGGCTCGATATAAGTAGCATCTGCCATAACAGGGTCGGTCATAATTGTAGCTGGGTTTGAATTTACCAAAACAATCTTGTAGCCGAGTTCACGCAAAGCTTTGCAAGCCTGAGTTCCCGAATAGTCAAATTCACATGCCTGACCAATAACAATCGGGCCAGAACCAATAATCAAGACTTTCTTAATGTCGTCTCTTTTCATTCTATGTTACTCCTATAAAAACCAATTTTATTTTTTTTAGGAGGGGGAAGTCTCCCCCTCGCTCCAAAGCCAAGCCGCTGTGCTTTGTTGGCTTTTCCGCTACCCCCTCTCCTAGGGCTCCGCCCTAAAACCCGGAAGTATCGGTTTTTCAAAAAAAAAGCCCGTTTCAAAAAGAAACAGGCTGACAAATTAGCAAATAAAAACAATATGACCGCAAACTTTAGTAACGAGAGTTGAACATATTTTTACATTGCTGCTAGTCATACTAAAATTGAATACTACAGGATTTATCAAAAAGTTTCAAGAAAATGCAAGGTATTGTAAATTATATTTTTTTGCAGTTTTGCTTGTGCTATAATTAATTTTATGAAATCTCAACTTACAACGCTTTGCTATATCGAAAAAAATAATTCTTACCTTATGCTGCACCGCGTAAAAAAACAGAACGACATAAATTACGACAAATGGATTGGTGTCGGCGGTCATTTTGAGCATCACGAAAGCCCGGAAGACTGTCTTTTACGGGAAGTTAAAGAAGAAACCGGACTTACGCTCAAAAACTTTGCTTTTCGTGGAATCGTCACTTTTGTTTCGGACGAAGATCCCGCCGAATATATGTGTCTTTACACTTCCGACAAATTTGAAGGAAATCTCATTGATTGTAACGAAGGCAGTTTGGAATGGGTTCCGTTTGAAAAAATCGAAAGTCTTGAACTTTGGGAAGGAGACGAAATTTTTCTCCGGCTTTTACGCACAAATGCGCCGTTTTTTTCGCTCAAATTGATTTACAAAAATGGAAAACTTGTAGAAAAATTTTTAAATGGAAAGGCAATTTAAAACAAAAAAACCGGTTATTTTCCGGTTTTTTTGTTTAAGATAAGCGCAACCGAGAAGTGGTTATTCTACATCGCAATTGTCTGCTTTTTCTGTTGTAATTTCTTTTCCAGCGGCGAGAGCTTTTTTTCCTGCAATCATAAAATTATGATTTTCGATTTTGTAACTTACTTTGCAGAACTTATCAATATCGATTTTTGCAGGTTTTTCGCAAGGCTCACTTCCTTCCAAAGAAATTACAGTTCCTGGAGCAGCCCAAGGGGCGGTTAAAAGTTCAACTTTTTCTTTTCCGTCTTCTGTATAATCGCAGGCAAGCAACATTCCACGGCTTTCTACACCTTTCATTTTGCGTGGAGCTAAGTTTGCCGCAATAATTACGTGTTTTCCGAGAAGTTCTTCTTCCTTCAAATATGGGCGCAATCCAGATTGAATGATTCTTGGTGTTCCAGAACCGTCATCCATTGTTTCGACGTACAGTTTGTCGCCCTGAGGATTGGTTTCAACTTTTTCGATTTTTGCGACTAAAAGTTCAATGTGGCTGTTAAAGTAAGCTGCCGGGTCTGTTTCTGCAGGGCTTACATTTCCAGCTGGTTTTGACTCGTTTTTTGTTTTTTCTGCCGATTTTGAATGTGGTTTTTCTTTTGGCATGAGTGATTCAATATCAATTTCGCCAGCAACACAAGGAACAATAATTCCCCAGTTTTCCAAAACCTGCGGATGAACTTCGCCAAAAACACCAACTTGTTTTCCGTTGAGCATGATTGCGGCCTGTCTTCCAGGAATAAAGCGAGGGTCTTCAACTTCTTTTACGTCATATTTGTGGTCGAGAAGGTAAAGAAGTGTGCTTACTTCGCTTGCAAGACTGTTAAAGTTTGCATTGTTGCAGGCTGTCATAAATCCAAGCGACTGAATTGTTTTTGTTCCAGTGTTTTCGCTTGAATCCAAGAAAGCAACTTTTCCGATTTCGAAAATTTTGTGAGGGAACACGGCCTGTCCAGCCTGGCTTTCTGCTCTCAGCAAAGAAGCAATGATTGAAGGACGAACAAACTGATAGTTTTCGCTCATAGGGTTTGAAATTTCGATTACATTTTCTGAACTTACGCACATGCGGTCGATATAGTCGCGTTTTGAACCAAGATAGTTAAAAATCATTTCCTGATAACCAAGACCGACCATAATTTCTTTTGCCTTGCGGCTAAAAAGCGTAACGTCAGAAAGCTGTCCAACTGTAAAATCGCTTGGACGAACAGGTTTAAAATTGTCCAGGCCAACGCCAATCATGACATCTTCGATTATATCAACTTCGTGTAAAAAGTCGTTTCTGTATGGAGGTGGATTGAGAACAAATTCAACATCGTTTTTATTTGCTTTGAGATAAGATGCAGTTTTTTCAGAAGCGTCAAAATCTTTGGCAGAAACATCGTTGTCCATTCTGGCAAGCGCATCCAAAACTTCATCTTTTGTCAAATCGCATCCAAGTTTTTTATTGATTGCCGCAAGTGTTGTTTTTGTTGATGGCTGGAAATAGAACGGAGCAACAACCTCTTTTCCGAGTGCGGTTTCGTATGGGTGAACAACTTTTACTGGCAAAATTTCATAACCTGCATCAAAAAAGTCGCAGGCAACAATATTTGCAGAAAGCATAAGGTTTTCCATGTTGTCGCCAGTAAGCTCAACCATAAGGTCTTTGTCGCCAACCTGCACTGCTCCAAGTGTTGCGGAATTGATAACAGGAGCCATCGAAAGAACTTCGTCAGTGTCGTCTGTCAAAAGCGGAAATTTCGGCAAATCTTTAATAATCCAGCCAAAATCCTTACCTTTTGGGTGTTCAGTTAAAATCTGACGGCAAGTCATAGGCTGCTCACACTGCAAAGGAACAAAAGAAGTCTTGTCAGGATCAACAGCCTTGTAATGACAAGGCCACTTAATATCAGCCATTCTGTAAACGCCCATAGAAATTGAACGGCGCTTGCGACCAAAGTTCCAGCAGAGTTTTTCCTGAGTCTGGATAATGTCTTTTAGCATTGGATCATCGATTGGTTTTCCAGAAATTACAAAACTTACCATATACGGACGAATATTTTTCATTTCTGGATCAACCGTAATTACGCGGTTTGCGCAATCTTTTATACTGTCTTTTTTAGACAAAAAAGAAGAATAATTTGAGCGTTTTGCGCCTTCATGAATACGGAGCTGACGGGTAACGCCACCAGTCGACCAAAGGTCAGGACGGTTTGTGTCGTTTAATTCGATTTTAATAACGCGTTCATTTTCCGGCTGAGACATATCTGGTTTTTCATCGAGTTCAGCTTTAGCAAAAGTAAGCTTTTTTTCCAAGGTGTCAAAGTCGTATTTTTTTCCAAGAAGATTAAAAAACAGATTTTCGTTTACTTCAATTTTTGGCATGATTTTCCTCTAATTTTCGCGTTTAATTGCCTTTAAAATAATAGAAAAATTATATCGAATTAAAACTTTGCTGTCCACAAAAGCAAAAGCTTCGCGAGGCTTGCACAGCTTTAAGAAAGTTAAAAGAGAGAGATTATTTTTTATTTCTGTCAGAAACGTGGTTTAGCGAATATAGATTTGAAGACGGCTTGTCCAAAATAAATTCAATCGCCTGATTTAATTTTAACTGAAGTTCTTCCTTTAAATACATTTGGTCGGAATCGTAACTTAAAAGAAATTTTGCATCGATGTTTAGGGCTTTGGAAATCGCTGTTAAAGTGTGGGCAGACGGCCAACGCCCTTTTTCCAGGTTGCGGATTGTGTTTACAGCAACACCGCTTTTTTCGGATAATTTTTCTTGTGTAATGTGCCTTTCGTGTCTGATTCTTTTGACGTTGTCACTGATTATTTCGCCAAGACTTTTATCGCTGTTCATTTTAGAAATTTATATCGGAATTACTTACAAAAACAGACTTACTTATTGTTGAAAATGTATCGAAATAACCAATAAGTTGCGGTTTACTAAGCGAAAAATCTCTTTAATTGATATTTTTTTCTACAAAAGATATTATTTCTTTTATGATTGAATTAACTAGCAAACAGAGAAAATTCTTGGAAAAATCCGCTCAGCCAATGTCGCCTCTTGTTTTGATTGGTGGTGCCGGAGTGACAGAAGAGCAGATAAAGCAAATTCAGGCAGTTATAAAAATTCACGAACTCATTAAAGTAAAATTTAACGAGTTTAAAGATGAAAAAAAAGAACTTGCAAGAACGATTGAAGAAAAAACAGACTCGACTCTTGTGCGTATAATTGGAAACGTTGCGATTTTTTACAAAGAAGCCGAAAAAATGGCTGACAGAAAATTTGTAAAAGGACTTTTAAAAGCGTAAAAAAATTTGTCGGTTTTTCTTGAAAAAGCGCAAGGTGTTGCCTGTTAAATTAAAATATTCTGTTATAAATTTGTTTTGATTTAGTTGCAGTAAAAATTCGTAAAGTCTTACCAGAAAAATAATTCTTTTAGAATCTGTTGCTGAATCCGGGCTTTTTGATAAGTTTTATCTTTAAGCCCTTTTGCAACTTTAAAAAGCGGAACGAACAATGCTGCGGCGGACGCGACGGCCGAAGTTGCCGTAGGCAATGAGCGTGAGCGAAGCCAGAGCGGCCGGTCTGACGGTTAAAAAAAACGCAAAAAAAAAGTCTTAAAACTGGCAGAAAAATGACGCCCGAAAATTCCCCAAAAATGGAAAAAATAAATTATCAAAAAGAGCTTGAAAAAATAATTTCGCAATTTTCGCAGAATCAGGATGGAATTAAACCTTCGCTTTTGCTGCATGCTTGTTGCGGACCTTGTAGCAGTTATGTAATCGAGTATCTTTCTGGAATTTTTGATATAACGATTTACTATTATAATCCGAATATTCATCCCGAAAATGAATATTTTAGGCGGCTTGAAGAATTAAAAAAGTTTTTGACGGTTTTTCCTAATGCCTTAAAAAATAAGGTTAAACTCGTTGTTGATGATTATAATCCGGAAGATTTTTTTGCTGCGACAAATGTCAGAAACGAAGTTGAGCTTCAAAAGGAAAGGGAACGCGGAGAACGATGCCGACGCTGCTATCGGTTGAGAATGAGCCGTTCCTGGGATTTTGCATGTAAGAATGGTTTTGACTGGTTTACGACAACTTTGAGCATAAGTCCGCATAAAGACAGCCAGATGATAAACGAAATCGGAATTGCGCTGGAAAAGGCGAAAAATGACGGTTTTGCACAGACGAGATTTTTGGTTTCGGATTTTAAGAAAAAAGGCGGATTTTTAAGGAGCACGCAACTTTCGGACGAGTATGGGCTTTGGCGGCAGGATTATTGTGGTTGCGTTTTTTCTATGCAAAATAATAAAATAGAAGAAAACGAAAATCTTTAAGGGAAAAATATGACGCAGGCTGAAAAATCGATTCAAGAAAGGGCGGACAGTATTCGCGATGTAATCCGGTATATTGGAAGGTTTAACAACGCGATTGTCGTAATTTATATTGACGATAGAATTATAGATTCGCCAATGTTTACGAGCCATATTCACGATATTGGGCTTATAAAGCAGTCTGGATTGAAAGTTCTTTTGGTTCCCGGTGCGCATAAAAGAATTGATGGAATTCTTTCAAAAAATTCAATTGAATGGACGAGTTGTAACGGAAGTCGGATTACTTCTCCGCAGGCAATGGAACTTATAAAAACCGCCGCCTTTGAAGTTGCAAACAACGTTATGACAAGCCTTGCAGGAGAGCACATAACTGCCGTAATCGGAAACTGGGTTCGGGCGCGCGGAAAAGGCGTTATAAACGGAATTGATTTTGGAACGGCCGGCGAAATTGACAAAATTGATGATTTGAGCCTGAAAACTGTTTTGGAAGACGGGTTTATTCCGATTTTTCCGTGTATTGGCTGGAGTCTGAACGGAAAACCTTACAATATTTCTTCGATGCAGCTTGCAACTCAGCTGGCTGTTCATTTGAAGGCGGACAAACTGTTTTTTCTTGTGCCAGATGGCGAAGTTACAGAAAAAAATTTTAAACTTCCTGAGGGAATTGGACTCTCGCCGGAAGGTCATGTGCCGGCTTTGAATATTGAAGAAGCTGAAGAATTTATTTCGGTTAATGAAGGTGAAGAAAAATTAAAAGCTTCTGACAAAAAAACTCTTTTTGAAAAAGAAAACGCCTTGCGCAAAAATATAATTTCGATTTTAAGGCTTTCCAAAGAAGCGTGTAAAAAAGGTGTTGCTCGTGCGCATATTTTGAACGGCAGTGTTGACGGAACTTTGCCGTGCGAAATTTTCAGCAATCTGGGTTCTGGAACGATGGTTTATTCATCGGATTACGGAAAAATCCGGGCAATGCGACGCGAAGATATTTCTCAGGTGCTTTCGATAATAAGGCCTTTTGTTTTGGACGGAATTTTGCTTCCTCGCACAGAAGAGCAACTCGAAGCGTCTTACAGCGATTACATTGTTTTTGAAATTGACGGTGCGGTTCGCGCCTGCTCTGCCCTGCATATTTACGACAGGACACAGGCAGAAATAGCGGCTGTTGCGGTTGATAAAACTTTTGCGCATATTGGAATTGGACCAAAAATGATTGCTTATCTTATCGAAAAAGCAAAAACGATAAATCTTGAAAGCATTTTTATTTTAACGACGCAAACCGCCGACTGGTTTGAAAGTCAGGGTTTTAAAGCTGATTCGGTTGACTCTCTTCCAGAAAAACGCCGGAAAATGTGGAACGAAAAGCGCGGTTCAAAAGTTTTTAGGCTTTTTCTTTAGTTTTTAAGCGGTCAAAATTGAACTGACCGCAAAATGCAAAAAAAAAACGATAAAACTTTTAAGAACGCAAAACTTAGCCCGTGCCGGAGCAGCGCGAAGCGTTAAAAAGCGTCCTGCGCTTTTTAATGGAGCAAAGGCGGAACTGCGCAGGGACGGTTTGAGAGAAAAATGCGCTCCATTTTATAATTATAAGTTTTTTTGTTTTAATTGAATAAACACGATATTTTCTGTAAAATTGTATTGTTATATAGAAACAAAATGATTAAAAGACAAAAATCTGGAAAAACCGGATTTTTTGGGAGTGCTTATGGATTGGACGTTGATAGCAAAAATCAGCGCTTTTGTTCTTTATTTGGGCGTGATGATTTATGTTGGTTTGAGTAATACAAACAAAAACAACACTTCTTCGGACTTTTTTCTTGGTGGACGAAATGTTGGTCCTTGGGTAACTGCGCTTTCGGCTGAAGCTTCGGACTCTTCTGCCTGGCTTTTGATGGGGCTTCCAGGCCTTTGCTATCTTGGCGGCGTAAAAGAAACTTTTTGGACTGCGCTTGGTTTGTGCGTTGGAACTTACATTAGCTGGCTTTTTGTTGCTAAGCCTTTGCGCAAATGTTCGGTTTCGTTCGGCGACTCGATTACGATTCCTGAATTTTTTAAAAATCGTCTGAACGACAAGAGCAACCTTCTTTCGGTTATTTCCGTAATTCTTATCGTATTCTTCTTTACGATTTATACAGCTTCGGGTTTTGTTGCCTGTGCAAAGCTTTTTAATTCGGTTTTTGGACTTCCGTATCATGCTGGTCTTGCAATCGGTCTTGTCGTAATTTTATGCTACACGATTACAGGCGGATATATTGCCGTTTGTACGACGGATTTTATTCAGGGAGCGCTCATTTTCTTTGCAATCGTAATTTCTGGAACAATTGCCGTAATTTCGTTGGGAGGACCTTCGGCGGCTCTGGCAAGTGTTCAGAGTTTTGATGCGCAGGCTGTTGCCGGAAATTTTGGCGAAACTATCAAAAATGTATTTGTCGCAAACAAAAGTTACAGCGCAATGAAAATTGTTTCTGCTTTAGCGTGGGGACTTGGTTATCTTGGAATGCCACATATTATCGTAAGATTTATGGGAATTGATTCTCCAGAATCAATCACAAAAGCACGCAGAATAGGCATTTCGTGGATGGTAATTTCTTACATTGGAACATTTGTAATCGGAACGGTTGGAACTGCTTTCTTATTAAAGCACGGAATTATCCTTGGTCTTGATGCAGGAACAGTTGTTGAAGGCGTAAAAGCGACTGGCGACGCCGAAACGATTTTTTCAGTAACAATGCAGAATATTTATCCAGCTTTTATTGCAGGAATTTTCCTTTGCGCAATTTTGGCGGCTTCAATGTCAACCGCTGATTCACAGCTTTTGGCGGCCTCTTCTGCTGTTGGACAGGACATTTATAAGGGCATTATAAAAAAGAATGCGAGCGAAAAAGAAGTTTTGAACGTAAGCCGCTTTACAGTATTTTTGATTGCCCTGATTGCACTTTTGCTTTCGCTTAATCCGAATTCTTCGATTTTTGGTCTGGTTTCTTATGCCTGGGCTGGGTTTGGCGCAACATTTGGACCGCTGGTTCTTCTTTCGCTTTATTGGCGCGGATTGACAGCAAAAGGCGCAATTGCTGGACTTATCGGCGGCGGCGTTGTCGTAGTAATATGGCACAAACTTTCGGGCGGAATTTTCAATCTTTACGAAATAGTTCCAGGATTTGTAGTTTGCCTTGTTCTTGCCGTAGCAGTTTCGTTAATTACAAAAAAAGACAAGAACGTGCTTGAACAGTTTGACGCTTACAAAAAAGCCTAAAAAAAATATAAAAACTAAAAAAACGGTGGTTTTGAAAATCAGTCAAAATCATCGTTTTTTTTTATTTTAAAGGAGCGCACCACAGCCACAAACCGGCTTCTTCACGGTTCCGCTCACGCTTCATTCAAAAGCGGAAAAGTTTTTCCCGCTTTTGAACGCTCCGCGCCGTTCCGATCCGGGCTAAGTTTTTCCGTAAATGCGGCATTTTCTCTTCCTGTTCTAATAGGAAAATGTTTTTTGTTTTAAGCGGAAAGG
>NZ_DAVZIU010000004.1:26554-108945 GCF_052273165.1 Treponema berlinense | reverse complement strand
GAAACTGCAAAAATCCACAATTTGAGCCCGGAAGATTATCTGCGTTGTGTTTTTGCGTGAAGGATTGGAAGAGCGGCGGAGCCGTTGCGGAACGTAGTGGAGCAATGCAGGCGGAAGCCGGAACTCTGGAAAGCCTGACGGCAACTTGTTGCCGGCACGCCCTGATTTGTTCTAAAATTTGACGAATTGAGATTTCTGTTGTATTTTTTTAGCAATAAGTTGTCTGGGAATTTTTTGGCAGATAAATAATTTTTGTAAAATGAGGCTTTTTTATGAATGAAGAAATTAAAAAAATCGAATGGAACGACGAATATCTTTTGGGGGTTCCGGAAATTGACAAGCAGCACAAAAAACTTATTGCGATTGCAAACGAACTTTATGATGTTGTTACTGGAGATGAATCTGCATTAAAGGAAAAAATGCCTTCCATTTTAAAAGAATTGACTGATTATACTGAATATCATTTTTCTAACGAAGAAGAGCTTCAGAAAAAAATCGGTTATGTCGGACTTAGCACGCACAAGGCTGCACATGAATTTTTTATAAAGGAAGTTGGTTTTCAGATTCAGAAACTTTCTGCTGACAGCAAGGGAGGTGTCCTTGGTTTTTACAAATATATTGCAAGCTGGGTTTTGAATCACATTGCAAAGGCAGACAAAATCTGGGCAAATTTTATGAAGCAGAATTCTTAAATTTAACAGTTTTCGATCAAATCTTCTAAAAGAATTTTTTTGATTTTTTTTCAAAAAATTGTCATAAGTTTAACTTTAAAGACACTTTATTATATAGAAGAGTTTTTTTGTTAAGAGGCAATTTATGAAAATTAAGAAATCTGTTTTTTGTTTTGGTTTTTCATTTTTTGTGTTAGAATTTTTGTTTTGTTCGTGCAATCAGTCGTGTTTACTTGCAGAAAAAAATCAGTCTGAAAAATTGAATTCTGTCAAAATTTTAAATTGGAATTTGCAGACTTTTTTTGACGGCAACTTTAGCGGAACTGAATATTCTGAGTTTGCTTCTGGTTCTGCTGGCTGGTGCAAAGAAAAATACGGTGTCAGGCTTGAGCGGCTTTCGGAAGTTGTAAAAGCCTGTGAGCCGGATATTTTTGTTATGCAGGAGCTTGAAAACGAAGACCAACTTTATGACATTTTTAACCGGCTTTGTTCAAATTTCAGCATTTCAAAAAATTACAGATATGGTTGTTTTTACAAAGATGAAGGTTCGGCTATTGGGATGGGTGTTTTGAGTCGTTTTCCGCTTTTTGGAAAAACGGTTCATTCTCTGGATGTTCGTTCTGAATCCGAAATCCAGCCTTCGATGCGCCCGCTTTTAAGAGTTTTTGTAAATGTAAATGAACGCCCTCTTTTGCTTCTGGTTAATCATTGGAAAAGCAAGAGCGGTGGGGCGGAAAAAAGCGAGGTTTGGCGGAATTTTCAGGAATCGGTTCTTGCCCAGAGTTTTGCGGAGTATGAAGGCAACAATATTCCCGTGGTTGCCTGTGGCGACTTTAACCGCGATATTCTTGAATTTAGAAAGATAAACGGACGAAAACTCCAGTTTAATGTTGAGCTTCGCGGTGAAAATCCTGCTTTTGTTTATTCTCCCTGGTACGATTCTGGCGGAAATCTTTTTGAGCCGGGCAGTTATTTTTATAACGGGAATTGGGAGCGAATCGATCATTTTTTTGCTGGAAGCGGCGCGAATGTTTCTGATTTTAAGGTTGAATGTAAAGGAAACTGGTCAAATGCCGACGGTTCGCCTTCAAAATATATTTTAAAGTACGGAACTGGATATTCTGACCATTTTCCTGTCAGCTGCGTAATTTCGTGGTAAGTTGAGATTTTTTTTCAGGAAAGGCTATTCGTTTCGCATATGAAAAATTCCGTCTGAATAGCCTTGAATCGAAGAGTCTTTTTCTGCCATTTGAAGGCGATATTCACTCCAGGCGCAGTAACGCTGTTCTTTTTCGATTGCGCACCAGTGGCGGCCGAGTTTTTTTGCCGTTACGGCTGTGCTTCCAGACCCTGCAAAAGGGTCGAAAATTAAATCTCCCTGATTGCTTGACGCCAAGATTAGCTTTGCAAGTAGTTTTTCTGGTTTTTGAGTTGGATGTGCCGTATTTTCACTCATAGACCAGAATGGAATTGTTATGTCGTTCCAAAAATTTGGAGGACAGGTGTCGCGGTAATTTCCTTCGGAAGATTCTGTCCAGTCTTTTGGTTTTCCGTTGGTTTTGTACGGAGCGATTACTTTTCTGCGCATTTTTACTGCATCTGTGTTAAAAACATAATCTTCGGATTTTGTAAAAAACCAAATGTCTTCGTGGCAGTTTTTCCAGTTTGCTTTTGCTCCGCGGCCTTTTTCTCTTTCCCAGGTGATTCTGTTGCGCAGAACGATCTTTCCTTCTTCTTCGTATTCGTTTAAAACTTCGCCAACAATTATTGAGCTTTGCCAGTCGACGCAGATGTACATTGAACCGTTTTTTGTGAGAAGTGGCAGTGTAAGTTCAAGCCATTTTTGTGTGTAAGATTTGTATTCTGCATGATTTTTTGCTGCAAATTTTGAAGAATTGTACTGTTTTGAAAGGTTGTACGGCGGATCTGCAATTATAAGCGGAAATGTTTCTTCTGGAAGTTTTGGAAGCAGTTCAAATGTGTCGCCACAGATTATGCAGTCGGTAAGTTTTTCTTTTGATGGCAAAAATGACGAATCTGCAAAAAGGCATTTTTTTAAGTATTCTGAGCCTTCTTCTTCTGTAAAATTTATGGTCTTGTTTCGAGAGGATTTTTCTTTAATTTGCGACATGAACGAAATTATAATTAAAATTCAATTTTTTTTCTATTTGTCTGTTTTTTGTTTTTTTAATCAAAAATTAACATTCCGTTTTTATACTTATTATCTATATTCATATTGAATAAACTTTTATAACATACTATATTACTAGGTTATAAAGGAATTGGAGGATTTATGAAAAAAGTTTTTGGAACACTTGCGATTGTTTTTGCTTCTTGTGTATTGTTTTCGGCCTGTGGAAAAAAAGGCGGAGCATTGAATGTTTATTCGATTATTCACGATGAAGAAACTGCGGCTCTTTGTAATCTTTTTACAAAAAAAACTGGAATTAAAGTAAATTATTTACGTGCGACAACTGGCGAGCTTGTAAACCGCGTTATAGCCGAAAAAGACGACCCTAAAGCTGATGTTCTTCTGGGCGGTGGTTCTGCTTACCATATTCAGGCTGCAAAAGCTGGTGCTCTGGACGTTTATGTTCCAAAAATTGCAGGCAAATTGCCGTCTTATGCAAAATCTTCTGACGGAACCTGGACTGGATTTTGTGTTCTTTCTCTTGGAATTGGAATTAACGCAAAGCGTTTTGCAGAAAAATTCCCTGGTGTTGAATATCCTAAGACTTGGGATGAGCTTGTAAATCCAATTTTTAAGGGCGAAGTTGTTATGACAAATCCTGCAAGTTCTTCGACGGCGTATCTTTTCCTACAGAACCAGTTGCAGCGTCTTGGTTGGGAAAACGGTTGGGATTATCTTGAAAAATTGAGCCAGCTTGTTGGTCAGTTTCCAGACAGCGGAAGCGCGCCTCCAAAACTCATTGGAACAGGCGAATATGCTCTTGGAGTTGCTTACCTTCATGCGCTTGTAAAATATAAGGCACAGGGATTTGATATTGTGACAGTTTCGCCTCCAAAAACTGCTGGCGACGTTGACTGTATTGCAGTTTTGAAGAATGCAAAAAATCCTGAAAATGCCAAAAAGTTTGTTGATTTTATTCTCGATAAAGACGCTCAGGAACTTATGACTTCGATCGACTTTACTGTTCCTGTAAATTCAGAGGCTGGCATAATTGAAGGAGCAACAAGAATTGAAGATGTTGATTTAATCAATTATGATAGAGCAAAGGCTGCTGGTCAAAAAACAGAAGTTTTGTCTAAGTGGTCAAAAATCTTAAACTAGAATTGGAAATAGTCCATTTTTCAAGGAACTAAATTGAATAAAACAGGAAAAATTTACGGTCAGGAAAAAAGTTTTTTTGCCTGCGTTGCATTGTGGCTTTTTTTTGCGATAACAGTAATTATTCCTGTTTTATACGCTCTTTTTTCTGTGCGCCCGTCCGACTTTGCACAAATTTTTACTCAAAAAAGATTTTTTACGGCAATCAGAAATACCGCTATCGAATGTGTCTGCTCGACCTTTGTTTCTGTTTTTGTCGGTTACATTTACGCTTATGCCGTTGTCCGCGGCAATCTTCCTTTAAAAAAATTATTTGCGGTCGTTCCTGTTGTCCACATGGTTACTCCTCCTTTTGTCGGAGGTCTTTCTTTTAT
This sequence comes from Treponema berlinense, assembly GCF_052273165.1. Taxonomy (GTDB): domain Bacteria; phylum Spirochaetota; class Spirochaetia; order Treponematales; family Treponemataceae; genus Treponema_D; species Treponema_D berlinense_A. The sequence goes on along the minus strand of NZ_DAVZIU010000004.1, from coordinate 104,611 downwards.
TCTTCTGTTTGGGCGGCAGGGGTTTTTTACAAAAACATTGCTCGGTCTTGATGTAAGCCTTTACGGTTTTTGGGGACTTCTCTTAAGCCAGGTTTTGTGCTTTTTTCCGATTGCATATTTAATTTGCTGTCAGACTTTAAACGGAATAAACCCTTCTATTGAGCAGGCTGCAAAAAGCATGGGAGCAGGCAACTGGAAAATTTTTAAGTCTGTCACTTTGCCGTTGAGCTTTGCTGGAATTGTTTCGGCTGCGCTTTTTATTGCAGTAAGTGTTTTGAGCGATTTTGGAAATCCTCTGATTGTTGGCGGAAGGTTTAATGTTCTCGCTGTTGAAATCTACACCCAGCTTACCGGCTGGCTTAACATTGGAACAAGTGCGGCAATGGGACTTGTTCTTTTGATTCCGTCAATATTACTTTTTCTGGTGCAAAACCGTTTTTATAAAAAAAATGCCTTAAAATTTGCGACAATTGGCGGAAAAATCGCCGGAGGAAAGCCAAGCCAAAAATCTGAAAAAAATATTCCGTTCAAAAAAAACAAAAGTGTCACTTTTGGAATGAATATTTTACTTACGGTTTTTTGTTCTTTTTTTGCTGTCCTGATTATTGCACAACTTGTTTCCATTATAATGGGCGCTTTTCAAAAACTTTGGGGAATAAATACGAGCTTTACCTTTGCCCATTTTAAGGCAATTTTTTCGTTCAGCCAGAGTCTGTTCAATTCCCTTTGTTTTGCCTTTGTGGCAGCGCTTTTGTCAACTTTTATTGCGGCTCTAACCGTTTATCTTACTCACAGAACAAAACTTCCGCTAGTTTCGGGGCTTGATGCGGTTTGTCAGATTCCTTCTGCAATTCCAGGAACGCTTTTTGGGCTTTCTCTAGCCTATGTTTCTTCGTATATCGAAAGAATTCTTCATTTTGAATTGAGTTCATTTTTAATCATAATTGCAATGACTGTAAGTTATCTGCCGTTTAGTTATAGAATCTGCTCTTCAACTTTTAGTCGTCTGAAAATTTCTCTTGACGAAGCTGCCCGTTCTTTGGGTGCAGGCCGGCTGAAGGTCTTAAAGGATATTATTTTGCCGTTGAGCATTGGCGGTCTATTTAGTTCTGCTGTTTACGATTTTGCTCGTGGCGTGGGAACTATAAGTTCGGTTATTTTTCTGGTAAGTTTTAACACAGGACTTGCTTCGATAAAAATTTTGAATTTGGCAGAGCAGGGCGACTGGGGCAAATCTGCGGCTCTGGCACTTGTTTTAACTGTCATAACTTTTATAATACTTGGAGCCGGAAAAATTTTTAGCCGGCGGTTTGAGGCAAAAATTTATGAACAGTAGCAGTGCAAGCCTTACTTTTAAGAATGTTTCTTTTAGTTTTGGAAATACTCGGACTATCGACGATTTTTTTCTTGAAGTAAAAAGCGGTAGTTTTACAACACTTTTGGGACCAAGCGGTTGCGGAAAAACAACCCTCCTAAAAATAGTTTCTGGTTTTTTAACACCAGATTCTGGTTCAATTTTGATTGATGGTGCGGACTGCACCTTTGTTCCTCCAGAAAAAAGGCAGATTGGAATGGTTTTTCAAGATTATGCGCTTTTTCCGCATATGACGGTTCAGAAAAATCTTCTCTATGGACTTGAAATAAAAAATAAAAACAACAAAGAAGAAAATTTTGCAAAAATACATAAAACCGCGCGCATCCTCGGAATCGCCAATCTTCTGGAAAGATTTCCTCATGAGCTTTCTGGCGGACAGCAGCAGCGCGTAGCCTTGGGGCGCGCTCTTGTTCTTGAGCCGAAAATTCTTTTAATGGACGAGCCTCTTTCTTCTCTTGATGCAAAGTTGCGTACTCAGGTTCGTGAAGAACTAAAAGATGTTCAAAGCCAGATTGGAATTACAACTCTCTATGTTACTCACGACCAGGAAGAAGCACTTTCACTTTCTGATACGATTGCGGTTTTAAAAGCTGGAAAATTGCAGCAAGTTGGAACTCCAAGGCAAATCTATTTTGAGCCGGCAAACGATTTTGTCGCAGATGCAGTCGGCAGGGCAAATTTTATAAAACTGACTGATTTAAATGAATTTGAAATTGATAATCCAGCCCTAAAAGAAGCAAAAAAATTGACAGTCCGGCCAGAATGGTTTGTAAAGATAAGTGCCAGCGAAAAAGAAACAAAAAATTGCCTTACAGTCAGCGGAACTGTTGTTTCGACAGCATTTTTAGGACAGACGACGCGTTGTCGTATTCGCCTTAACAACGAAACTTCCCAGATTTTGACCGCAGATTTACCGACCGAAGATGAAGATTTGCCTTCAGGTCAAGAAATCACCCTCAAAATCGAAAAATATCTGTTAAAAAAATAGTGTATATGAAAAAATTTCTGGCAATAATTTTTGCATTTTTTACAGTTCCTCTTATTTTTGCATTTCCTTCACTTGAGCCGTCTATTTTGTGGGGGCTGGAGGAAAATTCAATTCAAAAAATAGAAAACTCTGACGAAAAACAAAGTATTCTTGGCCAAAATCTTACCTCAAGACAGATAATCCAGACAGCGTTGGAATATTCGTTCTGTCCAGTAGAAAGCGAAGAAGGCTTGTCCTGCTTAAAAAAATACGATTCGCTCGAAAAAGCCGTAAAAAAACAGTTTTATGGTCTCGAAAAAATTGACGCGGCAGAAAAACTGCTTTTATTTTTGTATGATGTTGCCCTTTACCGGTACGAAGAAGACGCAACACGCCTTAACACGACTCTTTTGACAGGTTCGTACAACTGCGTCACTGCAAGCATTTTGTATCTTGCGTTAGCCCGGAGTCTAGAAATTGAAATCTGCGTTCAGGAAACAAATATCCACGCCTATTGTTCTGTTTTTATTGACACAAAAAAAATCGACGTTGAAACGACAAATCCTTATGGCTTTAATCCTGGCGAAAAAAAACTTGTCGCTCAATCCGAAAACAACCGCAAATACGCCGTAATTCCAAAAAAGTACTACGCCGGAAACAGGCAGATAAGTAGCCGTGCAGCCGCAACCTTGACCGGAAAAAATATTGCAAGCAGCTTAAACGATTCTGGAGACTACGAAAGGGCAATTCCTCTCGAAATAAGCCGCCTTGAATTTCTAAAACTTTTTTCAGACCCAGAAACAAAAACAGCAAAAAATGACCTTGATACGCTGGTCTGCAATTACTCAATAACTCAAAATCGCGCCTCACAGCCGGAAAAAGCCCTCGAATTTCTTGAAAAAGTCATTCAAAATTTTGGAAACAGCGGGACTCTTCAAAAAACTTACGGAAATTCTCTTTACAACGCTGCGGTCAATCTTCTTAACGAAAACCGTGAGAGTGATGCGCTTGAACTTTTTAAAAAGCGCAGTGCTCTTGCAGACGTTGCAATGCAAAACCGCGTAAAAAAAATGATAGACGGACAGATTCTTAAAAAGCACGAAATATCTGTTCACAATCAGGTTGTACCGCTTTTTAATTCAGGAAAATTTGACGAAGCAAAAGTGATTCTCGAAAAAGAACTTGTTCAAAATTCAGAAAGCCCGCTCTTAAAGAAAGATTTGCAGGCCGTAAAAAAAGCCTTAGCACAATAAAACAAAAAGTCGGTCTTGGCCAGAGTTTTTGCATCTGTTTTTAAGGATTTCGTGAAGGCTGCAAGCGCACCAGAAGATAGAAGTTTTGTCAAATAAAAAAAGGCTGCCCTTTGTTGAATAATCAACTTTAAGGACAGCCTTTGTTTTTTTTTGAATCTAGCCTAAAGCCAAATTATTTGTTCAAGCGAGCCTCAAGGTCATCGAGGATTGCTGTAAGTTCTTTTGGAAGGTGTTTTCCGAATTTTGGATAGTGGTTTTCACGAATATCTTTAACTTCTTTTTTCCAGCCTTCAACATCAACTTTGAGAATCTCTGGAAGAGTCTTTTTGTAGTAGTCTTCGAGACCGTCAGTATTGATTGCACCTTCTTTTGGCATGTATCCGATTGGTGTGTCGACAAAGTTGTCTTTTCCGTCACAGCGGTCGAAAATCCATTCAAGAACGCGGCTGTTGTCACCGTATCCTGGCCACATAAATCCGCCAGGAAGATCTGCGTTGTTGTCGTCCTTGCGGAACCAGTTAACGTAGAAGATTTTTGGCAAGAGGTCTTTGTCTTTTGCAGCGTTGCCAACATCAATCCAGTGCTGGAAGTAGTCGCCCATGTTGTATCCGCAGAATGGAAGAATTGCGAACGGGTCGCGGCGGATTTTTCCAACCTGAGAAGCATCGATTGTAGAAGCGGCTGTGATTTCTGAACCTACGATAGATCCGAGGAATACACCGTGGTTCCAGTTGCGGCTCTGGTGTACGAGCGGAACAGTTGATGGACGGCGTCCACCGAACAGGATTGCAGAAATCGGAACTCCTTCTGGAGATTCCCAGTCAGAAGCGATACATGGACACTGTTTAGCTGGTGCTGTAAAGCGTGCGTTTGGATGAGCAAATTCTTCGCCTTTTGGTGATTTGTCTTTTGGAAGAGCATCGCGTGTGTTGCCTTTCCAGTCAACGAGCTTGCCTTTTGCAGGGTAGCCGATTCCTTCCCACCAAACATCTCCGTCTTCTGTGAGCGCACAGTTTGTGAAGATAGTGTTTTTAGAAGCAGCTTCAAGAGCGTTTTTGTTAGACTGAGCAGAAGTTCCTGGAGCAACTCCGAAGAATCCTGCTTCTGGGTTGATAGCGTAAAGACGACCGTCTTTTCCGAATTTCATCCATGCAATATCATCGCCGACTGTTTCAACTTTCCAGCCAGGAATTGTAGGAATAAGCATTGCGAGGTTTGTTTTTCCACAAGCTGATGGGAAAGCACCTGTAACGTATTTAACTTCGCCCTGTGGGTTTGTGAGCTTAAGAATAAGCATGTGTTCTGCAAGCCAACCTTCTTCGCGGGCGAGAACTGAAGCAATGCGGAGAGCGAAACATTTTTTTCCGAGAAGAGCGTTTCCACCGTATCCAGAACCATAAGACCAGATGAGGTGTTCTTCTGGGAACTGAGAAATGTATTTCTGTTCAACTGGAGCGCAAGCCCATACACCGTTGTCTTTTTCGCCATTGTTGAGTGGTTTTCCAACTGAGTGAAGACAAGGAATAAAGTTGTCATCAATGTACTGCCAAACTTTTTCGCCGGCACGAGTCATGATGTCCATGTTCAAAACAACATATTCTGAATCTGTAAGTTCAATACCGTATTTTGCGATTGGTGAACCGAGAGGTCCCATGCAGAACGGAATAACGTACATTGTGCGTCCGTGCATACATCCTTTGTAAAGACCTTTCATTGTTGCTTTGAGTTCAGCAGGGTCGATCCAGTTGTTTGTAGGACCAGCAGCTTCCTGAGTTTTTGCTGCGATGAATGTTCTTTTTTCAACACGTGCTACGTCAGAAGGATCTGAGCGGAAAAGGTAGCTGTGAGGTTTTTTAGCCAATGGAGTAGCAAGACCAGCGTCTACACAAATTTTTACGAGACGGTCATACTCTGCTGTAGAACCATCGCATACAACAACCTGGTCAGGTTCACACATTTTAACACATTCTTCAACCCAAGACTTAATCTTGGCATTCTTAATGTCATTAACTGTCATTCTAAGATCTCCTTAAAAAAAATCTAACTAAAACGCATTATAGTATTTTTGAGCCGTGAATTCAATGACAATAATTGCGATTTTGTCGTTAATTATTTTTATTATTGGGAGAAATTTATTGCTCAAAATTGAACAAAAAGCCAGGTAAAATTCTTGAAAATTCGGAGCGCATTTTCTTGTCAAACCGGCTCTTACTGCAAGTCCTCCTTCGCTTCGCTCGTCCGGTCTTTCCGTGGCGATCCGGGCTAAGTTTTTCTTTTAAAACTCACAGTTTCCACATTTTTTTGCACCGTTGTTTAATCGTTTTTTCGCTTTTCCATGTTGTCTTAATTTGCTAGAATAATCCTACTTTTTTATTGGGGTTTTTTATGGAACTTAAATGGGTTATTCTGGCACTTGCCGTCTTAATGTACGCGCTTGTAATCGTCTTTCAAGACAAAAAAGTGTGGTTTACGACATTTGCCGGAATTTTATGCATTGTGCTCGGAATGATTTTTCCGGGCGTTATTTTTGGTTCGGCAGAAGGACAGGTTTCACGTCTTTTTGCTTTGACAAACGCTTTCGGTACCTTGATTAACTGGAACGTTCTTATGATTTATGTCGGAGCAATGACGATTGCGGCACTTTTCCTGTATTCAAAAGTTCCCGCAAAAATTGCCGACTGGCTTGTTTCCATTGCGCCTTCGACAGGAGTTGCAATTGTCCTGATTCTTGCAATGACTGGAATTATTTCGATTTTTGTCGAAAACGTTGCGACAGTTCTTGTTATGGCTCCAATTGCGCTGAGCCTCTGTAAAAAATTAAAGATGAACCCGACAATGTTTATGGTCGGTCTTGCAGTCATGTCAAATCTCGAAGGAACAGCAACCCTTGTAGGCGATCCTCCGAGCATGATTTTTGCCGCAGTTGCAAATTACAATTTTAACGACTTTTTTATTCACGAAGGAAAACTCTCCATATTCTTTGTCGTTCAGACAGGTCTTCTTGCAGGCTGTATTTTCTTCTATATAATATTTGCGCATTTAAAGGACAAATCCGCTGTTCAAAGCGAACCTGTTCTCTCAGCCTTTCCTGCCGCTTTAATGCTCGTCATGATTTTTGGACTGGCGGCTCTTTCTTTTGCAAGCCCATCCCTTTCAAAAATCGTTCCTGAAAGCCTAATGAACCTTTCTTCTGGACTTTTTGTAATAATTTTGGCTGCAATCGGAGTTCTGTGGTATTCTGCAAACCAGAAAAAAAACAAAAGCGAAGTCTGGACTTTAATAAAGGAGCTCGACTGGGAAACAATTTTCTTCCTGATGGGAATTTTCGTTGTCGTTGGAGCAATCAGCGGAGTAGGGCTTTTAAAAGAATTTGCAAATTTCCTTGTTCACTTCTGTGGCGGAAGTAAATTTTTGGGCTTTGTCGTAATTCTTGCCGTGAGCATTTTGATTTCTGGATTTGTAGACAACGTTCCGTACATTATGGTTATGCTTCCTGTTGCGCAGCAGATGGGCGCTGGACTTGGAATGGGAGCCGACCTTTTTATGTTTGCTCTGCTCGTTGGTTCTTGTCTTGGCGGAAACCTCACTCCTTTTGGAGCAAGCGCAAATGTTGTGGCCATGGGAATCGTCAAAAACGAAGGCTATCCAATGTCATTTGCAAAATGGTTAAAAGTCGGAGGAAGTTTTACTATTATTACAACAACAGCTTCGGCAATCGTTCTTTGGCTTTTGTGGAGCTAAAAACTTAAAAACTCAAAAACTTACAAAAACGGGATGCAAGTAAAAAAGCATCTCGTTTTTTTTATTTAAAACTTTTGGAGCGCATCTGCTCTCAAACCGTCCTTCCGCAATTCGGTAACCCTCAGCCCTTTCGGGCCGCCTTTGGCGTTGCTCCAGCACGGGCTAGGCATTGCTTAAAAAACTTTTCTTTGGTTCTTTAGGTTAAATGTTTAATTATTTAAACGTTATTTCAATTTTTTATAAAAAAATTATTTACACTCAGAAAATATTTCTGTATAATTCATATAGAAGTTACCGATTGTTCGGTAACTTCTGGAGAGTTGCAATAATGCCTAAATTCAGACACGAGTTTAAATATTTTTCTCCGGAAATGGTTCTTTCTGCAATTGAACAGCGGATTGGAGCGTTGCTATATCTGGACAAAAATACTGGTGCAGCAGGCGAATACTCAATCCGAAGCATTTACTTCGATGATATTTACGACACTTGTTTTTTAGAAAACGAAAATGGCACCGACCCGCGCGAAAAATTCAGAATCAGAATTTACAACTGTTCAAAAGAGCGCATTACTTTGGAATTAAAGCAAAAAGTAAACGGAATGTGCCTAAAAACTTCGTGTCCAATTCCGCAAAAAACTCTCGAACAGATTATGACTGGTCAAATTCCAGATTTTACGGCCCAAACTCCATACCTCTTAAAAAAATTGATTTCTCAGATGCATTTTCGTGCATTAAGGCCTGTTGTAATTGTCGCTTACGAGAGAGTGCCTTTTGTTTATCCGGACGGAAACGTTCGTGTAACTTTTGACAGAAACCTTCGCAGTTCAAGCAACATAGAGGATTTTTTTAATCCTCAGGCAGCGTTCAGGTCTGTTCTTCCTGTTGGAACCAATATGATGGAAGTAAAATTCGACGAGTTTTTGCCAGATTTTATAAACGAGGCGTGTCAGACGAGCCTTTTGCAATGGACGAGTTTTTCAAAATTCTACCTTTGCAGAAAATTTGATATTCACGGGATGGCTTAAAAATCTAAAAATATAGAAAACATAAAAAAGGACGGTAACTTTTATGGGATTTAAGGATATTTTCAAAAAATCATTCATTCAGGGATTTACAAGGTACGATGCAACTCCAGAAAACATCATTGTTGTTTTTTTTATTGCGTCGATTTTTGCGCTTTACATTTTTTTTGCTTACAGGCTTTTGACGCGCAGGACTTTTTATTCAAAGTCTTTTAACATTGCGCTTCCTGCTCTCGTATTGATTACTGCCGGTGTAATTTTGACGATTCAGTCGAGCGTTGTAATTTCTTTAGGTATGGTCGGCGCTCTTTCTATTGTCCGCTTTAGAACTGCAATAAAAGATCCAATGGATTTGGTTTTTCTGTTTTGGGCGATTTCTACAGGAATTATCTGTGGCGCAGGTCTTGCTCAAATTTCGTGCGTGCTTGCATTTATTTTGACTATTGCACTTTTTGTTTTGGACAGGCTTCCTGTTGCAAAAGCTCCAAAAATTTTGATGGTAAGCGGTAACAGCTACGAACTCGAAAAAAGCATAATGGCGCTTGTTCAAAAATATTGCAAAACTTTTGCAGTAAAAAGCCGTGCTCTTTCTAACGGAAAAATCAACCTTGTTGTGGAAATTCGCGCTTCTGACGATTCTGCTCTTTTACAGGAAGTTGCCGCTCTTGAAAATGTTGTTTCTTCAACAATTCTTGCGCATGACGGCGAAGTAACGTACTAGATTTATCTAAAATATCTAAAAAATATGAGCGTTTTTAAGGGAATAAAAAGATATTCTGTCGGTTTTGTTTTTTTATTTGTTCTGCTTTCGTTTGGCTGTGTTTTAGCATTCTTGCTTTCTTCCGAACGGGAAGTTACTTTTGAAAGTTGCAAAAAACTCGGTCTTCCGATACTTGAACTTTCTACAAACAAAAATAAAGAAATTACAAGCAAAGAAAACTATTTAAAAGGCGATTTTACTTTAACGGATTCTTCTGTCGTTCTTACAGGAAAATGCAAGGTTCGTGGACACGGAAATTCAACCTGGAAGACCACTTTTACAAAGAAAAAACCGTATCTTTTAAAACTTGACCGCGAAGCAAATCTTTTGGGAATGCCTGCTGCCCGAAAATGGATTTTGATTGCAAATCCCTGTGACCGCTCAATGCTTCGAAATTTTTATGCCGAATATCTTACTCACAAGGTCTGGGATAAAATGCGCTGGAATCCGCAGTCAAAATTTATAACACTCTTTATAAATGGCAAATACCGCGGACTTTATTCAATTACGGAAAAAGTCGAAGTCGAAAAAAGCCGTGTTGAATTTGAGGGGGAAGGTTTTCTTGCCGAAATCGACAGTCACAGCGGACGTCCGTATTCTTTTTCAAGCCCGACAGGCTTAAGGTTTCATATCCGTTCTCCAAAATCAACCGAAGAAAACTACAAAAAATGGGCGGAAAAAATAACCGAACTCGAAAATATTCTTTATAGCGAAAATTGGTTAAAAAAAGACGGATACAAAAAATATTTTGATATGAATTCGTTTGTTGACTGGTATCTTCTCTCTGAATTTTCAAAAAATTACGATGCAAAGTTCTATAACTCGGTTTTCATGAATTATGACTACAATCAGGATAAACTCTTTATGGGACCTGCCTGGGATCACGATATTGCTTTTGGAAACAGTGGCGAAAGTTCTACAGGAAGCAATTCTTATAATTCTCTCGTAAGCAACAGCGCATGGATTCAAATGTTCAGGGTTTTTGATTTTTCTAAAAACTCGACGATGCCGTCCAACGAAGAAGGTTTTTTGATAAACCAGTCGTCCTGGTATCACCGCCTTTTTAACGATGCGGATTTTGTAAATGCGGTAGAAAAACGTTGGTGTGAAACCCGGCTTGAATTAAAATTTTCGATTGACTGGCTTAAGGAGCAGGGCGAGCTTTTAAATTCTGCCGGAGAATTAAATGACAGCGTATGGCACATAATTGGAAGCGAAATTTGGCCACGCGCACCTGGATATCGCAACCGAAAAACTTATAAAAGCGAAGTAAAATATCTTACTGATTGGTGCGAACAACGATTTGAGTGGATGGACAGTATTTTTTATCAAAAAAAGTTCGCAAATAATTAGAATTACGCCGTCAGATCGAGAATTTGTCCTGTCTGAGGCTGAACGCCCGCAAGTCCGTAACCTGTCAGATGAGATTTTTCGATTTCGTTTTGAATTTGAGATTGATAATTTTGAATAAGACTTTCCATTTGGTCATCGCTCAAATTTGAATTGTCGGAAATTTCTGCTTTTGGCTGGTTTCTCATGGAGATAAGCTGGTTTAAAAGAGAGTTTAAAATCTGAATTTTACTTACAGAAACTCCGTGTTCTGGGATTGAAGAAGCAACTCCAGAAATATGGTCAAATTGAGAATATATAACATAAGCAGGATTTACAGGAACATAGAGTTTTCCAGAACTGCCACTTAAAATTCCGCCGTATGAATAAGCATTTAAAGAAATAGAATTGACCATAACCCAACCTCTAATAAATTTTCGGAAAAATAAAAATTTAGTTTAGAGAACGGTATATTTTTTTATGGCATTTTGTGCAAATACCATAAAAACATGAATTTTTTATTGTTTTTTTCCTAGAACGCTGTCAACTTCTTCCTGTGTTACAGAAATCCGTTCGATTTTTAATCTGTCCGAAAACTTTGCAAAATTTTCCAGAATTTGAGAGGATTTGAAATTCGGTTTTCTTATGGTTTTTATTTTTGAACGTTCCGCTTGTAAAAGTTTGTTCAGTTCGTCCTGAGAAATTAAAGCTTCGCTCATAATTTTGCACTCCTATGATAAGAAAGTTTGCAACGCAAACTTTTAATGATAAAAACTGACGTCATTTTCGGCTGTTTTTTAGTCAAATTGCTTTGACCAGGTATTTAAAAGCGATTCCATCGTAAGATTTTTTTTGTCGCTGTCGGTTTTTATTGCATTGTTCAAATAAGGAAAAATTACGCGCTCTTTTATGCTTTGCCAGCGTGGTGAAAAAGCCTGTGGAGCTGCAATTTTTTCTTCTGCCGGCAAGTTTCCGAGCAAATTTCTGTAAAAAGTTGGAAAAATGCGCTCGTTTACACCTTTTATTGTCGAAAAACCGGACACGATTCCAAAAGTCGCCGTGTCCAGATGCATTTTTTCAGAGCGTTCCAGCAAAAGTTTTTGATTTTTTTCCTGGAAAAACCAGCGGATAAAATTTTCAGCCTGCTTTGGATTTTTTGCGTGCTTGTAAATTGCCATAGAAACAATGTCGTCTTTTGCAGGAATGGAGCCGTTTATCGAAAGCCATCGGAAATCAACTTCGCCAAGCTGTTCAAAAGAAATTTTAAAAAGTTCACTGCTCGTTATGTAGCTAAAAAGCGTTCTGCCTTCGGCAATTTGTCTATATTTTGGGGTGTAGAGATATTTGAATTCAAAATCCTGTTCTGCCGTTGTGCTTGAGTTTTTTTCTGCCGTCCAGGTTCTGATATATTCAACTGCTTCTGAAAGTTTTTTTTCGTCCCAGACAAATCCGTTTCCTTTTTGCTTAAAACAAGGACCGAATTTTTTAGCAACTTCGTATAAAAATTCATCGTCCCAGGAAGGGGCAAAACCCATTTTTGTATAGAAACCTTTTTTATTTACAGTGTTAAAGTCACCAGCGAGTTCTTTTATCTGTTCAAGAGAAAGCGAATATTGATTTGGAATTTTATCTTCGTTTTTGGAAGAAAAAACAAAAATCGGAAGATTAAAACTAACAGGAATAAGATACTGGCTGCCGAAAACTTTGCCGTATTCAACAAGAGGCGAGTAAAGCGTAGAAACATCGATGCTGTCTTTGCTTAAAAGTGAATCGAGAGGACGAAAGAGTTTGCGCGTGTTGTCGTTTTTGAGCCAGGAACCTGCAATTAAATCTGGTTTTTCTTCATCCTTTGCAGGAGGAAGTGCGCTTGCAAGACGCTTTTTGTAAACAATTATAGCTTTTGTCTTGTCTTGAATCGAATTAAAAAGTTCACTGTAAGAAACAAATTCTTCACGGTCAGTCCAAATTATAAAAGTGTCTGGCGAATTGTCTTGTGTCTTGCAGCCAAAAAAAAGTCCGCAAAAAATAAAAATCGCCGCAAAAAAAGAAGTCCTCAAAAATCCAGTCATTATTTGAGTATACCGTATTTTTTTACATTTATAAATATTTATGAATAGAAAAAAACGACTGTTTGTTTCAAAAGCCAGTATATTTTTTTATAAAATTTAGTGCCAGGTTGACGGCGCAATTTTCAGATTGAAAGTGGATTGCCGACAAATAAAAAAGACGCCAGATTTTCTGACGTCTTTTGTGTTTTTATAAAATTGATTTACATATTGTCGGCGCAGTCATAAATTGCTTTGTATACTGTTTCTACCTGTTCTTTTTCAAGACTAGAGAATGCAACTCTGAGTGTTTCTGAATCAATTGCAACTGTTCCAATCTGCTTTTCGTGCAGTATCTTCTGGCGCAACTGTTCGGCATCGACTTTTGTGTGAAAACTCATGAAATATCCTGAATTGAATGGCAGAGCTTCAAGATTTTTGCTTGTATGCGAGGTTACGAATTTTTTTACTTCTGTATAGCGTTCTTCGAGGAGATTGCGGAAATCCTTTTTTTGATTTTCGAGCTCTGGATCGCTGAATGCGCGCAATGCAAGGCTCTGGCTTGGAGTCGATGAGCAACTTACTGAAGAACGAATAAGTCCCATGAGTTTTTTTTCGAGGGCAGCGTAGTGTTCTTCAGTTAATCCTTTTCCGCCAAATGTTAAAAATCCTGTGCGGAAGCCCCATACAAAGTCTTCTTTTGTAGGTCCGTCGATTTTTACTGCAAGAACATTCTCGTGCAGGTCTGCAAATTCTGCAAAGAGCGACTGTGGATAAATGTCATTTTCGTAGTTTAGCCCAAAATATGCGTCATCGTCCCAAATAAGAACTTTTGCGCCTTTTTCTGCAACATCGCGAATTATTTTTACAATCTGAGCTGCTTCTGCGTTTGTAGGTGAATAGCCACTTGGATTTTGAGGAAAGTTTAAAAGTAAACGGACAAACCCTGTTTCCGCTTCTTTTTCTAATGCTTTTTTGAACGAGTCAAGGTCGAATCCGTCGCCTGAAAAAAGATTGAATGTGTGGAACTGTGAATTTCTGCGTGTTTCTACAATGAGCGCATAATTGTCCCAACTTGGATTTGGCGAAAGAAGAGTTTTGTCTTCGTCAAGAAAAAGGTCTGCAAGATAGGAAATTCCTGCTGTTAGTCCTGGAACTACAACTGGCAGGGAAATCGATTTTCCTTTGAGCCCTGGATTCTTTTTGTAGATTAAATCTTTCCAAAGTGCACGCAGTTCCGGATTGCCAGCGGTCGGCATATACGAAACCAGCTCTCCAGCAGAAAGTTCTGGTGCATATTTATGCACAGCTTCGAGAATTGCCGGTTTTCCGCCTGTGAGCGTTGTTCCGATTGTTGCGTTTGCAACTTTTCCGAATTTTTTTGCTTCTCCTCCCTGAGCAATAATGCCTTTTGGGAAGAAAATCCTTAATCCTAAATCTGAAAGCAACTCGCCTGGAGTTGTGTTTTTAAGAACATTGTTCAATTCTTGTGCTAAAGGGTTCAACATGATAAAGTATATTATCGTTATAAAGTGCGTGCGTCAATTAGACATGCATAAATATACAACTTTTAGGCTATAAAATGGATAAAAATAATATAAATTCAACTTTAACTGGTTTTGAAAATACGGAAGTTAACGGACAGGGCAACAGCAGCGAAAATATTCAGGATTCGGCGATTTTTGAAAACTGCCAGAAGATTCTGGAAGAGTGCCGGACAGAAGCTGCAAAACGGCTTGTTGGGCAGGGACAGGTAATTGATGCGATTCTTACTGCGATAATTACAGGCGGACATGTTCTTTTGGAGGGAGTTCCCGGTCTTGCAAAGACACTTGCCGTAAAAACTTTTGCTGAACTTTCTGGTCTTGATTTTAAGCGTATTCAGTTTACTCCGGATCTTTTGCCTGCGGACGTAAGCGGAACTTTGATTTACGAGCAGAACACTGGAAATTTTTCTGTCAGAAAAGGTCCTGTTTTTACAAACGTTGTGCTTGCCGATGAAATTAACCGCGCTCCTGCAAAAGTTCAGTCAGCGTTGCTTGAGGCCATGGCGGAAAAACAGGTTACGATTGGTGAAAAAACATATCCGCTTCCTTTACCATTTTTGGTTCTTGCAACCCAGAACCCGATTGAGCAGGAAGGAACCTACAATTTACCGGAAGCAGAACTTGACCGCTTTTTGCTAAAAGTCCTGGTTTCTTATCCGACTCCTCAGGAAGAAATTCAAATTGTAAAAACTGCTGGAAAAGCGGGTGAAGTTGCCGTTAAAAAAGTGCTTTCCGCTCAAAAAATAAAAGACTTACAGTCGGCTTTTGAAAAAGTTGTCTGCGCTGACAAAATTATCGAATATATGGTAAACATTGTTTCGGTAACGCGCAATCTTAATACTGGACGGCGCACTGAGTTTTCAAAATATATTTCTTTTGGCGCTTCGCCTCGTTCTGGAATTGCTCTTTTGCAGTGTTCAAAAGTAAAAGCCTTGTTTGCCGGACGTTCTTTTGTTTTGCCAGAAGACGTAAAAAATGCCGCCTGCGAAGTTTTAAGGCACAGGCTTGTTCTTTCTTACGAAGCAGCTGCCGATGGAATAACTGCCGACGAAATTATTTCAAAAATTTTAACGTTTGTTCCTGTTCCATAGTTGAATTTTTAAAGGCTGTCCGATGCTGAAAATTTTTGATGAAAATTCAAACAGACTTGTACAAAAAGCTTCTCTTCTAAAGCTGTCTGCAAAAACACTTGCCGACAATCTACGTCTTGGCGGTTTTAAGTCGGTTTACCGTGGTCAGGGAATTGATTTTTACGGAGTTCGCGAATACAACGCCGGAGATAACGTTCGCTCAATCGACTGGAACGTTACAGCAAGAATGGGACATCCTTTTGTGAAATTATACGAAGAAGACCGTGAGATTCAGGTATTTTTTGTTTTGGATCGTTCTCTTTCTATGTTTTCTGGAACAAATAAAAAAACTCGGATTCAGGTTGCTTCGGAAGCCGTCGCACTTTTAGTTCTTGCCTGCTTGCAAAATAATTCTTCGATTGGAGCTGTTTTTTTTGATGGAAAAATAAGATTCAGCACAAAGGCAAAAACTGGACGTGATCAGGCAATGATGATTTTGAGCAGGCTTGACGAACCTGAAGAAAAAATTGAAAAAGGTTCTGTTCTTAGCTCTGCGTTAAAAGGAGCACATAAGCTTTTAAAAAAACGTTCTTTGGTTTTTGTAATTTCGGATTTTCGTTCATCGCTCTGGCAGGAAAACCTTGCCCGGCTTGCAGAAAAAAATGACGTTGTTGCAATGCGGATTACGGATTCTTTGGACAGCGAATTGCCGGAAATCGGAACAGCTTTTTTTTCTGACATTGAAAGTGGCGTTACAAGAAAATTTCCTACATCCTTAAAAGCCTTTAAAAATGCCTGGTTTGAAGACAATCGCCGTCGTCTGGACAACTGGAAAGAATTCTGTCTGAGGCACGGAGCAAGCCCTGTTGTTTTATCGACCGCGGACGACCCTGCCTTTGTTTTGAATAAGTTTTTTTGTAGCCGGAGAGAAAGATGAAAAAAGTTTTTCTTTTTCTGTTTTCTTTTGTTTTGTCTGGCTCATTTTGTTTTTCACAGAATCTTGCTTCAAAAAATTCAAGTTCAAACAACGCAGTGCAGATTCTCATGCCGAAAAATATTTATGTCGGCGACAGATGTGAATTAAAATATGTTTTTCATACAGACGTAGATCTTTTTGAAAATAAAATTTCTGGAACAGACATAAAAACCCTCGAACTTTTGACTGACTGGCCGGTTTTTAACAAAATGTCGGAAAAATGCCTGGTTTATCGGGTTGTTTTGGAGCACATTGGTTTTGAATACACGCTCACAGTTTTTTTTATTCCGTGGCAGACTGGCGTAATTGATTTTTCTTCATTCGATTTGTCGAATCTGGTTCGCGCTTCGCAAAAAAAAGAACGCTCTGTTGCGGCTTTTCCTGTAGATTTTGCGCCTGTTTCTGTAAATTCTCTTGCTGGTAAAATAGGGGCGGTTTCTCTTAGGCCTCCAGCAGGTCCTCGTGTTGTTCCAGGAACTTCTTTTTTGTTGATTATTCTTGCGGTAATTTTTTTTGTTTGTGTTGGAATTGTCATATTTTTTGTTTTAAAACTGCCGTATTTTTTAGCCCTTTTTATTCTTGCTGGAGAACAGCGGAAAATCAAAAAACTTTATAAGACTTCTCAAAAGCAGTTGAACAAACTTCTCAAAGAAAAAAAAGATGATGAGGAATTTTGTTCTCAACTTACACTGATCGTCAGAAAATATCTGTGCGGCCGGTTTGACGAATGTTTTTTGTCGATGACATGCGGACATTTTTACGAAAAATTTGAAGAGATAGCCTGCGGTTCGCTTTCGGAATCACAAGGTTCTGCTGTGAGTGACATTGTGGAAGTTTTTGGAAGATGTGATTATATTCGTTTTGCAAAAGGTTCTGTCGATTCGTTTAAAAAACCAGCTTCTCTTTACGAAGCGGTGCTTGCCGACGGAGAGCGCGAAATTCTTGTAAACCGCTGTCTTAGCGCCATAAAATTTTTTACTTTTGAACTGGAGAATGAAGCAAATGATGAGAATGCCAGTGTTTGAAAATCCGACTGCTTTTTTGTTTTTGGCGGCAATTCCTGCCCTTTTTATTCTCCGCCAGCTTAAAATTTTCAAAAAAATTTCTTTTCCAGTTGTTTTTTCGGATTGGAAAGGAAAAAGTTTTGTCTGGAAAGGTAAAGTTTCTGTTTTTTTTAATGCGTTTTCTGTTTTTTTGGGTGTGGTAGGTTATATAAGCCTTGTCTGTGCTTTTGCCGACCCTGTAATTCAAAAACAGGAAAAAATTTATACTTCTAAGGGCGCAGATATTCTTTTTGTGCTTGATACGAGTCCTTCAATGGCAGCCCGTGATATTGCAAATATGACCCGTTTGGACGCTGCAAAGCAGGGAATCCGCACTCTTGTAAATAACAACAGAGGCGCCGCTTTTGGGCTTGTTGCCATGGCAAGCGAGGCCGCTGCGATTGTTCCGCCGACTATTGACCATGAGCTTTTTTTGCGGCGCCTTGATTCTCTTGTCACAGGAGGACTTGGAGAAGGAACAGCGCTTGGAATCGGTTTAAGCAGCGCCGTTTACCATCTTATAGCTTCTTCTGCTCCAAAAAAATGCATTGTTTTAATAACCGACGGAGAAAATAACGCAGGCTCAATTCATCCCGATACAGCTGCAAACCTTGCTACCCAAAATGGAATTATAGTCTACACTTTTGGAATTGGAACAAAAGGAACTGTGCCGATTGAATATGTTGATCCTAATTCCGGCAAGGTCCATTCTGGCTATTACGATTCTGAATTTGATTCGTCTTCTCTTGAAGAAATTGCTCTTGCTGGTGGCGGAACGTATTTTGGAATTGAATCGACTGCAGCTTTTGCGGAGGCTCTTAATTCTGTAAGCCGAAAGCAAAATGTCTTGCAGACTTTTCACTACAAATCTTCAAACCAGCAGCTTTATTCATATTTTGTGATTTTTTCAGCGATTGTTTTTTTTGCAGCGTGGTTTATCCGCCGAATTTTGTTGAAAGAAATTTAAAACTTAATCGAGGAATTTTATGCTGGACATTCAAAGACCGTACGCTTTTTTTATTTTGTTGATTTTAATTTTTTTCTCTGCTTATGATTTGTTTCGCTACAAAAAAGTGGCAAAAAGTTTAGGCGTTGCAAATTTAATGAATAATTTTCAAAAAAATAGATCTTTCCGCCGTTTTAAAATTTCGATAATTTTGCGGACTGTGCTACGTTTTTTTGCCTGTGCCTTTGCAGTTTTTGCTTTTGCAGGGATTTTCTGGGGGACAAACGCTGTTGCAGTTCAAAAAACCGGAGATGCGGTTGCTTTTGTTTTTGATATTTCCTGGAGCATGAATGCAAAAGACGCTCCTGAAGGTTTGACGAGACTTGAAGCGTCAAAACAATATGCCTGGAAACTCCTTGAAAAAATGAATGGAACTTCTGTGAGCGTGGTTCTTGCAAAAGGCGATGGAATTATTGCCGTTCCTTTGACAGATGACAGGACAAGCGTGGATTCTATTTTAGAGAGCCTTTCTCCAGCCTTAATGACGGCTGCCGGTTCTTCAATCGGAAAAGGAATTTCTTCTGCAATGCAGGCTTTTCCAAAAAATATGAGTCAGAACGCTCATGTCTGGGTTTTTACTGACGGAGACGAAACTGATGGCTCACTGTCTTTAGCCCTTGACGATGCGGCAAGATTTGGAATTCCTGTTACTCTAGTTGGCTTTGGAACTGCGCGTCCAGTTGAAATTCTTGCAGGAGACGGCGTTACAAAGGTAAAAACTTTCTTAAATGCTGAAAAAATGATAGATGCCGCTTCTGCTGCCAATAAAAAATCGCTTTTGCCACGGCACCGTCTTAGTCCAGACAATTCGATTTCTTACGTTGCTGCAGATTCTGAAGGTTCCGCCTACGTTTTGCTCAATCAGCTTTCCGGAAAAAAAATGGCTGGAGAGTCTTTTGAAATTCAAAAGATTTCACATCACAAACTGTTTATTTTTCTAGCGATTTTATTTTTTATTTTTTCTTTTATTGTTTCCGAACTTGATTTGAATTTTCTTTCTGGTTCTAAATCTGCAAAAAAAACGACTGTTCTTGCGGTTTTTGCTCTTCTTCCGTTTTTTGTTTCCTGCAAGTCCGAAAAATTTTCGGTTTTGAACGGAGTTTTTAACTGGTATCAAAAAAAATATCAGACGGCGACCGCGAATTTTTTGCGTTCGTACAACAATTCAAGACTTTCAGAAGAAAAAATTCTTGCTGAGTACTGCGCTTACAACCTTGCATCAACTTACATCATGCAGGACGAGCTCGATGCCGCTTTAATCAGGCTTGAACAGGTTTCGCTAGAAGCAGATGAAAAACTCAAGAGTGCGGCTTTTTACAATGCCGGAATTATTGCAAACCGCCGCGGAGATTTTTCGCTGGCAAGGGAATATTTTAAAAAAGCGGTTCTTGCGGATTCTTCAAATTTGAATGCAAAAATCAATTTGGAATTTATTCAGCAGCAATTGGAAACTCGAAATTCAAAGTCGGCAGAAAAAGAAATGACTTCTGTCAATGTCGAAAAAAACAACAATTCAATGGAAAATGCCGTTTTTAATCTTATTCAGCAGGAGGAAAAAGAACGATGGCAAAAACTTCAGTCAAACAAAAAAGATTCGTCTGTCGTGGATTATTAGTTTTTGTATTTTTTCTGATTTTTGGTTCGCTTTATGCAAAAACTCCGTCATCTGCTTTTATCCGCACATTAAAAGTAAAGGCGGACAATTCTTCGATTTTTACGGTTTACGAAAACGGTTTTACGCTGAAAATTCCTGGAGTTGAGCCTTCTAAGGTTCAGACTGATTTGCCACAATTGCCGGAAGGAGTCCAGCTTATTTCTTCAAAAAAAGAAGAATTTATTGGAGAAAACGGGATTCGTGGAACTGCGGTTCACCTTTGGTTTGCTTTTAAGGACACAGGTCCTGTAAGGCTTCCGCCTTTAATCGTAATTATTGGTTTTAAGACTTATTATATTCCATTTGACGATATAACTGTTTTTGAAAATCCAGATCTGATAAATCCTCTGGCTCTGGTTGAATTTGTTTCCGGGGCAAATTTTAATAGAACTTTTGGAGATTCGAAAAAATTTACTGCAAGGGAAGGAGAAGAAATTATTTTTGAATTGAAATTGAAGTATTTTTCTCAGATAATTTCTTTCAACTGGAAATTGCCGAAAAATTCAATTTTTGAAGAAATCGAAACTTCTGAATATGCCCGTGGAAAATCTGTCGGAAGAAATTTTTCGGACAAAAGCCTTCTTGTTGCAAAATTCCGATGGAAGCCGCTTGTAGAAGGCGAATACGATTTGCCAGAATTTGCTTTGACGGCGATTGCTTACAATGGAAGCCAGCGCACTGTAAAAATTCCGAACGTAATTTTAACTGTTTTGCCGACTTCTCAAAAAGTTGAAAATTCTGAAGGCAAAATAATCGACAAAAAACTGTTTAATTCGGCATTTTCTGAGCCAAAAAACACTGACAACGGCTTTACAAAAAAGAAAATTGGAATTGAAGATTGCAAAAAAATTGCTGAATTGCGGAGTCTTGAAAGAAATTCTTTGTTTTCGGGAAAAGTAAAATCGGAGCGCGAGCAGCTTGAAAAAAAGTTTTCGCTTTCAAATAACGAAAATGAAATAAAAAAGCCTTTTGTGGAATTATTTGCTGTTTGCGGAATAATTTTACTGGTCTTGATGGTGGTTTTTATTATTTTGAAGCGGAAAAAAATTGCAATTATGCTTGCGTTCTGCATGGTTTTTGCGTTTGTTGCGAGTTTTTACAAAGGAACTCAAATTTTTAAGAATTATGGAATTTTTGCAGGCGGAAACATAAGTCCTGTGCCAGAAGAAACCTGTTCTGTTGTGCAGAATTTTTACGGTGGAATACGCGTAAAAATTTCGGAAAAAACAAGCGATTACTTTTATATAGAATCGTCGGAAATAAACGGCTGGGTAAAAAAAGAACTTGTTTTTGAAATAAAATAATTTACTGCAAAGCGGCAAGGATAGGAGTGGCGGCAAAGCCGTTGCGGAACTTTGTGGAGCAATGCAGGCGAAAGCCGGAACCACGGATAGCCTGATTTTTGCTATGCAAAAAGCCGCCCGATAAAAATTTATTGGAGGAATAAAATGGATTTTGGTGATATTTTGACACAATGGGCAGAAACTCAAAAAAAAGAAAAATCTGCTGCAAAAAAGCCTGCGGCTCAGGTTAGCCATAAAAAAGCAAATGCGCCGACTCCCGAAGAAAAAGAACTTGCCGCTCAAAACTACAAAAAAACTTTGGAAGGGCAGATGGTTGAGGATTCAAAAAAAGCAATCAATCCTATGGAACTTTGGTTGCGTCGTTATGGAACTGTTGATAAAGACCGTCTGAACGAAGAAAGCGAAGAAGCGTCAAAAATGGAAAACCGCAATTACTTAAAATCTATGCGTCCAGAAGCAAGAATCGACCTGCATGGACTTACCCGGGACGAAGCCTGGATAAAACTTGAATCTTTTGTAAACGATTGCCTTAGGCGCGGAATAAAAAAAATTGAAATTGTTCACGGAAAGGGAATCCACAGCCACGGAACAGATCCTGTTTTGGGTGCAATGGTGAGGACTTTTATTGAGCAAAATAAACATTTGGGAGTGAGCGGACACAACGACAGAAATCATGGCGGTTCTGGAGCAACCTGGGTTTTGTTAAAGTAAGTTTTAAAGTAATGTTTAAAAAACTGTTTTTACTTGTAACTGTGGGAAATTTTGATTATTTTAATTGCAGAACAGTTTATAATAAAAAAAGTAAAAACTTAAGGAATGAATATTGGAAGATTTATACGCAGTATTGGGAGTTTCTAAAGATGCATCTCAGGACGAAATAAAGTCGGCTTACAGAAAACTGGCTATGAAATATCATCCTGACCGGAATCCTGGCAATAAAGAGGCCGAAGAAAAATTCAAGAATATAAGCGCTGCTTACGATGTTTTGGGTGATGAAACTAAACGCCGTAGTTATGACAGTTACGGTGCTTTCGGTTCTCAGTCTCAGCAGTCGTATAGTCAGCAATACAATCCTTGGGGACAGCAAAGTGCTTATGGCGGTTCGTCTTATCAGGACGATCCTTTTTGGCAGTGGGCGCAATATGGCTGGAAAAACGAAAATTCGCAAAACGGTCAAAATCGCACATATTATTATAAATACGAAAAATCAGAAAAAAAATACACTCGCGCCGAATGGTTCAGACAGTTTTTGCAAAGCGCGGCAATTTTTCTTTTGAGCATGTATTTTATGAGATTTAGTTTTTTTATAATTCCGATTGGGCCGATTTTGTGTATTGCAGGATTTATAAAGGGGCTTTCTGGAATGACAAAAAGTCTTAAAGGAATTTTTGCAAGAAAGACAAAATAAAAATAGATTGGTAGATTTACAGAATAAAAAAATAAAGGTCATTGAGCGGTTAAAAACCGAAATGACCTTTTTTTTTGCAATTAGCAGTTTTGATTAGCGTTCGCGGAAAATTATGCGTCCGCGGTTCAAGTCGTATGGAGAGAGTGCAACTTTTACGCTGTCTCCTGGAACAATCTTAATGTAGTGTTTGCGCATTTTGCCTGAAAGATGTGCCATGATGACATGTCCGCCATTTTTAAGTTCAACACGGAACATGGTGTTTGGCAGCGCTTCTTTTACAATTCCCTCAACTTCTATAGCTTCTTCTTTAGCCACATTTCCTCCAAAAAAAGTTTGCCTTTTTGTTAGTTCTTTATTATATTTATTATCTACTTATAAAAAATCTTGTCAACGGGAGACGGATATGGAAAAAGCATTTGTTGAAAAAATGAAAAAAAAATTAATTGAGCAGAAAAATACGATTCTCGGCTCTCTTGCTGCACAAAATGAAGATTACAAAAAAATTGTCGAAGGCGGAGAGTCTGGAGATGAAGTTGATGTTGCTTCTGATGTTGTAGATGGTCGTTTGCTTGAATCGCTTGGCGCTCAGGATTCAAACCGCCTGCAAATGATAAATAATGCGCTTGACCGCATTAAGCAGGGAACTTACGGCCGCTGTCTGGTTTGCAAGGAAGAAATTCCTGAAGAAAGGCTCGAAGCAATCCCTTACGCTTTTATGTGTATTAACTGTCAGAGCCGCAACGAAAGACAGAATCGCTAAATCTTATATGTGATTATATTTTTATTTTTCGGGTATGCAAGTTCTGTGTACCCGATTTTTTTTGCAAGAGCGGTTGCTTGTTCAAACTCGCAGTCTAGCGTTTCGGCGGCATGCGAGTCTGAACTGAGCATTATTGGAACGTTTTGCTCGTGTAAAAGCGTTAAAAAATATTCTGACGGATAGGGAAGTGTTAAAAATCCACGGCTTATTGCGCCAGTATTTATTTCGCAGATAACTCCAGCTCTGCTTATGGACTTTGCTGTCTCTTTTAGTTCATTTTTGTACCAGCCTTCATTTTCGCTAAAAAATGGATTTTTCTGATTGAATTTGCGGACTAAGTCTGCGTGTCCTATTATCGAAAAATTACATTCCGAAAGCATTTTTCGCTCTGATTCAAAATAGTGGCAGAGCATTTTTTTTGTATCGCCAGCGTAAATGTTTTTTATTCCTTCAAAAAGTTTTTCTGTGCTCCAGTCGACTGGCATGGTTTTTTCTGGAGAATTTTCACCGTTGTACAGATAATGAATAGAACCGATTAAAAAGTCGGGAGAAAATTTTTTATAAGCGTCAAAATCTGGTTTGCAAAAAGGCGGAATATAGTCTGCTTCAAAACCGCAGAAAATTTCGATTTGATCCGCATATTTTTGTTTTAGAGAGTTGATTTCTTGAGTGTATTTTTCAAAATCATCTTTTTTTATGCTGTCGCCAAAAGAAAACGGCCAGGTTGAATGGCTCGAAAACCCCAAAATTTTAAAACCTTTTTTTATTGCGGAAATAACATTTTCTTCCGGCGTGTTTTTTCCGTCGCAAAATGTGGAATGTGTGTGAAAATTTACTTTTAATGGCTTTGAATTTTTTTTAAAATCAACAAAACTTTTCATTTTTTTACTGCCTGTTCTGCTCTTATGAATTTTGCTACAAGCTTTTTAAAGCGGACATATTCATGTTTAAATTCTTCCAGATTGAATCTGCAGCCTGCAATGTCGCCTGTTTTTGCCGTAAGGTTTAGTCTGGAAGCGTATTCTGCAAGCAATTTTGCGCTTACTGTGCCAGAACTTCCTTTTAGTGAATGTCCTAGCGCTCGCAGTTTTTCAAAATCTTTTGCCTCAACAGCCATTTCCGCTTCTTTTAAAAGTCTGTTTGTCTGTTTTGCAAAAGTTTTTAATATTTCGATTGAAGCCACAATGTCGCCACCTGTAGTGTCCAAAAAATCTTCTTTGTCCCAGGCCGTTTTTTTTGCAGAATTTTCGGGTTCGATGGTTGAGACTGATTTTAAAACAGTCAAATCTATAATTGGAATCCAGTTTTCTAGAACTGTGCGGATTGTGTTGCTTTTAAACGGCTTTACAATAATGTCGTTTATGCCACTTTTTTTGTATATTTCAAAATCGTTTGCGTCGTTATTTGCCGTACATGCGATGATAATTCCTTTGTAACCGGATTTTCGGAGCTCGACAGTGGCTTCAACGCCATTTTTTACAGGCATCTGAATGTCCATAAAAATCAACTCAATGTTTGGATTTTGTTTAATCTGTTCAACTGCCTGCTGCCCGTCTTCTGCCAGAAAAACATCGGCTCCAAAATTCCGTAAAAAAGTTTCGATTAACTTGCTGTTTACAGGATGGTCTTCCGCAACGAGAACTCTTTTGTTTTTTGCAACAGATGAATCGTCAACTGGCTCAAGAGTCATAATCATGTCATCGTTTGCAAGCTCCAGCTCAACAATGTTGTTATTTTTTTTGTCCGTGCTTTCTTTTAAAAGCTCAAATACTTTTTTTCGCTTTAAAGGCTTGTAAAGGTATCCTTCAAACCAGTTGAGCATTTTCATTTTTGCTTCGCCTTTCATCTGACCCTCTGGCACAAGAAGGTAAAGCTCTGGCGTGTTTTTTATTTTTTTTTCATTGTGAATTTCGCTCGCCAAATGCCATCCGTCCATTGCTGGCATAATCATATCGATAAAAACGAGATTAAACGGATTTTTTTGAGATTCCGCGTCTAAAATAAGCTGAATTGTGTTCTGTGGTTGTGTCGTCGATTCAATATCAAAAATTCCTGCGGCATTTAGAATTTTTATCAGTGAATTTGTGGCTTTTTGGTTGTCGTCAATTATTAAGATTTTAGAATTTTTTTGAACCAGAAATGTTTCTTTTTGTTCAAAAGTTTCGAACCCCCGATTTTTTACAATTGGCAGTGTAAACCAAAAAATTGAACCTTCGTCCTTGTTTGGTTTTACGCCGATTCTGCCATTCATTAAATGCACAAGGTTTTTGCTGATTGAGAGTCCAAGTCCTGTTCCGCCGAATCTGCGGTAAGTAGAAATGTCGCCCTGATAATAATTTGTAAAGATTTTTTCTTTTTGTTCTTTTTTTATGCCGATTCCAGTATCTTTTATCGTGAATAAAATATTTTGCCCTGTTTTTTTTAGTTCAAGATGAATATATCCGTGATTTGTGAATTTTACAGCGTTTTTTAAAAGATTTAAGATTATCTGCTGAATTCTGACAGGATCTCCATAAATTATCGAAGGAATTGAAAAATCAATGTCCGTAATAATTTCCAATCCACGGTTAAACGCTTCGATGCTGATTAAATCTACGACCTGCTCTGTAAGTTCAACAATGTTAAAAGGAACTGATTCCAGCTTAAATTGGTCGGAACGGATTTTTGTAAAATCCAAAATATTGTTTGCAAGGTCGAGTAGAACATCTGCGCTAAATTGAATTTGGCGAATATACTCACGCTGTTCGTCGTCCATGCTTGTGTCTTGCAAAAGCTCGACGGTGCCGATAATTGTCTGAATTGGCGTCCTGATTTCGTGAAGTGTGCTTGCAAGATAACGGCTGGCCTCGTCAATCGCGCTGAAAGAATCAGAGTTTTCCATTTATGATTTCCAGTGCTTTTTGAATTATAAAATCTGGTTTTTGAGGTTTTACAATGTAGGTTTTTGCACCGAGCGAAAGCGACTGAACAATCAGTTCTCGTTGTGCTGACTGCGAATAAACGATTATCGGACTTTTTATGTTGAATTGCTGCAAGTTTTTTAAAATATCAAAACCGCTTATTCCTGGCATAAAAATATCAAGAACAATTAGTGTGTAATTATTTGTCTTTGCGGCCTGCAAAAATTCAGTTCCGCTTGAGAAAAGGGCACATTCTGCATTTATGGATTTAAAACTGAGTGAAAGCAACTGACGGACGACTGCATCGTCATCGACAATTGCAATTTTAAACGGTTGAGAACTGTCTTCTTCTTCGTGTTCAGCGGTTCCTGTGTCTGAATAAAAGCGCATTTCCACAGAACCTTCGTCTTCTGAGCCTGTTGAGGTTAAAATCTGATCCGAAATTATGTCTTGAACAGTTGATTCTGAACCGCTTTCAACAACTGAATTTAAAACTTCGTTTAGGTTTGAAACGACTTCTACACCGTAATATTCTGTATGACCTTCGATAAATTCTTTTGCAAAACTGTCCAGTGAAAGAACCTTTAGATTTTTTCGTTCAATTCTCTTGTCTGCAAGAATATTATCAAAAAGAAGCTCAAGGTTTGAGCCGTCGACAAAACTCAGAGAAAGGTCTGTCATCATTACTATAACTTTAGGAGAATCCAGACGGTTTTTGTCCATCAGTTCCGTAAGTTTGTATTTTAGAAGGGCCATTTTTTCGCGGTTAAGTCCCTGCGCAATTTCAACAAAAATAATGTTTTTGTTCAGGTGAATTTCAAGCACGCACGGTGTTATGTCCATTGTAAAGGCAGAGCGCAAAATTTGTCCGATTGATTCAAAAAAAAGGTCGAATTTGATTGGTTTTGTAAAATATTTTGCAACGCCATAATGAATAAGTTGGGCAACACGTTCTTTTTCGATTTTTGGACCAGAAATAATCATTGGAATTTTGACTGTGTTCGGATTTGACGCTTTTTTGTCCAAAAATTCCTGCATATCGTCAATCGAATTTTCAATATCCAAAATAATAAGGTCAGGCAGGTCGTTTGCCATTTTGATTACGGCATCGCGGTGTCCCTGCGCAGTTTCAACCTCAATTTTTTCTTCGGTAAGTTTTTCTGTTAAAAATTCCCGGAACATCGGAGTTGCGTCTATGATTAAAACCTGTTTTTTTGGAAACTGTGCCATATTCCAATTTTAGAATAAGTCTATCGAATTTTCAATTAAAATTTTTTATATGGGAGATTTTGTGTAATGAAAATTTAAAAGAACTGTAGATTTTATCTGTTTTGTTTTGGTTGACAAGATTTACTTAAAAGAATACTTTTTATACTGATTTTTATTCAATTTTTTGCTCAAGGAGGAAACGTTTATGCCTGACGGTAGTTCCGGTAACCCGGCTTCTGGTCAAAGTTTGAATGCAGCTCCTCCCCCAGTGAAGTTCTAAATCATTCTTTGGCCATAAATTTCTCATCTTATGGAGTTTTCTATGGCAGATTTTAACGCTACTTTTCAAAAAACACTGGACATTTTGCTTGAAGAAAAAAAATATTCTTCGGCAAAAGATATTCTTTCTACTATGGCGCCGGAAGATGTCGCTTCGGTTCTTCAGGAACTTGATGAAAAACCGGCCACACTGCTGTTCCGCCTTCTTCCTAAAAAAATTGCGGCGGAAGCCTTTGTTGAGATGGAAAGCGATTTTCAGGAAGAACTGATTAAAGGTTTTTCTGACAAGGAGCTTACCGCCATTCTTGACGAAATGTATGTGAACGATGCCGCTGACATTGTTGAAGAAATGCCTGCAAACGTTGTGAACAGGATTCTTTCAAACGTGAATGCGGAGACAAGGACGGCAATAAACCAGATTCTTCAGTATCCGGAAAATTCCGCCGGTTCGATTATGACTACGGAATATGTCTCGCTGCGGCTGGGAACAACTGTCGGCCAGGCAATCAATCAAATCCGCCAGAAGGGTTCGGACAAAAAGTCTTTTTACACTTGCTATGTAACTCAAAACCGCAAGCTTCTCGGCCGGCTTTCTGTAAAGGATTTGCTTCTTGCAAAAGACGACGACCTTCTGATTGACGATTTGATGAAGACAAACGTTATTTCTGTAAACACGCACACCGACCAGGAAGAGGTTGCCCAGATGTTTTCAAAATACAACTTTATGGCTTTGCCGGTTGTTGACAAAGAGCAAAATATGGTCGGAATTATTTCTTTTGACGACGCCATCGACGTAATGGAAGACGAAACCACCGAAGACATTGAGATTATGGCAGGTATGACTCCTTCCGACAAAACTTATCTGCGCACTTCGGCATTCAGCCTTTTTAAGCACAGAATCGGCTGGCTTTTGTTCCTGATGGTTTCCGCGACTTTTACAGGAATGATTATTACGAATTTTGAAAACGCTTTGTCGCAGCTGGTTGTTCTTACGGCTTTTATTCCGATGCTTATGGATACCGGCGGAAATTCCGGCTCGCAGTCGTCTGTAACGATTATCCGCTCCCTTTCGCTGGGGGAACTTGGCTTTTCTGACATCGGCATAATTATATGGAAAGAAATAAGAACGGCGGTTTTGTGCGGAACAGCCCTGTCCGCTGTATGTTTTGCAAAAGTTATGCTTGTTGACCGCCTTTTGCTTGGAAATACGGATGTTTCGGCTATGGTTGCGCTTGTTGTATGCCTTACGATGACTGTTACCGTTCTTGTCGCTAAGGTTGTGGGCTGCACGCTTCCGCTTTTTGCAAAAAAACTTGGTTTTGATCCGGCGGTCATGGCAAGTCCGCTGATTACAACAATTGCGGACACGCTTTCTCTTCTAGTTTATTTTGGAATTGCAAAATTCTTTCTCCACCTTTGAGTTTTGGAAAAAATCAAAAACACCTCCTAAAGTGAACTTTATTTCTTCTGCTTTAGGAGGTGCGATTTAGAGCGTAATTTTACTGGCGGATTTTTGTTTTTCTGCCAATTTTTTATGACAAAATTATCAAGTTGTCTGAGCGTAATTTTGTCAGACTTTGAACAGGTCGATTTCTGAACCGATTTTGTCGATTGAATCTTTTACTTTGTGCGAAATATCCGAAAGAGATTCTTCTGCTGCGCTGATTCGTTCGGCTCCTTCGCTCATATTTGACATGCTGTCTCTCATTTTTACCGTAATCTCTTTTAGAGAATTGATTTCGTTCATAATTTTTTCGTTGCGGTCTTCCATCTGTTTTGAAGAAGAGCGTACGTTATTTGTACTTTCGTTCATGTCTTTGAGCGAATTAACAATTTGTTCTGAACCAATCTGCTGTTCATTCATTGCACTCTTAATTTGCACAACAAGCTGGTCTGTTTCATGAATTTTGTTTGAAACAAGAGCCAGCGCTTCCCCAGATTCTGTTGCCGAAGAAACAACGTTTGTGATTGAATCGCGGATTTTGTCGAGCTGATCTCCGATTGTCTTTGATTGTTGCGATGAAGTTTCTGAAAGTTTTCTGATTTCGTCTGCAACTACAGAGAATCCTTTTCCTGCTTCGCCAGCATGAGCGGCTTCGATTGCCGCATTCATTGCAAGAAGGTTTGTCTGTTCTGCAATTGATGCAATTACAGAGTTTGCTTCCTGAAGCATTTTTGACTGTCCTTCAATAGACGTTATCTGATCGTTTACATCTTGCTGTTTAGAAAAACCAGCCTGTGCGTTTGCCGTAAGTTCTTCAAACGAAACTGCCATTTTATCGACAGAACTGTTTACGCTTGCAATGTTTCCAACCATTTCTTCGACCGCTGCAGTTGCTTCGTTTACACCGCTTACCTGTTTTTCAATCATGTCGTTTAAAACCGTAATCGAATTTGAAATTTCGGAAACTGAATCAGCCGTCTGATGCACGCTGTCGTTCTGGAACGAAATTTGATTGCGAATATTGGAAAGGTTTTGAATTATGTTTGAAATTGAACTTGAAGTTTCTGTCGTAGTTTCGGACATCTGGCTTCCAGCAGAATAAAGAGCTTCTTTTGAATTCTTTATTTCTCCTACAATTTGCTGCAATTTGTCGCAGAAAAAGTCGAATTGAATTACAAGGTCGCCAATTTCATCGCGGATAAGCAGTTTTACACGTTTTGTAAGGTCGGCATCTCCACTTGCCATATCTTTGAGCGTATTTGTTACATTGGAAATTCGCCACATGAGCCAGCGTACAAAAAATCCGCCGATTGTAATGATGAGTGTACAAAGAATACATACTACAGGAATAACGATTGTTCCAGTTTTTGCACGGATTGCTTCGATTGATTCAATATTTTTTGCAATAAAGAACATTCCTGTAATTTTTCCGTCGCCCGACGTAATCGGAAAATAATATCCGTAATACGAACGTCCGCTTATACTGACAGGACCTGCAAATGCATTTCCTTCGTGAAGAACCGTTTCTTCAACAAAACTGTCGTCGAGTTTAGTTCCTGCCAAGGAGTTGCCGTCTGAATCCGTTAAAGTTGTAGCAGTACGAATATCGTTTTTTAAAACAGTGCATTCAACATTGTAACTTCTTGAAATGTAATCAATTATATGAGTTGTGGAAAGATCGTATCCTGTAACGACAGTTCCAAAAACTTTTCCATTTATATAAATTGGTTCGCTTGCAATTATGGCATAATTGAAATTTGCAACGCCCTCAATTCCGATTGAAGGTTCTCCAGAAAGCGCGTTTGCGACTGTTCCAATGTACGAAACGTCCACACCGGCTGTAACATTTATACCGCCACCTTTTAATACTCGTCCGCGGGAATCTGTCACAAACATAAAGTCAATTTCCGAATCGTCTACAAAAGATTTTAGAGCGTGCTGCAACGCATAAGATGAGTCGTATTCAATTGCATTTAGAAGCTCAGAATTGCGCGCAAAAAGTTTAGAGTAGTGAGAAAGGTCGTTTTCTCTCGAAGTTATATAAAGTTCAACCCCGTCTGCAGTGTGGTTAAGATCTTCTATTGTGTTGTCAATCATCTTGCTGTTAAAAATTCCCAGCGAGAGAATGCAGACACCGATTGAACTGATAACTACGCCTGCACCGATAAAAAGCATCAACTTTGTAGAAATTCTCATGTTGCGTTTTGCTTTTGTGTCGAATCGGTCAAGTTCTTTTTTTGCCATTTTTTAGCCTCTTCCTTATAAAAAATTCTATTGTCTGGCCATCTTAAGGAAGCGTTCCATGCCATTTTTTTGGGCAAATTCGTCCTGAATAGGAAGGGCAATAGCTTTGAATGCTGCCGTGTCGATGTCGCTATTTTCTACAACAACCGCTCCTTCAGCAATAGTTTTTGCTTTAGAACCAGATGCCTGTTCAAAAGTCTTTTGGCGTTCAACCTGTGTAGCATAAGATGCAGCCTGTTTAATCCACTTTTTCTGCGTTGGAGTAAGTTTATTGAAGAAATCTCCGTTTACAAGCATAAGACGTGTTGTAAAGTCGTGTTCTGTTTCGCAGATATATTTTCCGTTTTTTGCCTTGTGATGATTTTTAAGGCTCATATTTGTGTAGTCATTTTCTGCCGAATCAACTTTTCCAGTGTTCAAAGCATCGTAAAGAACGCCCCAGCCGACAGAAGCAGGAATTGCGCCACAACCTTTCCAGAACTGCTGCTGAACAGGAGAACTTCCAATACGGATTGTCATACCTTTTAAATCTTTTGGAGAATGAATTGGTTTTTTTCCATAATAGTTTCTTACGCCAGCAGACCAATAACCCAAAATCTGGATTTTTCCGTTTGTTTTCTGGTTTACGATTCCTGCAAGTTCAGAACCGAACGGACCGTCAAGAACTTTTCCCCAGTGCGCAAAATTGTTAAAAAGATAGTTGAGAGAGAAAATATCAACTTCTGCAACGCCAAGACTTGTAAGATATCCTGGAGAAATTACTACGATGTTTGCTTCTCCACTCTGGAGCTTTTTAAAAAGTTCTCCTTCGTCTTCGCTCATGTTTCCGTTGTAAAGAGTTGCTGTTGCTCCTCCTCCAGAAACTTGTTCGAGTTTGTCCTTAAAAGCTTTTGCGCCAAAAGTGTAAGGATTGTCAGGCGCAGTCTGGTTGTGAGCCAGCGAAACTGTAATTTCGAGGGAACGTGATTCAGCTTTCTTAGAAACAGATGTTTTTGAAGAATTTCTTGAGATTACTTTTCCAGCCTTTGCGGCGTGTATTGAAAATGTTGCAGAAAGCATAACCGCTACAGCAAGAGCCGATTTCAAATTTTTTTTCATTTCAAACTCCTTTTTTTTCTAGAAAAACTAGAAATTAAAAAAAATTGAACTTTTTTAATACAAATATAATAATTTATAAAAATAACTCTGTCAAAAAAATCAAAATTTGCTAAAAAATTTATAAAAAAATAACAAAAAAAGGTCAAAAACCTACAGATTATTGACCTTTTTTTTATTATTTTTGTAAAATACGACAGTTTAATTTGAAAAAAGTGGAGGAACCATCTATGAAAGACGTAACAGAAGCCTTTGACGATTATTGGAAGACTCATTTTGAAAACCTTGTTCTTCCTATAAATCAAAAAAGCGAAATGAAAAAAATTGCTTTTCACGCATATAAAGAAGGTTATAAAAGCTTTGAACGTGAACATCTGACCGAAAAATCAGAAAACGGCGATACAGTTTCCGCTTAATTTTTATCTGGACGAAATTTTTTTGTCTAACCGGCTGCTTTGGGTTTGCTCGCGCGCATTGCGGCTGCCAATTTTTGTGTCTGCGAACATATTTTCTGCAAAAAAACATCAACAGTTTGCTATTCGTTTTTTGACAGCCGCAACTAAAGCCCGTCGCATCCGGCGTAAGTTAAACTCAAAAAGTTAAATCTCAGGTTTTTCAGTTGTTTTTATTTTAAAAAAAATCCATACACCGAGGATTACTGCAAGCATTCCGCTCAAAAAGTTGCTTATTCCCATTATAATTCCGGCAGATTCGCTTCCGAGGTTTGTAAATTTCTGAAGGGCAATCAAAATAGGCACACGGAATACAAAAACTCTGCAAAAATTCATAAAAAGAGTGATTTTTGTTTTTCCAAAACCGTACATGAGCGAAAGAACCGAAGCATTTATTCCAAGAGGAATTGCGCCCCAGGCTTCCCAACGGTAAATTCCTTTTATCATTTCCTGAAATTCCAGGTTGCTTCCTGCAAAAAATCTCGAAATCTGTTCAAGGCACAAAAGGGAAATGCTCATCAAAACAACTCCAATAATAAGGTTGCAGATAAGTTCGCACCAAAAGGCTTTGAGTGTCCTGCTAAATTTTTTTGCTCCGCGGTTTTGGCTTATTACGGCGCTACCGCCTTCCTGAAAACCATTTTGAGGCATAGTTGTAATTCCACCGATGTTGTTAGAAATTCCGAGGGCGCCGACAGTCTGCGGTCCGTAAATTGTACACATTGAATTTACGATTACTTTTCCCATTGAAAAAGCCGCTTTTTCGATTATTACAGGAATTGAAAGTTTGAGCATTGGACTTACAATTTCGCTCTTAAGAGAAACCGCTTTTACCGAAAAACTAAAAAGATTGCCTTTTTTTGTCATTACGACAATTGCCGTAAAAAGAACCGTTAGCTGCGAAATCAAGGTTGCAACTGCAATCGCAGTAATTCCAAGATGAAAAATATATACGAAGATTGCCGTCAATGCGAGTTTTGAAGCGACAATTCCCATATTCATATAAAGAATTCTCTTTGAATTTCCGCGTGCGCGTTCAATCGAAATGTATATGTTGTTAAAAAATGTTATTACAAGAGCAAGAATTTCGATTCTAAAGTAAGTGCTTCCTATCGAGATAAATTCTTCAGGAGTTTTCATAAAACGCAAAAATGCAGAAGCTGTCGGCAAAAGAAAGAGCAAAAGCGCGCTGCCCAAAATTGCGCACATTGCAACCATTGTGGAAACTCTCTTGCTTACGAGTTCCCAGTCTCCGGCACCGTACGCTTCGCTTACTTTTATGCTTGCACCGACAGCAAGACCGCTTCCAAGTGCAGAAAGCATAATCTGAATCTGACCAATGTATGCAACCGAGGAAACTGCCGTTGCAGAAATATGTGCGGCCATCATCGTGTCGAAAACTTTAAAAATTTGTGTAAGGCTCTGGTACAAGGCGAGCGGAATGCAGACATAAAGGATTACATGAAACATATTTCCGTTTAGGGAAAATTCACGGAATTTTTCGTCTTTTTTTGAAAGTTGAACACTCATTTTTTTTCGTCCTTGTTATTTTATTATTAAGATTTTTTAACACAACCTTAATAAATTATATTTCAAAATAAAATGTAAAAAAGCGTGATTTTTATGAAAAATTGTATTAAACTACAGAAAATTTATGATTATCAAAAAACGGTAAAAAAAATGAACCAGAAAGTATTTGACAATGCACGAAACGGATTTTATCGCGACACAGTAAAGGATTTTGACATAATTTTTAAGGATAAAGAAGTTTCGATGGGAAGCAGTCATTATCATCCTTATTTTGAAATTTGCTGCGTAAAAAAAGGGCAGTGCAGAATTTTTGTTGACCACAATCTTTTTTTTGTGAATGAAGGCGAAATTGTAATTCTGCCTCCGTCAACCTTGCACAGAAATCAATACGAAAAAGAAATGCCAGCGGAAAGAATAAATTTGAGTTTTACACAGGAATTTGTTGAACCCTTTTTGCGTCCGCTTATGCCGAATTTTTTAGAAAAAACTCTGGTTTTTGGAAAGATGAGTTTTTTTGGAAAACAAAGAAGAGATTTTTTTTATGTTTTGGATTTGCTTTTAAAAGAAAAAGAAAGAAACGATTTTTACAGCGAATTGAATATTCACGGACTGATTCTCACTCTTTTTGCTCTTATTGGACGCAATGGAAATAATATAAAAAACGAAGAACTTATCGACCAGACGACAGCTTTAGTTCAGAAATCTGCAAAATTTATTTTTGAAAACTACGCGCAAAAAATTACGCTTGACGAAGCTGCTGGAATAGCAGGAATGTGCAGCACATATTTTTCGAGAAAATTTATGGAAGTAACAGGCTATGGTTTTAAGGAATATCTGACAAATGTGCGCATAAAACGGAGCCAAGAAATGCTAACAACTGGAAAACTGACCGTAACGCAGATTGCTTTTGCCTGTGGCTTTACCGACGCAAATTATTTTGGCGATGCGTTTAGAAAATGCACTGGATGCTCTCCCAGAGAATTTCGTAAAAAGTACAATCTGTCTGGAAAATAAACAAAAAAAATATAACAGTTTTTTATTTTACGAGTCTGGAATACCGTGTTAGTATTAAATCGTGGTCAGGAAAGAGATGAGGACTTAGCACCGACTACACGTAGAGGAGACGCTTATGTTGCCGACAAAAATATCAGACCTTTTAGAGGTCAAAAACTAGACATAATCTACCTGCAGTTACGCAGGAATTGAATATTGTGCCAACAAACCGAATGTGTTTTGTATGGCGTGTATACATACCGGGATGAGCTCCCGGTTTTTTGTTTTAAACTGTGTTTTTGATTTTTGTAAAAACAAGAAATCCGCAATTTGTGTTTTTGAAAGAAAAATATTAATGAACCAAAAAAACTTAGCCCCGGCTGTAGTAACGGAGTTGAGGCGACTGCTGAGTTTTGCGAAGCTGCCGCCTCAATGAAGCGAAAGCGGAATTACGAAAGACGGGTTTGACGAAAAATTGCGCTCCAGAATAGTTCACCTTTAAATAAGATTTTATATGCAAGTTTGACGGTGTTTATGTTATTATAGTTTTTGAGGTAAGAATTATGTTTGATGATGATATTTATACTACTGACGACGATGATTTGGACGATTTTGATTACTATGTTTCTTACATCAAGGCTTTGGAAGAAGAGCTGGTAAGCAAAGGCGACATTGTGCGTGAACTTATGGATGAGTTTGACATTGAAAAAGACGAGGCTGTAAAAATTCTGAAAAAGTATTTGCGCGAAAAGTCTGATGACGATGATGACGATGAAGAAGATGACATTGTTGAAGACGATGATTATAGCGACGGAAACAGGGAAAATTAATCGTTAAAAATGAAATATAAAAGCTCTTGTAAAAAAATTGCCATATTGGTAATCTTATAAATGAAGGCGGGTGCGTTGTACCTAAGCCATCTCTCTGGAGAGTCCTTGTATTTTTGGCAAGGCGCCGAAGGGTTAAGGTTATAAGAACCGATATCTCAGGCAAACGGACGGAGCTTAAAAAAGTTCTACTCACTCTAGAGAGCCTGCCCGATGAGACAGGCTCTATTTTTTTCTCTGCGCTATTTTGCAGGGATTTTTTATTCACAAGGAGAACACTATGACTTCATCGGTGTTCACAAAAATCAATTCAGTTTTAGATGCTATTGACGGTTTTGTGTGGGGACTTCCTCTCATAATTCTGATTCTTGCAACCGGCATCTTTTTGACAATCAGGCTCAGAGGCGTTCAGTTCTCTCAACTCAAGTTTGCAATTAAATCGATTTTCCGCAAACCTGATTCAAAAGAAGGCGGAGAACTTTCTTCTTTTAAGAGCCTTTGTACTGCACTTTCTGCAACAATTGGAACTGGAAACATTGTCGGTGTTGCTACCGCCATTGCTCTTGGTGGTCCTGGTGCGCTTTTTTGGATGTGGCTTGCTGCGCTTTTGGGAATGGCTACAAAATATTCTGAATGTCTTCTTGCTATTCATTTCCGCGAAGAAAAGCCTGACGGTCATATTCTCGGAGGTCCTTTCTACACTTGTGAAAAGGGCGTTGGCGCAAAATTCCCTCGTCTTGGAAAAGTTCTCGCAATTTTGTTTGCAATCTTCGGAACTATGGTTGGTCTGTTTGGAATCGGAACTTTCAGCCAGGTAAATTCAATCACAACTGCTGTTGAAACTTTCTCTTCTACTCTTGTCGGTGGAGCTGCGCTTGCTACGGTTTCAATTCCTGGAATTGGAACCTATTCTGTTGTTGTAGTAATAGCTTCTATTGTTCTTGCAATTTTGGTTGCTCTCGTAATCATTGGCGGGCTTAAAAGGATTTCAAATGTTGCGGCTGTAATTGTTCCTGTAATGGCTGTTGTTTATTTTGTATTTGGTGTTCTTGCTGTTTCTTGCAATATCTCTCATGTTACAGAAGCTTTTGAAAGAATTTTCCAGGGCGCATTTGGCTTTAAGGCTGCCGCTGGTGGCGCTGTCGGTGCAATGATTGTTGCAATGCAGAAAGGTATTGCCCGCGGTATTTTCTCGAACGAAGCCGGACTTGGTTCTGCTCCGATTGCCGCTTCTGCTGCTAAGGTTGATTATGCGGTTCAGCAGGGAATTATCTCTATGACTGGAACTTTCTTTGATACAATCGTAATCTGTACAATCACAGGTCTTACAATTGTAATCGGCGGAATCTTGAATCCTGAAATTCTCGATCCTGAAAAATTCCAAGGGTTTGCAATTACAAACGCTGCATTCCATGCCTTGCTTCCACGTATTCCTGGCGTTGTAATTTCGTTTGTTTTGATGGTCTGCCTTGTTTTGTTTGCATTTACGACAATTTTGGGTTGGGATTATTATTCGGAACGCTGTATCGAATATCTTTCTAACGGAAGAATGACTCCTGTAAAAATCTACCGCTGGCTTTATATTGTCGCAATTTTTAGCGGTCCTTATATGACTGTAAGCGCTGTTTGGACAATTGCCGACATAGTGAACGGACTTATGGCAATTCCAAATATTATTTCTCTCCTTGTTCTAAACGGAATTATCGTAAAACTTACGGCGGATTATTTCTCTGGAAAACGCATCTATTCAATTGGATACGATTTTTGGAACAATCCTGTTTCTGACGCAGAACAAAACTAAAAAATAGAGTTCAGTTAAAAAAAATGGAATATTCCCCAGAATACAGAAGTTTTCTGGGGATTTTTTTTGACAGAATTTTTGAACGAGTTTTGCTGTAAAAATTGTTTTGTGTTAGAATGAACCTATGAATATTTCTGTTTTTCTTGCGCCAGGGTTTGAAGAAATCGAAGCTCTGACGGTTGTTGATTATTTGCGTCGTGCTGGTCAGAATGTTACGACTGTTAGCGTGCCAGAAGACGGCTGTGTTGATGAGCAGATTGTTGTAAAAGGCAGTCATGGAATTCCTGTTATTGCGGATATTCTGCTTAAAGATTACATAAAAAAACTAAACGGAGAATTGACCGATGCCATTTACTTTCCTGGAGGAATGCCTGGAGCAAAAAATTTGGCGGACAATCAGTTTTTGTTTACTTTTACGATTAGAATGGCGCGCGGTGGAAAAGTTGTTGCTGCAATCTGTGCCGCTCCTGCCGTTGTTCTTGCTCCCACTGGAATTCTGGCTAACCGAAAATGGACATGCTATCCGGAGATGGAAAAAGAACTTGATAAATGGTGTGGGAGTGCGCTTAAGGCTGAGGAACTGACCGAAAATTCAACTCATATAAAAAATGTTCCGTTTGTTTTAGATAACAATGTGCTTACGGGGCGTGGACCTGGAACTGCAGAACAGTTTGCAATGAAATTTGTTGAGCTTCTTTGCGGAGAGCTTGTTGCAGAAAGAATCCGTCAAGGTTCTTGCCAGAGATAAATTTGCAAAACGTTTCTTTTTTATAAAAAAGGCTGTCTGATTGTGATATGTACCCCTTTTACTGGACAAAAGTAAAAGGGGTATTTTTTTATTGCCACAAGTTGTCAGACAGCCATTTTTTTAGCAAAAAATTATGCGTTTTGGACGCAAACTTAAATTAAGCTACGGACGAACGATAATTTTTGCAAGGTCAGGATTCTTTTCGAGTTCTTTTACGAGTGCTGCTTCGCGAGCCTTGTTTTTGTATGAAGGATCCTGGAAAGAATATGTAAAGTTTGTGTGAACGTCGTAAGTTCCGTTCATAATTGCAAATGCGTCTTCTGTCATTACGAGTTCTTCGTCTGTTGGAATTACAAAAACCTTTACTTTTGAGTCGTCTGTAGAAATGCAAGTTTCGGCGTTGCCTGTGTTTGCAAGCTGGTTCTTAACTGGATCGATTTTTACTCCCATCCATTCAAGACCTTCGAGAGCGCGACCACGAATCAGTGCTGAGTGTTCGCCTACACCTGCTGTGTAAACAATTGCGTCAACAGGACCGATTGCTGCCATGTAAGCGCCAAAGTATTTTTTTAGGCGGTAAACTTCCATGTCAACTGCGAGCTGTGCGTCTTTGTTGCCTTTTTCTGCAGCGTCTGCAATGTCGCGACGGTCAGAAGAAAGCCCTGTAAGACCGAGAAGACCTGATTTCTTGTTAAGGGCAGTGTCCATTTCTTCAACGCTCATTCCTGTCTGACGCATAATGTAGAATGGAAGAGTAACGTCAACGTCGCCAGTGCGAGTTCCCATTACAAGACCTTCGATAGGAGTGATTCCCATTGATGTGTCAAAACAGCAACCGTTTTTAACAGCACACATAGAAGCGCCGTTGCCAACGTGAGCGATGATTACATTTGTGTCTTTTGGAGCTTTGTGCAAGAGAACAGAAGCGCGTTTTGCTGTGTAGAGGAAAGAAGTTCCGTGGAAACCATAGCGACGTGCTGCGTATTTTTCATACCATTCTTTTGGAACAGCATAGCGATAGCTTGCAGGTGGCATTGTCTGGTGCCATGCAGTGTCCATTACTGCAACGTGAGGAACATTAGGAAGAACTTTCTGAGCCGCTTCGATTCCCATAATGTTTGCAGGCATATGGAGAGGTCCAAGACCGATTACAGAGCGGAATGTGTCCAAAACCTCTGGAGTAACTTTTACAGATTTTGTAAATTTGTCTCCGCCGTGGAGAACGCGGTGTCCTACAGCTCCAATAACGCTCATGTCTGAGATAACACCGTGATCTTTGTCTGTGATTGCATCGAGAATAAGTTCGATTGCTTCCTTGTGTGTTGGGCAAGGGCTTTCCTTAACAAATTTGTCTTTTCCTTTTGGCTTGTGTGTAATAACTGAGCCTGGTGCTGTAACACGTTCTACAACTCCTGTTGCTAAAACGTCTTTGTTGTCCCAGTCGTAAACCTGATATTTGGCTGAAGACGAACCGCAGTTCAATGTAAGAATAACCATTGTTTTTCCTCTTAAAAATGAATTAAAAAAAATCTAATGCAATTATAAACTTGTAAAAAACTTTGTTCAATTAAAAATGCTATTATTAGTTTTTTTAACGCTTTGCGTTCCTTTTGTCCGCTCTTGTTTTATTTTGCAATTGCAACGTTGTCCGGAACGGCATAAACGGTTTCTTTAAAATAAATGTTTTTTAACGGATGAATATCGAGAGCATTTGTATACCAGCCGCCGATTTCGTTTAGGTTTATTGCATGCAAACTGATTGAGTGGCTGATCGGCATAACTATTCCGTCGTCAAGAAGAATTTGTTCTGCCTGTCCTAGAATTTTGTAACGCATTGCTCCGTCAGTTTCTTCGTCTGCAAGTTTTAGTTTTTCGGTGAATTTTTCATTTGTCCATTTTGTGTGGTTTAGGGTTGAACCTTCACGGAAAAGTTCCAGAAAAGCCAGCGGATCGGCAAAATCTCCAATCCACGAATAACTGAAAATATCATAGTTTAAATACGGAATGCTAGAAAGATATTGTTCGTCTGAAATTTTAAATGTTACGAGTTCAACTCCAAGTGGCGCCCATGCTTCTTTTAAAATCGCAGCAAGGCCTTTCATGTATTCGTTGTCTGCAATTCCAAAAGTAATCTGAAGTTTTTCGTCTTGTCCAATTTCTGAATTTTTACGGGCTTCTTCCATCAATTCTAGTGCTTCGTCTTCGTTGTAATCGATTAAACCTTCAACTTCTGGATATCCAGAAAGTGGGTAAACCAAGGTTGATGCTTGAATTAAATTGTCGCTACGCAGTTTATCCCAAGGAACAGCCGTTAAAAGCGCATTTCTAAATTCAACCTTGTTCCAAACTGGATTTTTGCAGGTAAAAAACAGATATGTTGTTCCAAAAACGGTGCTGATTCTTATTGCATTTTTATTTATGAGAGAATTTGTGTCGAAGGCAGTTGTTATCCAATCCGTTCGCCCTGTGTTAAAAAACCATGAATTTTCTTTTTTGTCGTCGGAAATTTTAATTATAACTTGTTCAATCGCCACATTTTGTTCGTCCCAGTAATTTTTGTTTTTTTCGAGGACAAGTTGATTTTTATCCTGTTCTTTGAGAACGTATGCGCCCGAAAAAACTTCCAAATTTCCTGTAAAAACAGAAAATGCGTGGTGGCAGAGAATCCGTGGAAGATGGGCAGTTGGTGAATTTAAAATCACCGTCAATTTTTGGCCGTTTGCCTTTAAGCCAATTTCTTCTTTTGCAATTTTATTTTCGCGGTAATCTTTAATTCCTTTTATGCAGTCCAAAAGCGAAGAATAAGGTGCGTCAGGCGTTTTTTGAAGGTGAAGCCAACTGTCAACAACGGTTTGCGCGGTTATTTTTGAGCCGTCGCTTGTCTTTGCGTTGTCCCGAATCGTAAAAGTCCAGCGTTTTTTGTCGCGGGAAATTCTGTATTCGGAAGCAATTGCCGAAACTGGATCCAAGGTTTTTGGGTCGTAGCAGAAAAGACCTTCCTGCAGTGCGTTTATAATCTGCGCTTCGTTAGAATAACTTGATGTGTGCGGATTTAAATCTAAATGATAAACTGGAGAAGAAAATATAAAAGTCCGCTGAATTTCCGGGTTGAATTTTTTTTGAGTTTTTTCTTCGTTTTCGGAATTTTGCTCAAATTCATTCATAAATTTTTCTATGTCTTCATCTTCGTTGTCTTGATTTTGTGGATTCTGCGGAAAATTTTGTGCAAAATTGAACGAAAACAAGCCGAATGTAAGTAAAACTGTGGCTGAAAATTTTTTAAGCATTTGTAATTCCTAATTTTCTTAATTGAGCTTCTTCTTCGATGTATGCCGTGTATTCAGAGCGGC
Source organism: Treponema berlinense (assembly GCF_052273165.1). Classification (GTDB taxonomy): domain Bacteria; phylum Spirochaetota; class Spirochaetia; order Treponematales; family Treponemataceae; genus Treponema_D; species Treponema_D berlinense_A. The sequence continues at coordinate 62,480 of NZ_DAVZIU010000004.1, read as the reverse complement.
GCTGGTTTGCTTTTACGATTGAATTTTTTAAGGCCGTAATTTCCATCTTTAAACCTTTGATTTTTGAACGGTTTTGTGGAAGAGGGGCGCTTTTGAAAAATTCGTCGAGTCCGTTTAAAATTTTGAGCATTTTATTGCATTCAAGAATCTGCTGGTTTACATATTCAAGAATTTTCTCTTCGCTCTGTTGGGCAATTTTCTCGTAAAGAGGCGCTTTTCTTATTCCTGCCGAAGCGTATCTTCTTGAGCGTAGCTCTAGATCTCGTACAAATTGTTGATAGTCGATTTTTTCGTGGCGAATTGTGTCCGTTGTCTGATCTGTAATTGAAATCTGATAAAAAACAGGTTTTTCTTCTATATTAAATGCTTTTCGGAGCGCTTTTTTGAGCTTTTCAAAAAAAGAGTTGTGTTCGCTTTCCAAAATTTCGTGATTTTCTATGATTTTTTCTTTTGCCTGTGAAATCTGACCTGGCATTGCGCCAAAAACTCTGAGCGCAACCAAAAGAATTGATTTAGTGTCGATTTTTTCTTCTGAATCCTGAGCGCTGGAATTTTCAACTTCGAGTTTTTTTAAAAGTGCTTTTTGAAGATTTTCTTTGTCGGGAGAATGATCTTCGGCAATAATTTCGTCAATCAGTTCATTGTAATACGGAATTTTTCCCATAGTTGCTTGAAAAAGTTTTTTAATTTGAACTTTTTCGTCGTCAGGACTTGAAGCTGCCTTTTCCGCATTGAAAGAAGGATTAGCCATTACGTTTTTGCGGATATTTCCTTTATAAAATTCTCGCTGAAATTCTGTGAGCGCCTTTAAACTTTTGTTGATCGCAAGAACTGCTTTGCCTGCTTTTGAGATGCTGTCGTTTATCATGTTTACGGTTAAAGCATCTGCGCCCTGCTTTGCGTTAAAAAGCATAGTTGCAATTGTCCTTGTGTTTATGTTTGTTGAATTTACGGAGAATGAATTCCATTGGATTGCATTGTTTAAATCAATCAATTTTTTTATATTTGAAATCTGCAAATTTGAAACTGAAAATTTGTAATAGTTGCAGAGAAAGTCCAGCGTGCTGTCATAATCGGAAAGTCTCATTCCTATAATCATTGAACGTTCGTTGTCTGTAAAAGGAGAATTTTCTGGCGGAACAATGTCCGAAATTTTCTTGTCGTTTTTGTAAGGATCAGGCGTGATGAGAGATTTTTTTAAAAGAAACTCATAGAGCGTTTTTTCGCAAGTGTGCATGAGGCGGTACTGTTCAAGTACATTTTGCAATTCTCGAGAGTTGAACCAATCCGTTTTTTTATCAATTGCGGCAATTAACTGTTCTGAAAAATTTTTCTCTGACATAGTTCTATTATCGGCTTTTTTTCGGAAATCTACAATCTTTCTACAATAGTATAATGCAAACCTGCCAAAAAATTGCTATAAGTTGAAACAAAGTCCGCAAAGCGATATTCTATAAAGCAAAGATAAAAAAAATTGGTCTTTATACAAAGAGGTATTTTTATGGCAGAAAATGAAAAGTTACAGATTATTCGCCATTCATGTGCGCATGTAATGGCAGAAGCAGTTAAACATATTTTTCCTGGAACAAAAATCGCAATTGGTCCTGCAATCGACAACGGATTTTATTACGATTTTGATTTTCCGACAGACCATAAAATAACCGAAGATGATTTTGCTGCTGTTGAAAAAGAAATGAGAAAAATCATTTCTTCCGGAGCAGAATTTGTACGCAAAGAAATTTCAAAAGACGAAGCTTTGAAAATTTTTGCTGACGAACCTTATAAAGTTGAAATTATCAACGATTTGCCGCAGGATGCAACAATTTCTACTTACGAACAGGACGGCTATATTGACCTTTGCCGTGGTCCTCATGTGGCTACGACAAAAGAAATCAATGCTCAGGCTTTTAAACTTCAAAAAATTGCAGGTGCGTATTGGCGCGGAGATTCTGACCGTCCTATGCTTACGCGTGTTTATGCGCTTTGTTTTGAAAAACCGAACGATTTAAAAGAATATCTTGAAATGCTTGCAGAAGCAGAAAAACGCGACCACCGTAAACTCGGAGTAGAAATGGATTTATTCCATCTTGAACCAGAAGATCCTGGTCAGATTTTCTGGCACCCGAACGGCTGGACAACTTACACAGTTATTCAGGATTATATGCGCAAAATGGTAAGACGCGACGGCTATCAGGAAGTTAATACTCCTGCAATTATGCCACGTACTCTCTGGGAACGTTCTGGACACTGGGGACACTACCAGCGCAATATGTTTATTACTGAGTCAGAAAAAAGGCTTTTTGCAATCAAACCAATGAACTGTCCTGGTGCCCTCGAAATTTTTAAGAGCCGTCTCCGCACTTACAAAGATTTGCCTATGCGTCTTGCAGAATTTGGCCATGACGTGCGCAATGAACCTTCTGGAACTTTGCATGGAATTATGCGCGTGCGTGGTTTTGTTCAGGATGATGCTCATATTATTTGTACGGAAGAACAGGTTGCGGCAGAAGTTGCAAAATTCTGTAAACTTCTTAAAAGAGTTTATCACGACTTTGGATTTGACGATTTAGTTGTAAAATTTTCAACAATGCCAGAAGATCACGTTGGCGACCTTGCAACCTGGCAGCGTGCAGAAAAAGCGTTGTCCGATGCCTGCCACGAAGCTGGCCTTAATTACGAAATTCAGCCGGGAGAAGGCGCATTCTACGGTCCAAAACTCGAATTTAAGCTTTACGACTGTCTTGGACGCGAATGGCAGTGCGGTACGATTCAGGCGGATTTCCAGTTGCCGTCAGCAGAACGCCTTGATGCAACTTACATTGGCTCTGACAACCAGAAACATCATCCAGTAATGTTGCACAGAGCTATTTTGGGTTCAATTGAACGTTTCCTTGGAATTTTGATTGAAAACTTTGCTGGAAACTTCCCGACTTGGCTTGCATTTGAACAGGCAGCAGTTGTTCCTGTAAAAAATGAATTTGACGATTATGCAAAAGAAGTAAACGAAGCGCTTCTTAGCGCAGATATTCGTTCAAATGCTTATACTTCTGACGAAAATATGCGCCAGAAAATCAAGATGATTACAAAAGAGCACAAAACTCCTTATATCCTTGTTGTTGGCGAAAACGAAAAAAACGAAAAAACTGTAAGCGTACGCTTCCGTCAGAGTAGCGGACTTGAACAAAAAACAATGAAGCTTGAAGATTTTATTGCTTATGTTCAGGAAAAAGTAAATTCCCATTCAACAGAGATTTAATGCGGTAGCGCTGGTAGGGGCGGCGTAAGCCGTTCAAAAAAAATACCGCGGTTTGTAACCGCGGTATTTTTTTTGAATGAAACCCCGGACATAGCGGCAGATTTTGTGCAAGTGCTCAAAATCTGCACCGCCCGGATTATTTTGGACTGATTTTTATTGCTAACGAAAAAATTACCGCGTCAAAAGTGCGTCCGTCCAAAATTGCGCCGAGCGGAAAGTAGATTTTTGATTCCAGACCGGCCAGATAGTTTTTGGTAAATGCACGTTGCCAGGAAAAATTTAAGTTTGGATAGAGAAAATTTAAGTTTTTGTAGAACCAGCGGTTGATTGATTTTACGTCGTCGCCCGCTGTTGAATTTGTTTCTCCGCCTGAGTCGTCTGAATTAACGCCGTTTGCAAGAAAGGAAAATCGAGCCAAAAATCCCAATCCGCCACCAAACTGAAAAATGTCTTTTTCGAGACGAAAAATATGAGTCGTGCTCAGATCTAATAAAAACGAAAGCGCAAGTGCTGTTCTGTTTTCGATTTCGGAAGGGCGCGCATATTCGCCGTCCCAGAGATAATAATTTGTAAAAAAAGTGAGTTTTGGCTGGAAATTCAAAAATTTGTGGTTAAAAAGGTCAAATCCCGCTCCACCTGCGAACGAAACTGGGCTTGGAGAGGTTTTGCTGTCTGTATTTACATAAACCGAAGGTCCGAGAGTAAAGAAAAACAGGTTTTTTGGAATTTTTATTTTTGTTTTTTCGAAATTTTCAATTTTTGTGAGGATTTTGTCGTTATCTTCTGCCTGCTCTTTTTGAAAATTTTGTTCTGTCTGTCCGAAGCAAAAAAAAGAAAGCGAAAAAAATAAAAAAATGAACGGAAATTTCTTGTAAATTGTTTTATTTTTCATTGTACAAAACCTTTTTTAAGTCCACCGTCAAAAATCCAGAGCGACCTGTCTTGTAAAAATCGCTTTCTTCCCAGGCAACGGCAAGAGTTGTTCCGCTTATGCAGAACGGACCGTAAATGTAGTTTTGTGGAAGTTTTGGAAGGCGGAATGCTGCGTTTTTTCCGTTGTTCAAAATCGGTTCACCGTCCAAGGCTCCGTTAAAATATGTTGTTCCGTCAGAAAAAACAGCGCAAATCCAGTCGTCTGCAATTATTGCGTGTGCGTTTATAAGAAAAGAATTTTCTGCGTTTTCCGATCCTAAATCATATCCAGAAATAAAAGTTTTTGGAGAAGTTCCGCCAGAGTTTTTGCATTCAACCGAAAAAGAAAAAGTTTGTGGAATTGAAGACAGGAGCGAACGCAGGCGTTTTGGTGAATCTGAAAATTTTTTCGGAGAATTAAGCAACCTGTAATTTTCTTCCGAAGTTTCCTGAATCGTAATTTTTTCGTCTTTTGTAAATGGAGAAAGGCTTTCGAGCGAAGAAGTTGCGGAAAAATTTATATAGGTAAATTCGGTTTTAGAATTATTTATTTTTTTTATAGAAGAAAAAAATGAATTTCCGTCAAAAAAAGTTCCTGTGATTTCTCCGCCACCGCTAAGTCTTAAATCTCCGTAGGTAACAATCGGATAAAAAGCCTTTAATTCCTGAGAAATTCTTACCAAAAACGGGCGGTTTGAATCTTGAGCATTGCCTTTTTCGGAAAGAGAGGCTTCCTTGTTAAAAAAAGAGGAGCGGCTCAAAGTAAAATATGGATTTTCGTTGTCAAAAATCAGGTTTGAAGCTGTTGAATTGGAAAAAAGCTCGTAATCTTGAATCAAAACCGGTTGAACCTGCTGGCTTTCGTTTTTTGCAAAGTGAATTACGCCAAGCCTGTTTACGAGCATATAGCCGCTTTTGTCGGCCGCAGTGTTTGCATCACTTGCACGCAAAGTTTCTGTCCAGGGTTTTAAACTCGAAATCCCCGATTGTTGCGGAAGAGAAGTTTGTTCAAAACCATCTTCCGTAAAAAAATACCAACTGTGGTGTTTTGTGTTTTCTGGAATTTGAGAAATCGTAGCCTTGTTTTGTTTTGAGCAGCCTGCAAAAATCAAAAGACTTGCCGATACTGCCGCCGTAAATAAAAAATTCTGCTTCATTTGTATTTATATCGGTCGTTTTAAAGAATTTTTTTAGACTTTTGGAGCGCAGGTACGGTCTAGCCGCTCTTGCTGCAAGTCCTCCTTCGCTCCGCTCGTCCGGTCTTTCCGCGACGATCGGGGCTAAGATTATTCTTTTGCAAAATGTAACTTTTTTTTATGGACTTATGTTATTTATTTGAGTAAATTTACTCGAAGCCTCTGATTGTCTTTTTTGGAGGCTTTTTTTGTCGGAGTTTGGAAAACATTTTTAAATTTTTTGGACGAATACAGTATTTTATTTTACTGGAAATCGACCTTGTTATTTTACAATTAAAATATGAAAAAGTTTTGTATTTGCGTTGCAATCTTTTGTCTTGCTGTCGCCTGTTTTGCAGAAAATGAAATTTCGGATTTTTGTCAGAAAAAAATCGACGAATTTGTTACGCTTCGTGTCGAATTAAAATCGAACGATGACCTTACTGCAGTCGAAATCATAAAAAATATTGAAAACGAAACGATGATTGTGCTTCCTGCCGTTGCAAAGGATTTTGAGCAGGAAAAGCAGATTCTTGCAAATTTATATTTTATGGAAGCATACGCAAGAATTTTGACAAAAGAAAACCGCATCCAATTGCGCAAAAATATGAAAAAACGGATGAATGACTGCCTTGAATTGATGCAAAAGCGCAACGAAGAGCAGTTGAGCAAGTGGTTTTATGTTTCGACCGCCGATGTGACAAGTTACTATATGACGAGCTCCCTTGCGGCCACTTTTTACTGGGGTTTTAAGGTAAAGGACTGGCACAAAAAAGCGCTAAAAAAAGATGAATTTATGGCGTCGGCAAATGCCTGTCTTGGAAACTGGAATTTTTACGCTCCGCCTCCAATCGGCTCAAACAAAAAAGCAAGGCAGTTTTACAAAAACGGTATAAAAGGCGCGCGCACTCCTGGTGAAAAATATATGGTCTACACGTATTATGCGCAGTTTTTGTATGAGCTTGGAGAAAAAGACGAGTGCGAAAAATATATGGAACTTGCCTATGACCTGGAACTCGGAACAAAAGAACTGGATTTGATGAGAAAATGCAACGACGAAGGAATTTCGTATTTGCAGTATATGCGCAATTCTTCGGGAATTGATGAAGAAATTTCTGAATCAGAAAAAGAAGAATACGATTAAAAACCGAAAAATAGAATTGGCTTTGCCTTGTTTTTAGGCGGAGCCAATTTTTTTTGCAAAAAAAATTATTACCTATTGACAAGGTAGGTAATAAGAATTATAAATTAAGTATCAAATAAACCTATTAAACAACTAGGTAATAATGCTTTGGAGGAAAAACTATGGCAAACATTTACACTTCGGCAGACCAGCTTATTGGACACACACCGCTTCTTGAATTGTCGCATATCGAGTCAGAAAACTCACTTGAAGCAAAAATTCTGGCAAAACTTGAATATTTTAATCCGGCAGGTTCTGTAAAAGACCGCATTGCAAAGGCAATGCTTGACGAAGCCGAATCAAAAGGTCTTCTTACAAAAGACTCGACAATTATTGAGCCAACTTCTGGAAATACAGGAATTGGACTTGCTTCTGTTGCGGCAGCCCGCGGTTATAAAATTGTAATCGTAATGCCAGAAACAATGTCTGTTGAGCGCCGCCAGCTTATGAAAGCTTATGGTGCAGAACTTGTACTTTCTGACGGTTCAAAGGGAATGAAGGGTGCAATTGCAAAGGCTGAAGAAATCAAGGCAAATACTCCAAACAGTTTTATTGCCGGTCAATTTGTTAATCCTGCAAATCCAAAGGCTCATTTTGAGTCTACTGGTCCTGAAATTTGGGAAGATACTGACGGAAAAGTAGACATTTTTGTTGCTGGTGTAGGAACTGGTGGAACTATTACAGGAACTGGAAAATTTCTTAAGTCAAAAAATCCTGGCGTAAAAGTTGTTGCAGTTGAGCCAAAATCTTCTGCTGTGCTTTCGACAGGAGTTGCTGGTCCTCATAAAATTCAGGGAATTGGCGCAGGATTTGTACCAGATGTTCTTGATACAAAAATTTATGACGAAGTTATTGCTGTTTCAAACGAAGACGCTTTTGCAACTGGCAAATTGATTGGTAAAAAAGAAGGCGTTCTTGTTGGAATTTCTTCGGGAGCGGCTGCTTGGGCTGCAATTGAACTTGCAAAACGTCCAGAAAACAAGGGAAAGAATATTGTTGTTCTTTTGCCGGATACTGGAGACCGCTACCTTTCTACTCCGCTTTTTCAGGACTAAAGAAAAATAAAACAAAGCCGGAAGACTTTTTGTTTTTCGGTTTTGCTTACGCCGGGGTGTAGCAGCGCAAAGCGTTGCAAGAGGTCTTGCAATGGAGCGAAAGCGGAACTGCGAAACACCGGTTTGAGCGCAAAATCCCGTCCTGATTTTTTATTTTTTGAATCAGGTTGTTTTGTTCGGTTAAAAAATCTAAAATGGTTTTATGGACAAAAATTTTGACCTGTCAGAACTTTTGAACCAGAATTCTGCCGTTTCTCTTAAAAAGCAGATTGGTTTTGTCTGGCACCTGAGTATTCCTGGAATGATGGCGCAGTTGTCATCGATTTTGATGCAATATATTGATGCCGCAATGGTTGGGTTTTTGGGAGCGCGGCAGTCGGCGAGTATAGGTCTGGTTGCTTCCTCGACCTGGGTTTTGGGAAGTCTTTTGCACGCTCTTTGCATTGGATTTACGGTTCAAATGGCGCATCTTGTCGGCGCTGGAGAAAAATCCAAAACGAAAAATTTGCTTTTTAATGCGCTTTTGATCTGCATTTGTTTTAGCCTGTTTTTGCTTTTGTTTGGAACTGGAATAAGTTTTAAACTGCCTTTGTGGCTTGGTGCAAGTGATGAGATTTACAATGACGCTTTTTGGTATTTTTTGATTTTTTGTCTTTCTGCTCCTTTTTATGAAATTGTTTATCTGCTTGGCGGAATGCAGCAATGTTCTGGAAACATGAAACTTCCTGGTATTTTAAATGCATTGATGTGTTTTTTTGATATTGCATTTAATTTTCTTTTTATATTTGTGTTAAATCTTGGCGTAAAAGGCGCGGCGCTTGGTTCTGCGTGCTCTGCCTTGAGCGTTGCCCTGCTTTTTTTGTATTTTAGTCTTTTTAAGTCTGAGTATTTGAAATTTACCGGATATAAAGGTTTCTTTTTTGACGGAAGCGTGGTAAAAAAGGCGGTTAAACTTGCAGCTCCTGTTGCCCTGGAAAGTTCTGCTTTTAGTGGCGCACTTGTCGTAGTTACGAGAATGGTTTCTCCTTTGGGCGCTGTAAGTCTTGCCGCAAATTCTTTTGCAACGACTGCCGAAAGCCTTTGTTATATGCCTGGATATGGAATTTCGGAGGCGGCTACAACTCTCGTTGGTCAGAGTTTTGGCGCAAAAAGGCGGGATTTGGTTCGTTCGTTCAGTTGGATTACGGTTTTTTACGGAATCGTTCTGATGACGGTGAGCGGACTTGCCATGTATTTTGCTTGTCCGCTTGTTTTTAAATTTATAACGCCAAACCCTGCAATCCGCGCTCTTTCGGTTGAAGTGCTCAGAATAGAACTTTTTGCGGAGCCTCTTTTTGGAGCGAGCATTGTTGCAATGGGCGCTCTCCGCGGAAAAGGCGACACCTTCGTTCCAAGCATTTTAAATCTTTTTAGCCTGTGGGTTGTGCGTTTGAGCCTAAGTTTTATTCTCGTAAAAAACTACGCTCTAAAAGGAATCTGGTTTGCAATGGCTATTGAGCTTTGTTTCCGCGGACTTATAATGCTTGCAAGACTTGCCTTTGGAAAAAATAAAAAAGCCTGATAAAACTATTCAAACTTTGCAATTTCGCTCTGGCAAAGACTGTCGCAGACTTCGTTGTATTCAACTCCGGCATGACCTTTAACCCAGTTCCATTCGACGTTTAAGAGGGAATTGAGGGAATCGAGTTTTTCCCAAAGTTCGCGGTTTAAAACCGGTTTTTTTGCGGCAGTTTTCCAGCCGTTTTTTTTCCAGCCAAAAATCCAGCCTGTAATTCCGTTTTTTACGTACTGACTGTCAATATTTAGTTGAACCGGGCAGTTCCGAAACCTTTCCGTGTTGTAAATTGCCGAAAGTGCGTTGATTGCCGCTGTAAGTTCCATTTTGTTATTTGTAGTCAATTTATCGCCACCGCTTAACTGGCGAGCTTCGCCTTCTGCAATGATTACACAGGCCCAACCTCCAGGACCAGGATTTCCGTGGCAACCGCCGTCCGTATAAACAATGATTTTTCTTGAATTTTCCATAAGTTCAAATATTCTAGCAGAAAAAGAAATGGACGGCAAACTGGTGTCTAACCGGCTGCTTCAAGTTCGGTAGCCCTCATTGGCACTGTCGTGCCAACTGCGCTTTCCGCATCCGGTGTAGAATTTTTTGCCAAAACTTACAGGCACGCTTTTAAAAATTCAACAAAAAGTGGACTTGCGCGGTTTGGACGGGACTTAAATTCTGGATGGAATTGAACTCCTACAAAAAATGGATGTTCTTTTTCAGAAAGCTCGACCGTTTCTACGATTTTGTCATCTGGGCTTGTTCCTCCAATTATAAGACCTGCGTCCTGCATTTGTTTGCGGTACGAATTGTTAAACTCGTAGCGGTGTCTGTGCCGTTCTTCGATTAAATTCGATTTGTAGGCTTTTTCGAGGATTGTTCCTTTTTGAATTTTGCAAGGATATTTTCCGAGGCGCATTGTTCCGCCCATAATTACGCCTTCCTGGTCTTTCATAAGGTCAATTACTGTATGTTCGCACTGTTCGTCAAATTCCCGGCTGTTGGCGTCGTTAAAATTCAAAATATCGCGTGCAAATTCAATCACGGCGATTTGCATTCCAAGACAGATTCCAAAATATGGTCTTTTGTGGGTTCTGGCGAATCGGGCAGTAGTAATCATTCCTTCGATTCCGCGGTTTCCAAATCCGCCCGGAAGAATTATTCCTGCGCAGTCCTTAAAAATTTCCGGGGCAGTTTTGTCTGTTACGCTGTCAGAATCAACCCATTTTATTTTTAATTTGCGGCCGACAACAAAAGAAGCGTGATTCAAACTTTCGACAATGCTCAAATATGAATCGTGGAGTTTTACGTATTTTCCGACAAGGGCAATCTGAATTTCGCCTTTTCTTGAGTGAATTGAATTCACCATTTTTTCCCACTCTGAAAGGTTTGAAGTTGTTCCTTCGATTCCTAGTTCGCGACAGACAACTTCGTCCATTTTTTGTTCGTGGAGCATGAGCGGAACTTCGTAAAGTGAATTCAGGGTTTTGTTGTCGATTACGCAGTCTTCCGCAACATTGCAAAAAAGACTGATTTTTTGGCGGATTTCTTCGGGAACTGCTTCGTCCGAACGGGTTACGATAAGGTCAGGATGTATTCCAACGGCCATGAGTTCTTTTACCGAGTGCTGAGTCGGCTTAGATTTGTATTCGTCGCTGCCAGAAATGTACGGAACCAGGCAAACGTGAATAAAAAGGCAGTTTTTTCTTCCAACTTCTGTAGAAAGCTGGCGGATTGCCTCTAAAAAAGGCTGGCTTTCGATGTCGCCGATTGTTCCTCCGATTTCTACGATAGAAACGTCTGCGCCGCTTACCTGCGCATTTTTTAAAATAAAATCCTTGATTTCGTTTGTTACATGAGGAATTATTTGCACTGTCTGACCGAGATACTCGCCCTGCCGTTCTTTGTTCAAAACGTTCCAGTAAACTCTTCCAGAGGTCAAATTTGAATATTTATTTAAATTTTCGTCGATAAAACGTTCGTAATGTCCCAGATCAAGGTCGGTTTCTGCTCCGTCGTCTGTTACAAAAACTTCGCCGTGCTGAAATGGGCTCATTGTTCCAGGATCAACGTTCATATAAGGATCTAGTTTTTGAGATGCAATTTTTAAACCGCGGCATTTTAAAAGCCGGCCCAGACTTGCGGCTGTAATTCCTTTTCCTAAACCGCTTACAACTCCGCCGGTCACAAAAATGAATTTTGACATACAAAACCTCTTGATAAAATTTTTAAAATAAAAAAAGTCGCCGACAGCAATCCCGTTAAAAATCGGAACTGTGCCCGCGACTTCTTCGTCAACTAATAATTTCGTCTCGAATAATAATACTAAAAACTTTTTTTTTCAAGTTCGCTAGTTTTCTGGCTGCAAAAATTGCAGAATTTGTCCGCAAATCATCTTTGCCGAACAAAAGTCAAAACTAATGAAACAGCTTGTTTATATCAACCAAAGTTGTATTTAAATCCGTAAATTTTCCAGAAAGTGAATCTGCAAGTGCGTTTGCCGTGTCGATTGCTGTCAGGCAGTCAATATCGTGTTCAACTGCAAGACGGCGCAGACGAACGCTTTCTGAAGAAGGATCTCGTCCTTTTGCGGAAGTTGAAACTACATAGCAGATTTTTCCGCTTTCGAGAAGTGTCATTACGTTTTCGTTGTAATTTTCGTGAACTTTATTCACCCTTGTTACTTTCATTCCAGAACGCTCGATTGTGTCGGCATTTCCTTCCGTTGCGTAGAGCGTAAATCCCAAATCGCTGTATTTTTTTGCAAGTGCCGGCAGTTCAGGTCTGTCAGACTTTCTTACGCTGAATAAAACTCCTGTCGGTTCGCCTTTTTTTGCAAGCGCAGGATGAATCATCTTCCAGCCAGCCGCAACCATTCCCTTAAAAATCGCTTCTTCTCGTGTTTTTGCAATTCCCAGAACTTCTCCAGTTGACTTCATTTCCGGCCCAAGGTGAGTGTCTACGTCCATAAGCTTTTCAAAACTGAATACTGGAACTTTTACGGCGTAATAATCAGGTTTTCTGTAAAGTCCTGTTCCATAGCCCATGTCGCGTACTTTTTCGCCGAGCATTGCCCGGGTAGCAAGTTCAACCATTGGAATTCCTGTAACCTTGCTCAAATAAGGAACTGTCCGCGAAGAGCGAGGATTTGCTTCGATAATATTCAACTGACCGTTGTAAAAAAGCCACTGAATATTTACAAGTCCTTGAGTTCCAAGAGCTAAAGCCATGTCACGCGATTTTTCTACGACGTTTTTTGTCATTTCGTCCGTAAAGTTCCATGCAGGATAAACTGCGATTGAATCTCCTGAGTGGATTCCTGTTCTTTCGACATGTTCCATAATTCCTGGAATCAAAACATCTTCACCGTCGCAAATGCAGTCGACTTCAAGTTCTGTTCCTTCCATGTATTTGTCAATCAAAACAGGATTTGTAATTCCTTGCGCAAGGATAATTTTCATGTATTCCTTGATGTCGGCATTTGTTCGCGCAATGATCATATTCTGTCCGCCAAGAACGTAACTTGGACGCATCAAAACAGGATAGGTAAGGCGGGCGGCTGCTTCTAGAGCTTCAACTTCTGTAAAGACGGTTTGTCCTTTCGGACGGTTTACGTTAAGTCTCTCGCAAAGTTCTTCAAAACGTTCCCTGTCTTCTGCAAGGTCAATTCCATCTGCGCTTGTTCCGAGAATTCGGATTCCCTGGCCGTCGAGGTATTTTGTAAGTTTGATGGCAGTCTGTCCGCCAAATGCAACTACAACACCGACTGGTTTTTCAACCTTGATTACATTCATAACGTCGACAGGAGTGAGCGGTTCAAAATAAAGACGGTCGGCAGTGTCAAAGTCTGTCGAAACAGTTTCTGGATTGTTGTTTATGATTGCAACTTCATAGCCGAGTTTTTTGAGCGACCATACGCACTGAACCGAAGCGTAGTCGAATTCAATTCCCTGTCCGATTCTGATTGGTCCGGACCCCAAAACAATAATCGTTCCTTTTTTGCTGCGTTTTCCTTCCTTTTCAAGCCCTTCAAGAAATTCTTCTGCCTCGTTTTCTCCGCCAGTTGTCGAATAAAAATACGGAGATTCTGCGCTGAACTCGCCAGCGCAGGTGTCTACCATTTTGAACGAAGCTGGAGAGTAGAGCATTGGAGCATGAACGGTCGGTGCGGAATTTGCAACGGCTTTTTTTTCGGCTTCGGCAATATTTTCGAGTTTATACAAAAACCATTCATCAATTTTTGTAACTTCGTGAATTTCGTCCACGCTCATTATTTTTCGTTTTAGAGCCTGATATATTGCAAAAATTCTTTGGTCTGTGCATTTTCCGATCCTTTCGCGGATTTTTTCTTCGTTTTCTTTTGCAAATGTGGCAAGATTCAGGTCTTTTACACCAAGTTCAGCGCCACGGATTGCCTTTAAAATCGCTTCTTCAAAATTCTGGCCGATAGCCATAACTTCTCCAGTCGCCTTCATCTGCGTACCAAGTTTTCTTGCGGCGTAAACGAATTTTTCAAACGGGAATTTTGGAACTTTTACGACAACATAATCTAAAACTGGTTCAAAGCAAGCCTTTGTCTTTCCAGTTACAAAGTTCGGAATTTCATCAAGGTTGTAGCCAACGGCGATTAGAGCTGCAACTTTTGCAATCGGATATCCAGTTGCTTTTGAAGCCAGCGCGGAAGAACGGCTTACACGCGGATTTACTTCGATTACGGCGTATTCAAAAGTTTCTGGATTGAGCGCAAACTGACAGTTGCAACCGCCTTCGATTTCGAGGGCAGAAATTATATTCAAGGCTGCCGAACGGAGCATCTGATATTCTTTGTCGGCAAGTGTTACGGTCGGAGCGATTACAATCGAGTCTCCAGTATGAACACCAACTGGATCAAAATTTTCCATTGAGCAGACAGTAAGAACATTGCCTGCATGGTCGCGCATAACTTCAAATTCAACTTCTTTCCAGCCAGAAATACATTTTTCAACTAGAATCTGGTGAATCGGCGAGCGATGAAGTCCGTTGTGGGCAATTTCATCAAATTCTTTTTCGTTATATGCAATTCCGCCGCCAGTTCCACCCAGAGTAAAAGCCGGACGGATTATAACAGGAAAACCGATTTTATTTTTTGCAAAATCAAGAGCATCATCGTAATCAGTCACAACTTTTGAAGGAATACAAGGTTCTCCAATCTCTTCCATCGTATCCTTGAACATTTGCCGGTCTTCAGCCTTGTCAATCGTAAGCGGACGCGCACCCAAAAGCTGCACTCCATGGTTTTCCAAAAAACCCGACTTTGCAAGTTCCATACTCAAAGTAAGTCCAGTCTGACCACCAAGTGTCGAAAGCAGCGAATCTGGTTTTTCTTTTTCGATAATTCTCTGCAAGGTTTCAACATTGAGCGGTTCAAGATAAATTTCGTCAGCCATAACGTGGTCAGTCATTAAAGTTGCTGGATTTGAGTTTACCAGAACAACTTCAAGCCCCTGAGCCTTAAGAGCCTTGCAAGCCTGGTTTCCTGCATAGTCAAATTCCGCTGCCTGACCAATTACAATCGGTCCAGAACCAATAATCATTACCTTGTGTATATTTTTGTTCAATGGCATTTTTTAATCTCCATCAGTTTTTTACTTTTTTGGGCGTTCGGGCGGGTCTTGCAGGGCTACGCTTTCGCTTCGACCCGCTTTTAGCGGTTTGCCTCCGGCACCCTTTCAGCCCCTAACGCATTTATCATTTTTATAAAACTATCAAATAAAAAGTTTGTGTCGTGCGGACCGCCACATGCTTCTGGATGGAACTGCACGCTAAAGGCAGGAATATTTTTGTATGCAATGCCTTCGCAAGTTCCGTCGTTGCAGTTTACAAAACTCAGTTCTGCATTTTTTGGAATAGTTTCGTTTTTAACCGCATATCCGTGGTTCTGGCTGGAAATATAAACTCTTCCGCTTTGCAAATCCTTTACAGGATGATTTCCGCCACGATGTCCGTATTTTAATTTTTCTGTTTTAGCGCCGTTTGCAAGGGCGAGCATCTGGTGCCCAAGACAAATCCCAAAAATCGGAATTTTGCCGTATTCGCAGAGTTTTTTTATTTCGGCAATTACACCGACATTTTCCGCAGGATCTCCAGGACCGTTGCTAAGCATTATTCCGTCAACATTCATCGCCTTTATCTGTTCTGCTGTCGTGTCGTAAGGAACAACTTTTACAGTGCAACCACGCCGTTCAAGTTCGCGTTCAATATTCGCCTTTGCCCCAAAATCAAAAAGAGCAATGGTTTTTTCTTTTCCGTCTGCAAAATCTTTTGTATAAAATGGAGTTTTTTTCGGTTCGACTGCATTCTTGAGTGGTTCTAAAATCATGCTGTTTTGAACATTTTTTACGGCATCAACAATTTGGTAGGATTTTATTTTTGAAAGAAGATTTTTATCAATTTGTGGGCAGGTTTCTGCGGTAACAATCATTCCGTTCATAACTCCAGCTTCTCGCAAAATTTTTGTAAGCCTTCTGGTGTCAATTCCGCAAATCCCGATTATATTCTGTTGCCTTAAAAAATCGTCGAGTGTCAGTTTGCAACGAAAATTAGAAGGTTTTTCGCAAAGTTCCCGGACAATGTAGCCACGGATATGACATTTTTTGCTTTCGTAGTCTTCTGGAATCATTCCGTAGTTACCGATCAATGGAAAAGTCTGGGTAACAATTTGTCCGTAATAACTCGGGTCGGTAAGAGTTTCGAGGTAACCGGTCATTCCAGTTGTAAAAACCGTTTCTCCGATTACAGAGCCAATAGCACCGATGGAATTTCCTTCAAAAACCGTTCCATCTGCCAAAATCAAGAATGCTTTTTTCATTTTTTTATTCTACCTTTAAGGGCAAAAAAAAAAGCGTCATTGCATATTAAAGAAAAAACAGAAAAACTTCTAAAAATTCAAACTTTCAGAAATAGCCTGCAATACTTCCTTAACAGTAATGAACGCCCTTGCTCATATATTCCGCTGAATACAATAAAACTATCTGTATTTATTGTCAATTGGTGAAGGTTATATGAAAATATCGCAATGCACAAAAAAATAAAAAAAATTGTGCACGATGTAAAAAAAATATTTTTTTACAAAATCTAATTGACACTTTTTTGCTGTCGCTGTATAACTCAAATATAAAAAGGCAATGAGGCCGCAGAAAAAGGTTGAATTTTCTGCGGCTTTTTTTATTTTAAAGACAAAGACGTCGTGATTTTTTATGGGAACCTCCCTCCCTGATAAATTGCGGCGTCTTTTTTACTTTTGGAGGACTATATGACAGCAAATGTACCAGAAGTTTTTGGAAGTTTGGTTTTTAATCAGAAAACTATGAAAGACCGCTTGCCAAAAGAAACGTTCAAGGCTCTCAAGAAAACTCTTGACGACGGAGCACCTCTTCCGCTTGATGTTGCAAATGTTGTGGCTCATGCAATGAAAGAATGGGCGATTGAAAAAGGCGCAACTCACTATACACACTGGTTTCAGCCTTTGACAGGAGTTACGGCAGAAAAACACGACTCTTTCATAAATCCACAGAATGACGGAACCGTAATCATGTCGTTCTCTGGAAAAGAACTTGTAAAAGGTGAACCTGATGCTTCTTCATTTCCAAGTGGCGGACACAGAGCTACATTCGAAGCAAGAGGCTACACAGTTTGGGATCCAACATCTTATCCTTTTATCAAGGAACACACTCTTTGTATTCCAACAGCATTCTGCTCTTACACAGGCGAAGCTCTCGACAAAAAAACTCCGCTTTTGCGCTCAATGGAAGCTTTGGACAAGCAGGCAAAGAGAATCCTCAAACTTTTCGGAAAAGAAGTAAGCCATGTTGCAACTACAGTCGGTCCTGAACAGGAATATTTTATCGTAGACCACAAGCTTTATTCAGAACGCAAAGATTTGCGCATGACTGGACGCACTCTTTTTGGAGCAAAACCTTCAAAAGGACAGGAAATGGACGACCAGTATTTTGCGGCCCTTAATCCTAGAATCGTAGAATATATGGAAGATTTGAACGAAACTTTGTGGAAATACGGAGTCCTTTCAAAAACAGAACATAACGAAGTAGCTCCAGCCCAGCACGAAATGGCGCCGATTTTCTCGACAACAAACCTTTCTGTAGACCAGAACCAGCTCACAATGGAAGTTATGAAGAAAGTTGCAAAGCGTCATGGTCTTGAATGTCTTCTTCACGAAAAACCATTTGCCGGACTTAACGGTTCAGGAAAGCATAATAACTGGTCAATGTCCACAAACGAAGGAGAAAACCTTCTCGAACCTGGAAAAACACCAGAATCGAACGCTCAGTTTCTTTTGTTTTTGACGGCAATTTTAAAGGCAGTCGACGAGAACCAGGATTTGCTGAGAATTTCTGTTGCAAGTGCAGGAAATGATCATCGTCTTGGAGCAAACGAGGCGCCTCCAGCAATTATTTCCGTTTATCTTGGCGACGAACTTTATGCAGTTCTCGAAGCAATCAAAGACGGAAAACCTTACACTTCGGACAAAAACGAAAAAATGACAATCGGAGTTGATGTTCTTCCTTCAATTCCGAAGGATTCAACCGACCGCAACCGAACTTCGCCATTTGCCTTTACAGGAAACAAATTTGAATTCCGTTCTGTAGGTTCAAGCCTTTCAATCGCAGGTCCTAATACAACTCTCGATGCAATTGTTGCAGATGTTCTAAAAATCTTTGCAGACGAACTCGAGAGTGCTCCAGATTTTGAAAAAGCTCTCAACGCTTTGATTGCGCGCGAAGTAAAAGCTCACTGGAGAATCGTATTTAACGGAAACGGCTACGATGAATCATGGAAAGTTGAAGCAAAAAAACGCGGACTTCTTGAATTAAAGACAACTCCTGACGCAGTTGAACATTATCTTGATGCAAAAAATGTAAAGCTCTTTACAGAACTTGGCGTTTACACAAAGCAGGAAATGGAAAGTCATTACGAAATCAAGCTTGAAAAATATGCTCAGGTTTTGAATATCGAAGTAAACACAATGCTCGAAATGATTTCAAAAGACATTCTTCCAGCGGCATACAAGTATATTTCGGCAGTTTCAAAGACTGTAAGTGAACTTAAATCGGTTGTTCCAGGCGCAAAGGCCTCAGCAGAAACAAAGGTTCTTTCCGAACTAGATCTTCTCGTTGACGAGCTTTCCGAAAAGGCAGATTCACTCGAAAAAGCGCACGAAAAAGCCGAAAAAGCAGGAAGCGCTCTTGCAGTTGCAAAGGCCTATGCAGATACAGTAAAACCTGCAATGGAAGAAGCACGCGCTGTAGCAGACAAAATCGAACCGCTTTTGGGAGAAGAATATAAACCTTTCCCAAGTTACGAGGATTTGCTGTTCAGAGTATAAGCGATTGGGTTTTATATTGTAACAAATGCTGTCGCATAGCGCGGCGGCAAAAGCAAAAAGACAAAAATTGCAGAACGCGATTTTTATTTTAAGCACAATGGCGTGCGGATTTTGTTCGTTTTTTAGACGGACTGTCCGCGCGCTTTTTTTTGTTGAATTATTTTTTGGAGGTAATTTATGGATTCAGCTGCACTAATGGAAGCGGTAAAGTCGGTTTCTAGCGACTTGTGGGGCGTTTGGTTTCTTTTAGGCGCCGCCCTCGTATTTTGGATGCAAGCCGGATTTGCAATGGTCGAAACAGGTTTTACCCGTGCAAAAAACACGGGAAACATCATCATGAAAAACCTGATGGACTTTTGTATCGGAACAGTTGTTTTTATTCTTATTGGATTTGGACTTTTTCTCGGTGAAAACGCACTTTTCGGTTTGATTGGAAAACCAAACTGGCAGATTTTTACAGATTACGGCAATTTTGACTGGTCTGGATTTGTATTCAACCTCGTATTCTGCGCAACGACAGCAACAATCGTGTCTGGCGCAATGGCAGAACGCACAAAATTTCTTTCTTACTGCGTTTATTCTGCTGTAATTTCGGCAGTAATCTATCCTATTGAAGCTCACTGGACTTGGGGTGGCGGCTGGCTCGCACAGCTTGGCTTCCACGATTTTGCAGGTTCAAACTGTATTCATATGGTTGGCGGAATCTGCGCCTTAATCGGTGCTGCAATGGTCGGTCCTCGCATTGGCAAATTTACGCGTGACAAGGACGGCAAAGTAACAGATGTTCACGCTTTCCCAGGACACAATATTCCAATCGGCGCGCTCGGTGTATTTATTCTTTGGCTCGGCTGGTACGGATTTAACGGTGCGGCTGCAACTTCTGTCGCCCAGCTCGGTTCAATCTTTGTAGCGACAACAATCGCTCCAGCACTTGCAACAGTTACATGTATGATTTTTACATGGATAAAATACGGAAAACCAGATGTTTCTATGTGTTTGAACGCTTCGCTCGCCGGTCTTGTAGCAATTACCGCGCCTTGTGATGTTGCCGACGCTTTTGGCGCTTCAATAATCGGAATTGTCGCAGGTCTTTTGGTTGTATTTGGCGTATGGTTTTTGGACTACAAACTTCATGTTGACGATCCTGTCGGAGCAGTTGCAGTTCACTGTTTTAACGGAATTTGGGGAACAATCGCCGTTGGACTTTTTGCAAACCCAGCAGTCCCAGGCTATTCGATTGCAAACAAAGCTGGCGAACAGCTCGCAGGAGTTTTTTACGGCGGTGGATTTGAATGTCTTGGACTTCAGCTTCTCGGAATGATTTCGACAATCGCCTGGACAGTTGTGACAATTACGATTTTATTCACTATAATCAAAAAGATTTTCGGTCTTCGCGTAACAGCCGAAGAAGAAATTGTCGGACTCGATAAGCTCGAGCACGGACTTGATACTGGATACGCAGGTTTTGCAACAACCTATTCATCAGAAGAAGTCGAAGAAGCAGAAAATGCTGGCATCGAAATTCCAGCACTCAGTGTTCCCGTTTCTGGCACAACTTCAAAAGAAGCAATTGCACACAAGGTCGTAATCGTTACACGTCAGAACAAATTTGACAAACTCAAGGCTGCAATGAACGAAATTGGAATAACCGGCATGACCGTAAGCAATGTAATGGGCTGTGGAATGCAAAAAGGAGCAAGCGAATATTACCGTGGTGCTCCAGTCGAAATCAACCTTCTTCCAAAAATCAAGGTTGAAACCGTAATCAGCAAAGTTCCAGTAGACACGGTTATCGAAGCGGCACGCAAAGCCCTTTACACAGGACACATTGGCGACGGAAAAATCTTCATAAGCGATGTGACAGGGGTTGTAAAAATCCGCACTGGCGAAACAGGCTACGATGCCCTTCAAAACGACAAATAGTTAAAAAAAAGCGGTTTGACGTTAAACGGTGATTGAGCACAGTCAAAAAAGTGCATCGGTCACCGTTTTTTTTTGAGGGCGCCACCCGCTTTCGCGGGCCGGAGTACTACAGGCTTCGGTGCCCTCGGTGCTTTGCACCGGCTTCGCCGCCTTCCGTGTTCCTGGCGCATCAATTTGTTAAACATCAAATTTGCGCAAAAATTTAAGTTTTACTCTTTTTTTACCGTCTTTTTTTTAATTTTTACAGATTTTTCATCTTTATCTTTTTTTGCTGCCTTTGCAGTTCTTTTCTTTTTTGGAGCAAAAGTTTTCAAGAAATTCTCGCACTTGTATTCAGATTTTTTCTGAGCGTTGTCAAGACTCTTAAAAATCTTTTTGATTTTTTCTGTCAGGGATTTTGATGCTCCTTCCAAAAGGATTTCTTCGGCTTCTTTTAAGGCATTTTCCATCATCTCTTTGTTAAACCATTTTACGCCGTCAAATTCGTTTGTGCCCGTCAAATTTCTGCTGTATTCTGAGTTTACAAGCAGTCTTGCTAGCGAAAGTTCATCAATCTTTGCGCTTTTAAAAATAAATGATTTTTCAAAGAAACTGTACGAACCTTCGATTTTTTCTGCAATCTTGCGCTGCAAATTCCAGTTTAGGCACAATCCCGTTTTTGAGAGCGGTTCAAGCAAAATCAAAATCTGTTTTTTAAGCCTCAAGTCGTCGTCTTTTTTCTGAACCGGCGCCAGTTTTATTGCAGGAATCTTGATTTTTGTCTTTGCTGGTGCAAATTTTTCAGCAGTTTTGTAGAACTCACTTAGCGGCGCCTCAAGTTTAAGCTTAAGTTCGCTGCAAGAAGGCTTTTTGCTTTCTTCAAAGAATTTTACGGTTTCGTCCAGCAAAATGTCGAATTTTTCGTAAATTTCCTTAAAATGCAGTTCTTGCCAGGCAATTTTTAAGTCTGGAGTTCCGCTTCCATTCAAAAAGTTGCAGAGTTCTTCAAGTTTGCCGTCTATGTCTTTTTTCTGCTCAATGTTCATAAAGACCTGAGTTTCAAAACCGTTTAGAGCAATAAACATTCCCTGTTCGCAAATATCCTTTGAGCGTCTTATGTACCACTTTGCAGAGCGCTGCTCGTAAAAAATTACAAAAGTGTCGGCTTGTGCATTCAGTCCCAAACCTTCGGAAAGTGAGCGCGAGATAAGTTTTTTGTCGTTTTCGCCAGAACCTGTTTTTACGGCATATTCGCACGACTGTTTTATCCAGCCGGCCGCGCGTTCGTATTTGTTGTTGTAGAAAACGAGTGTATATTCGCCTCCGCAACGGTTTGAATAAGCAAAGACGTTTTCGTTTACGCTTCCGTTGTTCCAGACATCGTAGAACAAAAAGTCTTCAACTCCTGCAAACAGATAGCGTTTTTTGAGGAGCGGAAAAATTTCGTGGTTGTGCCGGTCAATTAAATACTGGTCAGGAGGTTCGTCGCGGTAAGAGCGCATGTATTCCATTCCGTATTTTTCTTCAAACCCTTCAATCTGGCCGTGTCCAAACATTGGTAGTCCCGGCATTGTTATCATAAGCGTGCAGACACCAAAATACTTGTCACCTTTTCCAAACTGGGCAACTGCCGTTTCTTCGTCCGGATTGTTCATAAAATTTACATAGCGCTTTAAAATCTGAGGATCAAAGGCAATCGTGTTTTTTACGGTCGAACGATACTTAAAGTTTTCTTCCTTTTTAAGCATGTTCATAAAGGCTGAATTGTAAACGCGGTGCATTCCCAGTGTTCGTGTAAAATATCCTTCCATCATCCAGAATGCTTCTGCAAGAAGGAGAGTGTCAGGAACTTCTTTTGCAACACGGTCAACAACTTCGCGCCAAAATTCATTTGGAATTCTTTTTTCAAATTCTTCTGCCGAAAGAGCATATTCGCTTCGGGTTGCAATGTCGCCACCTTTTCCTGGTTCTGGATACCAAAGCCGTTTTATGTGCTTTTTTGCCAAAACCATAGCCGCATCAAAGCGTATAATCGGAAAGTTCCTTGCAACATGCAGAATTTCCTGCATAACTTCTTCTCGGGCCTGTGGATTTAAAAAATCAATTTGAGCAGTATCGTTCCATGGCATTCCTGTTCCGTCGTTTCCGTGGTAAATATAGCGTGTGTCGCCAGTCTGAGTATCAACGCGCTTAAAGACAACGGCACAGTCGTTTTTTGAGTAATAATGGTCTTCCAGATAGATTGCAACCCTGCTGTCGTGGCTCAAGTTTACGCCGTTAAATGTGTACTGCGGAAAAGGATTGTCGCGTCTTTGAACGAACAAATCCGGTTTTTCAACCACCCATTTAGAATCCATTCCAGTGTGATTTGGAACCATGTCGCTTGCAAGACGGATTCCGCGCTGCCAGAGCCTTGTGCGCAGGTTTTGAAGCGCGTCCCAGCCACCAAGGTTAGAAGCAATTTCGTAATCTTCGAGGGAGTAGGCGCTTGCCGCCGCCTCTGGATTTCCGCATAACTGTTTTATTCTCTTGCTTGCAGAAGAACGCTCCCAAAGACCGATTAGCCAAAGTCCTGTAAAACCCCTGTCGCGCAGCAAATCCAGTTCTTCGTCAGGAATCTGATCCAGTCTTGAAATTTCCCTTCCGTATTTTTTAGAAAGCTGAAAAAGCCATACAAGGACGGTTTTTGCCATCAAAACAACGCGAGGCATCCATTCTTTGTCGCTGCTAAACCTTTCATATTCTTTCATTAAATAGTCGTAGTTTGGAGGGCTCATGTCCGGACTTCCACCGTTTGTCGGACGCCATTCCGGTTTCCATTCTTCAGCCAGAAGATCGCTTCCTCCAAAAAGTCTTTTAAGCCAGTAATTTTCACCTTCGCCTTCACCTGGCAAAAAAAGCTCAGCCCAATGGGTGCGGACATAATTCAACTGTTCTTGCAGATTGTCCGGGGCAAATTTTACAGGTTCTTTTAAAAACGAAATTAAATCGTGACCGTAAGTTCCCCAAAAAGGCAACTGTTTAAAATAAGACTGAATAAGTTTCCAGGATTCGATATAAATTGATTTTTTTTCTAAATTAGAATCGTCAAAAAGCGGATAAAAAGGCTTAAAAGCAGGATTTTCGTTCGCCAGATGAAGCATAATCACCTCTTCGAGCGTCTGTTCCCGGTTTGTGCGCGTGCGGTTTGTCTTTCGTTCAACCATTTCCGTGTTCAAAAAATCTTGAATAGAACATTCACCTTTGTAAACCGCAACCGGTGGAAATTCCTCGCAAAAAGCTGTCAAAAGGGAATCGACTTTTTCCTTGGAAAATTTTGAATCAAGTTCAGCTAAAATTTCTTTAAATGCGTCTGGATATTTTTGTCTTCTGTAAGTCCAACACGCAAGATGAAAAACCTCGTCCAAAAGACCCATTGCGTTCAGAGTTCCTGCGCTTACTTCTGTTTTTCCGTTCTTTTTTAGGTATTCGTTGAATTTTGCCTGAAAAGTTCTCACAGCTGGCAAATTTACAAGAATAACGTTGCCGCTCGAAGAAAAAAGCCCTTCAGAAAAATTACAGGCGTTTCTGACCGTCCGCGAAATATGAAATTCATTGTAAGAAAAGGTCATTTTTTCCTCCGTTTTGTGCATTTTTTTTGAAAAAACTTTGCCGATTATTGCAAGACAATCCAAAAATCGACATTTTTCTCATTATAACACACTGAAAGGCAAAAATGACATTTTGAGGTTATTTTTTATTCTATAAAACCGTTTTTCCAGTGCCAGACAGGTTTTGCCAATTTATTTGAAAAAGGCTGTTTTTTTGTAAAGTCTGGAAGCCAGTCCGTATCAGTGCTCAAATCCTGATAAAAAAGCAAGTCAAAATCAAAAGCTTCTATCATATCGCGCAAATCCTGGTCTTCGGTCGTATTTACAAGCCTGTTTTCGATTGCAGAAAGCGCATTTTTCCGTCTTTTAAGTTCATCTTCGCTTCCAGCAAAAGGAACCGGAGTATACTGGTTCATAAGCGAAATTATCGCTTTTTTGTCTGCATTTTCTTTGAGCCACGAAAGTACATCCACTGTTTCTTCAAAACGCCCCGGCAAAAAAAGGTGGCGTATTATTACGCCTTGAAGGAGTTTTTGTTTTGTTACACCATTTTTTTCAACGTTGGCAAATTTAAGCGGATTGTGTTCAATCATCCACAAAAGGGCTTTTTTTGCAGTTTCAGGATAATCTTCTGCCGAACACAGTTTTTTAGAAAGTTCAGCGCTCAGAGTCTTAAAATCCGGCAAAAAAATTGTCACCAGTCCGTCGAGCATTTCGAGCATTTCAATGCTGTCATAACCAGAACTGTTCCAGCAGACAGGCAGTTTGAGTCCGCGTTTTTTAGCTTCCTCAATAAATTGCGCAAGTTTTGGAATATGATGGCTCGGCGTAACAAGATTTATATTTTCTGCGCCGGCATTTTCAAGCCTAAGGCAGATTTCCGCAAATTCCTCTTTAGAAACAGATTTTCCTATTCCCTGCTGGCTTATCTGATAATTCTGGCAGAAAGCACAACGCAGGTTGCATCCAGTCAAAAAAATAGTTCCGCTTCCAGAATGAACAGTAACAGGAGGTTCTTCTCCAAAGTGCAGACACGCCACCGAAACTTTCAGATCAGCGTTTTCGAGACAAAAACCTGATTTTCCAGCAAATCTATTTACTCCGCATTTTCGCGGACACTGTCTGCATTCCGAATACAAATTTACAATTTCGTTATCGCTAATCATAAAAATTAAAGTGCGCCGTTATCAAGAATTATGCTCATAAAATTCTGCAAACTGTCCAAATCCAAATTTTCAGCTTCGTCATCGCAAAAGTCCTTGAGAGTTTCCCAGTCGTCGCCAGTCAAAATCGAATAATCTTCGTCAGAATCTCCGTCCAAAAAGTTCTGAAAAACCGTAATTCTGTCGATGTTTTCCTGCGAAGGTTCATTTTTGACGTCGGTCGAGGCAAAAATATAAGAATTCAGCCAATAATCTGCAATCGACCTTGCCAAATCGCCGGCATTTCTGTTTGAAGAAGCAAAAAGACTTGAAATCTGCTCACAAACTTTTCTGCCGTCGTATTTTCCTCCATTGTCAGCGCGAACGTGCTTTTTAATTCTCTGAATATCAGCCAAAAATTTAGAAGTATCTGACATATTAACATTCCTTTCTATATAAATATAAATTTAATTTTAATTTGGGGCCATTTTTGCTTTGCAAAAACCGGGCTTTCCGCGGCTCCGGCATTCGCCTTCGACCAAAGGCAAGCCTTTGTTTTCGCTGCGCTCACCGCTTCAATCCCTTGTCCAAAAGACACGAAACTTTAAAATCTTCATTTTTATTATAGAAAAACAATATTTAAACTTCAATAAAAACAAAAACGGTAGTATAATAAAATCACATTCTGGGTTTTATTTTTGACAGGTAATAAAACCAGAATCAGGGACTAACCAAAATATCTTTGGTTATTTTTAAGAAAAAAATTCTTGACTTTGGTAACAAGGGAAGGTAAACTAAAATTATGGACTTAAGAACTGTATTAACACCTGAAACTGTAGAACTTCATCTGCAGGGCAAAACAAAAGAAGACATCATCGACGAGATGCTTGAAATTTTAATTAAGGCGGGAAAAGTAACTGACAAGGCTGCTGCCCGCGAATGTGTACTCGACCGTGAACGAAAAATGTCTACTGGTATGAAGCACGGAATCGCTATTCCACACGGAAAAACAGACACGGTATCTGATTTAGTAGCATGTATCGGTATTTCTGACAATCCAGTTGATTTTGATTCTTTGGATCAGGAACCATGCCGTATCTTTATTATGACACTTTCACCAGTAAACAAGACTGGTCCACATCTTCAGTTCTTGGCAGAAGTAAGCCTTTTGTTCAAGAGTGCAGAGAAACGTCAGCAGATTCTTAATACACAGGACAAAGCTGAAGTAATCAAAATTCTTACCGAATAGTTTTTGGGTGAGAAATGGGGGAGGCTCTTGACCTTTTGGTCAGGGGCTTTTTTTATTTATACAGACTGGAGCAAATATGAAATTTGAAAAAAATTTTGAATCAAAAAATCATAAACTATATAAAACAACAGGAGAAGAAGTTCCTGTAACAGAAAAAATGGTTTTTCCTGTAAAATGGAGCGAGGTAGAAGGCGCAGAAGAAGAATACGATGAAAATTTTCTTGCACAACTGCGCGACCAGTTAAAAGCTCTTGAAGAAAAAAACGAATTTGTTTTTTTGGAGCCTGTTTACGATAAAAAAGCAACTCCAGGGCAGTTTAACAACGCAATGAAGCATACAGCACGCCGCGTAAAAGACTGCAAATCAGTTATTGGAATGGCCCTTGTAAGCGAAGTTGCCGACGATGCCGATGTTTTGAGCGATTTTTTAGAGAAAATTTCAGAAAAACATCCGCAGTATGTTTATTTTGCAAAAAAGCCATGTACTGAGGACGTTGTGCTTTATTAGGTTAAAAACCTGCATAAAATCAAAAAAATATCGCATATAACGGAATTTTGTTGAAAATAATGCAGGTTATTACAATTTATTCTAAAATCTCTAATTGAAATTAGTATTGAAATGTGCAACTATGAATCCATTATGAGTTCATATACTGCAAAATTGTTCAGGGGAGTTCTTCCTGTCAGCGTTTTGTTTTTAAGTGTGTGCTTGCTGATATATTTTTTACTTCCCTCTGGAGAAACAGAATCTGTTCTTGATTCTTATGCTGAATTAGCCAATGCAAAATATTCAGAAGAATTAGCGCTCGAAGTTGGATTTAAACCAGAATATTTTGAATTT
The DNA here is from genome assembly GCF_052273165.1 of Treponema berlinense. GTDB lineage: Bacteria > Spirochaetota > Spirochaetia > Treponematales > Treponemataceae > Treponema_D > Treponema_D berlinense_A. The sequence goes on along the minus strand of NZ_DAVZIU010000004.1, from coordinate 35,244 downwards.
TCAAACGAGAATGACCGCGGTCTAGAGCTTTACAGACAGCCTAGCTCTCGCGCATCTGTCGAATGGTTTTACACTCAGGTGACAGGTAACCGTCTTGTTGCGCTTTCAATCCTTGAAAATGCCGACAGAAACAATATTCCATTGAGCCTCGCATTTAGCCTTGCGTTTGTAGAGAGCCGCTTTAAGCCGGATGCAATCAACAGAAATTCAAATGCAACTGTTGATAGAGGACTTTTTCAATTAAACAGCGCGTCTTTTCCGCATTTGACCGAATCAGAATTTTTCAATCCTGAAGTAAGTGCAAAATACGGAATGATTCATTTGCGCTGGTGCATGGATTTGGCTGGAACAGGAAATGATGTGACTGCGCTTGCTATGTACAACGCTGGTACAACAAGGGTTCGTGCAAATAAGACACCTCAGCACACTTTAAACTACGTTGCAAAAATCAGCGCGTACCGGGTAAAACTTGAAGGCCGTTTTAATTCAGATGTGGCTTCTTTCTTTAACGGTGCACAAAAGAACACAAGTCTTGCAAAAAAGTAATACTAAAATTATCTGACCTGCTGCTTTTGTGGCAGGGATTGGAGTGGTGCCGCAGGCAAACAAACGCTTGCGTTTGGTCGCAGCCACGCAAAGCCCGGCGGGGCTTTGTAGCCCCGGCCACCAGAATTCTTATTTTATTCCTGCCAGCGTGTATATTTATCGCATTCTAAAATCTTTCTTGCGTTTTCGATTCGTTCTGCGGACGGCATTTGCGTATCTTCGAGGGCATATTTGATTCCCAGGTCGCGGTATTTTGAAATTGCAAGATTGTGGTAAGGAAGAATTTCAACGCGGTAAACATTTGAAAGAGTGCGGATAAAATCCCTTGTCTGAGTCAAATATTCGTCGTTGTCTGTAATTCCTGGAACAAGCACGTGACGAATCCAGATTGGCTTTTGAATTTCGTCGAGATAGGCAAACATTTCGCGGATGTTTTTTCCGGTTTTGCCTGTGAGTTTTACGTGCTCTTCTTCGTTTATGTGCTTGATGTCCATAAGAAGAATGTCTGTAACTTCCATCAATTTTTTGAATTTTTCAAACCATTCGCCTTCTTTTGTAAACGGTTCTCCAGCTGTGTCAATGCAGGTATTGACGCCTTCTTTTTTTGCAAGCGTAAAGAGTTCGATTAAAAAATCAATTTGCAACAGAGGTTCTCCGCCGCTTACTGTAATTCCGCCTTTTTTACCCCAGTACGAACGGCAGGAAAGCGCTTCTTTTAAGACATCTGCCGGTTCCCAAAGTTTGCCTTCTTTCATAATCCAGGTGTCCGGATTGTGACAGAATTTACAGCGCATATTGCATCCAGCTGTAAAAACTATAAAACGTGAACCTGGACCGTCTACACAACCAAAACTTTCAAACTGGTGAATGTATCCTTTCATCTTGTACCTCGTAAAAATCTAATTCTTTCTATAATAATCTAACAAATTTTCGGCATTAAGAAAAATAATTTTTCTTAATTTTAATGTATTTTTGGATTTTGTCGTTTATAATGAATTTAGTGTTTAACAGCGTCAGAGAAAAGTCAGAAAGTTTAGATTTTTCTCTTTTTGGAGGTTCTATATGAAAACATCAAAAAAAACAAAAATTGCACTTGCAGTTTTAATTGCGGCATCTGCTTGTTTTGCTGAGCCTGGCTGGAAAAGCGCTATGAAAGGAATCGAAGGCAGAATAAAAGGCAACAAACAGTCGACAGGAACAACATCTTCGTCATCATCTTCTTCAAAAAAAAGTGTAGATCCGTTTGCAGGCATAAACGGAGGTTTGACAAAGCAGAATTACGACCTTAAAAATTATAAATCAAAAAAGCCGGCAAAAATTTCCAAGGAAGATTCTGTTCAGAAAAAATACAAACTTCTCGAAAAAGCCGAAGCTGCGCTTTTGAAAAAAGATTTTAAAACTTGTCAAAAATACTGCGATGATAACGATGCAATTTCGTTTACAGTGAATACTCCGGAAGCAGATGCTTTGGCAATTTCTCAATGGGCAGGAGATATTGTCTGTTATTTGGGTTATTATACTGCTCCTTCTGAAGAAGAAAAGGATATGTGGCGCTAGATTAATGGCGTTCCGGCAGTTTCCGCTTGCGTCGCGCTTGCGCTACAACTGCCGTCGGGCCAAACGGGGTTGGCATTGCTTTGCAACGGCTTTGCCGCCCCTAATGTCCCTAACGCAAAAAATCCCGGATAGAAGATTTTCTCTTCTGTCCGGGATTTTTGTTTTATTTATAAGTTCAATGTTATTCTAAAAAACTTAATTTGTTTTAAGGCTTACTCCAAGAATAGAAGCTGCCTGGGTTGAAAATCTTGCTCCTGAATATTTAGATGTGATTGAACCAGTCGATTGTTCTGTCGCTGCAACTCTAGCTATATCTTCTGTCGGCTCTGATTCCGAAACTGAAAGGTTAGAACATCCAAACATCAACAGGCTAGCCAAAAAAATACCTGCTGTTTTAAAAAAAACTTTTTTCATATTTTTCCTCTTTGACTTTATGAAGAATAACTTTTCAAATTAACTGGCTGTCCTAATTGAACAGCCGATTTTGTTTATTTATTGACTTTTATGTAGTTTATATTGATTCCCGAGGCTGTAGACATAAGATAATATGTTCCGTCTGAAGGTATATCAAAACTATAAGAAGCAAGGCTTGCAGTTACTTCTTTTTTAGAAACAACTGTGCCGTCTGCTTTTACAAGGGCAAGATAGCGTCCAGAAGCGCCGTAAGCATAAGCTGTCACCTTACAACCAGAAATTGCATCGAAGCCAACACATCTATATGAACCTGCAGAACCGCCACCACCAAGTGCAAGAGTCTGAGTGTAAGTTGTTCCGCCGTAAGTTGCTGATGCAATGTAAGGAACTGTTACTTTTTTTGAACTTGTAGCATAGATTTTAAAGCTGCCACTTGTCACGTTTGAAGAAAAAGTTCCGTGCGCAAGGTTGTTTGCACTGAGTTCAATTGTCTTAAAACTTGCAACAGCGCCAGTTACATTTACTTCAAAAATACGAATTGAACTTGATTTTGAATAAATATAGTAAGTTCCTGCCGATGTTGCGGTGTAAGAGAAAAGACTTGCAGAAGTTCCTACAGAAGCGCTGCTTACAACTTTACTTCCGTTGGAAATATTGAGTGTTCTGTCGCTTGAAGCATTTGCAATTACAGAAACTGTTGCTCCTTTTGCAAGAGTTACTGTAAATGCACGGTAAGTCGGTTTTAGTCCGTCAGCACCGCCCTGTAAATCCCAGGCTTTTTTGTAAGAAGTTGAACCGTATGTTGCGGATGATGAAGAGATTTTTACATTTTTTTTGCTTGTTGCAAGAATAGTAAAGTCGCCGTAAACCGTGTCTGAAGAAATAGTTCCAGTTGAATAAGAATCAGCGCTCAATTTTGCAGAAGTGACGGTTGAAGTTGAAGAGCTTCCTGATGAAGAACTGCCAGAAGAACTTTCTGATGAAGCTCCGCTCGAAGTCGAACCTGAACTTCCTCCAGAAGAAGAGCTGTCTGAAGATTCTGATGAACTTGCTTCGTTGTATGCGGTTGTTGCTCCAGTATAGTTTTCAAGCTTTGTCTTTAATGTTGTGTCAACATCGTAACTTTTGTCAGCAATGTCTGGGAATGTGTAAGTAAAATCTCCGCCTTCAATACGTCCTGCATATTTTTTTACATTTTTAACTGCATCTTCTGGAGAATCTGCTGTGTAAGAATACATAACCGAAGAAGTGTCGAAGTTGTTGTATTTGTTTGAACCTGAAAGAGAAACTACAGAAGATGGAACTGTTGCAGATTTTGAAGAAACAACATATGCGTCAAAATCGGAATACGTGTCTGCTCCTGAATAAGTTCCGCCATAAGGAATGAAGTAGTAAGTTCCGGTCATTGTGTTGTTGTAAGCTTTAATCATTCCGCCTGCTTCTTTTGAGAAAGTAGAATTTGCGCTGTTTTTTGAAGAAGTTCCTGCAAAAAGATCAGAACCCTGCATGGAAATCATCATCGGATATTTACAGTTTCTAAAATAGTTTGACTCCATAAATAAAGAAGCTCCAAGGCAGGCGCCTGCACCGTACTTTGAATTTCCGTCGTAATAGTTGTTGTAAATGTGCGCAGAATAGTAGCGGCAGCGTGGATGACGTGAATCAGAATGATCGTACCAGTTGTGGTGATAAGTGATATAAAGGTCAGATGTTGTTCCTTCGCTCAAACCAAGAAGATTGCATTTTCCTGAATCCCAGAAATGGTTGTAAGAGAATGTAACGTATGTTGATTTTTTGCAGTCCAAAGCACCGTCGCCTTTTTTCTGGTCAGCATCTCCGCCTGGAGCGCCGTAGAACATATCACAGTTATGAACCCAAACATTTTTGTTTGACTGTTGGAGCGAAACGTTATCGCCTTCGGCAGAATCAACCATCATAAAACCGATATTTGAAATTTCAACGTACTGTGCATTTTTTATACGGATTCCCCAGCCGTACGCTGTTGCGTCAGACCCGATTCCTTCAATAGTAAGTCCGTTTGAAAGAGGTTTTGAAGCGCTTGAACCAGAAATCATAATATCTCCGTTGTCCATGGTTGCAAAGTCTGTTACTTTTCCAATTAAGCGGACGCACAAAGGCCGGTTGTCATAGCCTTTTTTGAACGCATTTAGAATGTTCTGAAGTCCTGTGCACGTTGTTGTTGCTCCTTTTGAAGATGTTACAACGTCAAGAGAAACCTTATCTTTTGTTGATTCGTTTACATAAAGAACAACAGCATTGTCTTTTAGGGTTCCATCAGCCTTGTATGCTCCTGGTGTGATTGTGCCGTAAAAAGCGAATCCTGTTCTGTCGTGGCTTGCTCTACGCTGACTGTTGCAGAAAGGTAAGAAGAGCCGCTTGTAACTTTTATTGTGTGATTTCCTTTTGCAAGACCAGGAATATCACATCTCCACTGGTTTCCGATTTTTCGTGTAAGGTAAGAACTTACGGTTTGTCCGTCGCATGTGACCGTGTAACTTGAAGAAGAGCCAGTCCACACTATGTAAGCGCTGTTGAGCCAGCCTTGGGCTTTTACACCAGTAAGACCAGAACCTGTTGGGGTAGCAGATGTTATCGAACCTAAAATTCCGCTTGTTCCAGAATAAGAGGCAGCGGCGCGATTGAGGGAAACTGCTGAAATTTCCGAAGTTGTTTTAGTGTCTTCTGATTCTCCGTCAGAAATTGCCAGACATCCGGAAAAAACAAGCCCTGCGGCAAAAACAAGACTTGTTAGAGCCATTCCAGCTCTTAAACTTTTTTTCATAATATCCTCCATATTATGTAATATTGAATTTTGCATCATAAAATCCCCGAACTTTTACGGCAAAAAATCAATGCAGGAAAGAAAGAAAAGAGAATATTTTGTGATTTGTATTTTTAAATAGAAAAGTTAATAAAATTTCGAAAAAAATGATTTTTAGAGATAACCCTGTATGACAGTATCGTATTTATTGAAAATAAATTTCATTGTACTTTTTGCAGTATAACGATATCGGTTTTATAAAATCTGTATTTTTTAATATGAAAAATAATGAAAAATAATGAAAAATAATGAAAAATAATGAAAAATAATGAAAAATGATGAAAAATGATGAAAAATATGATTGTTAATACTAACATTTATGGATTTTTCGAAGTTGAAAAACATAAAAAAGGCCACTTCAGTTTTAAAACCGAAGTGGCCTTGTTGTCGCTAATTCAACATTTTAGCTTACAGAGAAGCGTGGCAAGTACGAGCGATTACGTCGTCCTGCTGTTCTTTTGTAAGGTTGATAAAGCGAACTGCGTATCCAGAAACGCGTACTGTGAAGTTTGCATATTCTGGTTTTTCAGGATGAGCCTGGCAGTCCTTGAGTTTTTCAACTCCGAATACGTTTACGTTGAGGTGGTGAGAACCAGCATGTCCTGATTCTGGACCGCAATCGAAGTATCCGTCGAGAACGTTTACAAGGTTGTCGATTCTTTCTTCTTCGTTGTGTCCGAGTGCGCTTGGGTTGATTGTCTGTGTATTAGAAATACCGTCCAAAGCGTATTCGTATGGAAGCTTAGCAACAGAGTTCAAAGATTTGATCAAGCCCTTTGTTTCTGCGCCGTAACTTGGATTAGCTCCTGGTGAGAATGGTTCATGAGCTTTACGTCCATCTGGAAGAGCGCCTGTAGCTTTTCCGTATACAACGTTTGAAGTGATTGTAAGGATTGATGTTGTTGGTTCTGCATTGCGGTATGTCGGGTGCTTTCTGATCATTGTCATGAAATCTTTGAGCAACTGAACTGCAATTGCGTCTGCGCGGTCATCGTCCTGACCGTAGCGTGGGAAGTCGCCTTCAACGATAAAGTCTTTTGCCAATCCCTTAACAACTTCTTTTACAGCGCCTGTTTTCTTGTCTTTGATTTCAACATCGCCACGAACAACCTTAACTTTTGCATATTTGATAGCAGAAAGTGAGTCTACAACGTGTGAGAATCCTGCGATACCTGTAGCGAATGTTCTCTTGAGGTTTGTGTCTTCGAGAGCAAGTTCTTCAGCTTCGTAATAGTATTTGTCGTGCATGTAGTGGATTGCGTTTAATGAGTTTACATAGATTCCAGCAAGCCATTCGAGCATCTGCTTGTATTTAGCAACAACTTCGTTGTAGTTAGAAGCATCGAGTACATCGGCAGTAATTGGCTGGTAGCAAGGTCCAACCTGAACGCCTGGTGTAAGTCCATCCGGCTCGTCGCGACCACCGTTGATAGCGTAAAGAAGTGCTTTTGCGAGGTTAGCGCGCGCTCCGAAGAACTGCATTTCTTTTCCTGTCTGAGTTGCAGATACACAACAGCAGATTGAGTAGTCATCACCCCAAACCGGGCGCATTACATCGTCGTTCTCGTACTGGATTGAAGATGTATCGATAGAAATCTTTGCTGCATAGCGGCGGAAGTTTTCTGGAAGTCTCTTAGAATAGAGAACTGTCATGTTTGGTTCTGGAGCTGGTCCCATGTTTTCGAGAGTATGGAGGAAACGGAAGTCGTTCTTTGTAACAAGTGAACGTCCGTCCTGTCCAAGACCGCCAACTTCGAGTGTTGCCCAAACTGGGTCGCCAGAGAAGAGGTTGTTGTATGATTCGATACGTGCAAAGCGAACCATGCGTGCCTTCATTACGAAATGGTCAACAAGTTCCTGTGCCTGAGATTCTGTGATTAAGCCAGCTTCGAGGTCGCGGTTGATGTAAATGTCGAGGAAGGTTGAAACACGTCCGATTGACATTGCAGCACCGTTCTGAGTTTTGATTGCGCCGAGGTAACCGAAGTACAACCACTGTACAGCTTCTTTTGCTGTTGTAGCTGGTTTAGAAATATCAAAGCCGTAGAGAGCAGCCATTTCTTTAAGACCTTTGAGAGCCTTAATCTGATCAGCAACTTCTTCCTTGAGGCGGATAACTTCTTCAGTCATTGTTCCGTCGCCAATGTTTGCTTTGTCAGCTTCCTTGCTTTTGATGAGGTAGTCGATACCATAAAGAGCGATACGGCGGTAGTCTCCAACGATACGACCACGTCCGTAAGTATCAGGCAAACCTGTCAAAATGTGAGAGCGGCGTACTGCACGAATCTCTGGTGTGTAAACCTGGAATACAGCGTCTGAGTGAGTTTTGTGGTATTCTGTAAAAATTTTGTGGAGTTCTGGGTTTGGAGTGTAGCCGTACATTTCGCATGACTCTTCTGCCATTTTAATTCCACCGTAAGGCATGAATGCTCTTTTGAGAGGTTTGTCTGTCTGAAGACCAACAACCTGTTCAAGATCTTTCAATTCTGGGTCGATATAGCCAGGTTTGTGAGCTGTAAGACCGGTAACGATGTCTGTGTCCATGTCGAGAACGCCAGTTCTTTCTTTTCCGTCAAGACCTACAGCTTTTTTGTTGTGCTCTGCCTTCTGAAGTTCCTGCAATTTTGCAAAGAGCTTGTTTGTACCTTCTGTAGGACCTGCGAGGAATTTTTCGTCGCCGTCATAAGGTGTGTAGTTGTTCTGGATAAAGTCGCGAACGTTTACTTCTTCTTTCCAAAGGCGTCCTTTGAAACCGTTCCATGCTTCTGCCATAAAAGTTCTCCTTTCTTGAAAAAAACGGAGCACGCGTGCAAAAGAATTTGAAACAAATTGAAGTAAACCTGCGTAATGGCGGGAAAACTTTACAAAAATGGAAAAAAACGCGCAAAAACAGTCTTGAATTTAAGACTAGTCTGCTAAGCCTGCGGAAACTCCGTAAGTCGAATTTTCCTTTTTTTGATGTTTCAAAAACAGTTTTTACAGGGCTCGTATTTATTCAAGCAAATTTGTATATAATTCGCAATTTTGTTAAAAAATGCGACTGTTTCTGTTAGTTAAGACTATAGTGGATTTGACAAAAAAGTGCAACAGAAGAAAGACTTTATTAGTAATTATTCCTAATAACTTTGTGTTAAAACGCTATGAATAGTGTTTTTTTTAGGTTTTTGCAGGATACAAACGCTAAAAAGCGCACGTCCTTGCCTGCGGCAAGGATGCTTGCATACCTGGCGGTATGCTGCGAGTTTTGTTTGCACAAAACTCGTCGATTATACAGTGCGCTAAAAAGCGCACGTCCTTGCCTGCGGCAAGGATGCTTGCATACCTGGCGGTA
>NZ_DAVZIU010000004.1:0-26454 GCF_052273165.1 Treponema berlinense | reverse complement strand
TGCTGCGAGTTTTGTTTGCACAAAACTCGTCGATTATGCAGTGCGCTAAAAAGCGCACGTCCTTGCCTTGCGGCAAGGATAGGAGGGGCGGCGGTTAGCCGTTCCGGAGGAATGAAGCGACAGCGGAACCCCGGATAGCCTGGTTTTTGCAATGCAAAAAGCCGCCCGTATAAAAATTATCTTTCAAATTTCATTAGGTTTCCAGCTCCTACTTTTTTTACTGTTGCTTCATTTAGAGAAGAAGTTTCGTCCAGTCTGTAGTTGTAGTTTATTGCAAATGGTTTTTCTGAAGTCAGGTGCGCTTCAAAATCTTTTGTCTTGTCTACTTTGTCATAGGCGCAGTTTGAGGCGTTGAGCTGAGGAATGTTTCCGCTCTGGTAGAATTTTGAGAATGTCGGGTCTGTTTTTTCAGATTTGTCGTAGTATTTTACGGCTGTCTGCGCGTGTTTTCCGAAAAAGTTGTTTTCTACGACATACATTGAACCAATTCCTGGACCGAGGCTGCTTCCTTTGTTTTCGTTTGTGCCGATGTTGTCAAAATAATTGTTGTAGATGTGCGCGTTTACTCCGCGGCTTCTTGGCATGCGCTGGATTGAATCGTGGAAGTAGTTGTGATGAAGTGTTATTTCGCATTCTTCCGGATTTGAAAATTTGTCGTTTGGACGGATCAGCATTACTTTGTCGTGATTGAAGAATTCGCAGTAAGAAACGGTTATGCATTTTCCTTTTTTAATGTCCAGAAGTCCGTCGTGGTTGAAATTTCTTACAAGGTCTACGCATTTTCCGTCGCTGAAAGTGCAGTGGTCAATCCAAACATTGTTTGCGTTTTCGATATTGATTGAATCGATGCTTGCCTTTGAATCTTTGTTGATTTTTGTGTCGATTTCTGTTGAGCCGTGTGCGTCGTAAAATTCAATATTGCGGATTATTATGTTGTTTACGTTTTTAATCCAAAGTCCGCCGAACTTTAAGCGTGCGTTCTGTTTTCCGACGATTGCCGTGTTTGATGTGACTTTGTAAATAAGGTCGGCGTGTTTTCTTTTTCCGTCGGCTTCAAATTCGTCAAAGTAGCTGTGGTCTGAATCTGAGACTTTTCCATAGCTCAGGTCGATGTCGCCGTCGATTACGATGAGTTTTTTGTCTTCTTTTTGAATTGCTGCGATAAAAGCGTCTGTTTTTTTGTCTGATGTCGGATAAGTTTTGTCGTCAATTAAAATGATTTTTGTGTTTGGAAAAGAAAAATCTCCACAATCAAAAAATCCGTTTGTTTCGGGTTTTTCGCCTGGAATTGAATAAAGTGTCTGTTCTTTTAGGTTTGGATTTTGTTCTGGAGCTGAAGTGTTTTCTGGAATTGAATTGTCTTCGGTCTTGCATGAAGCGCATCCTAGGAAAAATGCAAAAAAAGCCGAAATTCCTGCAATAAATGCAAATGATTTGATAATTTTTTTCATAAAATACCTCGTAAACTAAAAAAATACGTCTTTTTGTACGAGTATTCTTATGAAAATACATTCATAGGTCAATACAAACGCTTTTTTTGCGTTTTTTTTGTATAAAATCATTTTTTAACTGCGGTAATGTTTTGTTTTATTGCCGCAGTTGAGTGAATGTTTTTGAACAGTGTTCTAGCCGAGCATTGAAACCAGTGTTTCTTTTGGAACAAGGCCGATTGAAGTTTTTTCTGGTTTTCCGTTTTTAAAGAGAATTACTGTCGGAATGCTTACGATTCCGTATTCGCGGGAAAGTGATTCTTCCTCATCAACGTTTACTTTGCCGACCTTTATTTTTCCGCTGTATTCTTCTGCAATCTGTGCAACGGTCGGAGCGAGCATTTTGCATGGGCCGCACCAGCTTGCCCAAAAGTCAACAAGAACAGGAATTTCTGATTTTAATACTTCGTCTTCGAAATTGCCTTTTGTGAGTGTGATTTCCATATCTTCCTCCAGTTTTTAATAAAATTGAATGGCTTTTGTTAACTTAAAAATAAGCAGAATTCTCTAAAAAGGAAAGTATATTTTTTTAATTTATATGTAGCTTAGAAATATCGTAAGAAAAAAAATAGTCAAGAATAGTGGGAAGGATTTTAAACCGGAAAATTTCTGTTTATGTAAAGAAATTTTCCGGTTTGTGGCTAATATGCTTAAAAATTATGCGTAAATTGTGCGTACGCTGATTACGGCTTCGCAGTTTTCGAGAAGCTTAAGGCTTTCTTCGCAAACTTTTCCGTCTACGTCAATCATGGCATAAGCGATGTCGCCACGGCTCTGGTCTACGATTCCTGCAATGTTTAATTTTGCATCGCCGAGAATTGTTGTGAATTTAGCAATCATTCCTGGTACATTTTTGTGTGGAATGCAAAGGCGTGTTCCGTTCGCTGGAATCTGAGAGTCGATTGTTGCGCGAGGAAAGTTTACAGAATTTGTGATTGCGCCTGTTTCGAGGAAGTCGCGAAGTTCTTTTACTGCCATAACTGCGCAGTTGTCTTCTGCTTCTGGAGTTGAAGCGCCAAGGTGTGGAAGGCATATTACTTTGTCATTGTTCATTAAGGCTTCGTCAGCAAAGTCTGTCACGTGTGCTGCAACTTTTCCGCTTTCGAGGGCTGCAAGAATGTCTGCGTTGTTTACAAGTCCGCCACGCGCAAGGTTTATGATACGAACTCCGTCTTTCATTGTTTTGATTGACGCTGCGTTAATCATTCCCTTTGTTTCGTCTGTCTGTGGTACGTGGATTGTAATGTAGTCTGCTTTTGCATAGATTCCTTCGAGAGTTTCTGAAACTTTTACGTTAAGGTCGAGGGAAAGAGCGGCCTTTACAGAAAGAAAAGGATCATATCCGATTACGTTCATTCCGAGGGCGATTGCTGTGTTTGCAACCTGCGCACCGATTGCGCCGAGTCCGATTACGCCGAGTGTTTTGCCTTTTAATTCCGGTCCGACAAATTTTGACTTGCCTTTTTCTGCTAAGGCTGCAATTTCATCGCCTTTGCCAGTGAGTTCTGTGTTTACCCATTTGTTCGCTGCTACGACTGGACGACTTGAAATGAGGAGGGCGAGAATTACGAGTTCTTTAACTGCGTTTGCGTTTGCTCCAGGAGTATTGAATACTACTACGCCTTTTTCTGCGAGTTCTTTGCAAGGAATGTTGTTCGTTCCTGCTCCTGCGCGGGCTACGGCCTTTGTATTTTCTGAAAGAGCCATTTCGTGCATGTCTGCTGAGCGTACAAGAATTGCGTCCGGATTGTTGAGTTCTGAAGCTACTTCGTAATTGTCGCGCGGAAAGTTGTTAAGTCCGACTACGCTGATTTTATTTAAGGTTTGAATTTTGAACATTTTATTTCTCCAGTTTTTATTAGTTTTCTGCGGCAAATTTTTTCATAAATTCTACAAGCGCTTTTACGCCGTCAAGGCTCATTGCGTTGTAGATAGAGGCGCGCATTCCGCCTACAAGACGGTGGCCTTTGAGGTTTACAAGACCAGCCGCTTTTGCTTCTTTTACGAATTTGTCGTTGATTTCCTTTTCTTTTGCGAGGCTGGCTTCGTCAGTTGAGCCTGTCGAGTATTTTGTAAGGAAAGGAACGTTCATAAGAGAGCGACTGCCTTTTTCTGTCGTTGCATGGTAGAAGTCAGAATTGTCGAGGAAGTCGTAAAGGTAGTCAGCCTTTTCCTTGTTGCGCTTTAACATTCCTTCTGCTCCGCCATTCTTTTCAATCCAATGGAGAACCTTGTCCAAAACGTAGATTGTGTAACATGGCGGTGTGTTGTACATTGAGCCGTTGTCTGCGTGTGTTTTGTAAGCGAGCATTGTCGGTGTTCCAGGCAGGCAGTCTGTTGGTTCTGGAATCAAGTCTTCGCGGATAATTACAAGTGTAACTCCTGCTGGCGCAAGGTTTTTCTGTGCACCTGCAAACAAAAGTCCGAATTTTGAGACATCGAGAGGTTCAGAAAGAACACAAGAAGAAATATCAGCAACAAGAGGAATATTTCCTGTTTCAGGAATGTATTCGTAATGAGTTCCCATGATTGTGTTGTTCATGCAGATATACGCATAATCGTAGTCGCCTTCGATTTTTTCAACACGTGGAATATAAGAATAATTTTTGTCTTTTGAAGAAGCGATGATGTCAACTTCAACACCGAGTTTTTTTGCTTCGGCCGCAGCTTTTTTTGCCCAGACACCAGTTTCGATGTAAGCCGCCTTTTTATGGTGAATCCCCAGGTTTTCTGCAACCATTGCAAACTGTGTCGAACCGCCACCCTGAACAAAAAGAACCTTGTAATTTTCAGGAACGTTCATCAATTTTCGAATCATAGCTTCTGCATCTTCGATAATCGGCTCGTAATCCTTTGAACGGTGGCTCATTTCCATAACCGACTGACCGCTTCCGTTATAATCGAGCATTTCTGCCGCACATTCTTTTAAAACTTCTTCTGGCAAACATGAAGGACCAGCACTAAAATTGTAAACTCTTGACATTAGTTTCCACCTCATCGTGATTTTTGTTTTTTGGCGTTTCTCTCGCTTGCGCTCGAGCCGGGCTATTCGGGGTTGACATTGGCTTTCGCCAACGCTTTGCGCCCCTACTATCCCTAACGCGGATTGTTGTCTGTGAAAATATTCACAAAAAATCGTACGAAAAGTTTAGGAAAATCTGCGGTTAAAGTCAACAAAAAACAGCAAAAATACTGGTTTTACTGTGAAAAAAATCACAGTAAGGGAAAATTAAAAATCAATGTCAAATTTTGTGTAGCAAACATTTTAAACTTTTTATATGCTGACCTTATTATAAAATTAGTGCGTTGCAACTTTTTATGGAGTGTAAAGATGGCTAGAAAAACGGTCGCAAAACTTGTTATTGACGGTGTTATCGAAGAAAAAAACGAAACCTACAATCAAGAATGGATTCTTGAGCAGATAATGGATATTTCGGAAGACAAGACCAATGCTGGTTTATTGCTTTTTATCGACTCTCCTGGAGGCGGAGTTTACGAATCTGACGAAGTTTTTGAGGCGGTTTTAAAATACAAGAGGGAAACTAAGCGTCCTGTTTATGCGTATTTTGCTTCTCTTGCGGCGAGTGGTGGTTATTACATTGGCTGTTCAGCCGACAAAATTTTTGCAAACAGAAACACTTTGACCGGTTCAATCGGTGTAATTGCCGGACGTTTTGTTGATTTAACCGAACTTATGAAAAAACACGGAATTAAAAGCGAAACTATTCATGCTGGACGCAACAAGGTTATGGGAAGTTTTACCGAACCTGTGACTGAAGAGCAGAAAAAAATCATGCAGTCGGTTGCAGACGAGTGTTACTGTCAATTTACTCAGATTGTAAGCGAAAGTCGTAAACTTGATATTGAAAAAGTTCGTGAACTTGCGGATGGACGCATTTATACGGCAAATCAGGCGAAAAATAGCGGACTTGTCGACGATGTAATGAACTTTGAAGAAGCAAAAAATTTGATTTATACGGAAGTTTTTGGCAATAAAGACTACAAAAAAGACTTGGAAGAATACAAATACAAGCCAAAGCCTTCTCTTATTAAAAAATTTTTAAAGCAAACTTCATTTAACTTTGGAAAACTTGATGCTTTGACGGAAATTGCCTTAAAAAGCGCAAAACTTCCTTTTCCTGCGTTTTATTACGATTCGCAGCGGTTTTAGTTTTTTTCAGTTTTTTGTTTTTTACAGAAGGTTTGCCAGAGATTTTTCCGGAGAGGCGTTTTCCAGCCGGAAATTTTCTGGCACGGTAAGCACGGCGTTTGTGTAGTTTACGATCCCTTTTATGCCGTAGCTTACGAGCCTGTCTGCCATTTTTTGAGCCATTGAGTCGTCAACTGTCAAAATTGCAAATTCTATTTTTTGCTGCCGGATTGTTTTTTCGAGATCGAGAGTTGGAAAAAGCGGAATTTTAGATTTTATAAGTTCTACGCGGTTTTGGTTTGAGTCGAAGCCTGCAACTAGAGCGAAATTTTCGTTTAGAAAGACTGAATTTTCAAGAAAAGCCTGTCCGAGGCTTCCGAGTCCGACTATGCAGCAGTTGTGTTTTTCGCCGCCACTTTTTACAAGGCCAAGATTTTTGTCTATTTCAGTTTTTAAGCATTTTAATTCGTAGCCGTTGCTTTTTCCTGTGTGCAGTTCCAGAAGGGAGATGTCGCGTCTGATTGTCGCTTCGCCCCAGCCGGTAAGTTTTGCAATTTCTGCCGAAGTTATGCGCATTTTTTCTTGTGGCTGTTGCGAAAGCAGGTTTGAAAGTGTGAGAAGTCTTTTTTTTGACGGTAAAGGAAGTTCTTTCATATTTTAATTTTGCTTTTAGAGTTGAATTGTTCCGATTACTGTTTCGTCGCTGTCTTTTTGGGCGGAATTTTTATAGGAATTTTCAGGAGACTGTTGCGCTGTCTGTTTTTTTTGCTGGACTTTTATTCTGGAAGCGGTAGTTTTTTGAGAGCGCGCTGTTTTTGGCGCAACTAAAAATCCAAAAAGCGAACCGCAAAGTCCACCGGCAATGTGCGCAATTGTCGAAACGTTGGAAGCCGACGGAGAAATAAATTCTTTTAGGACAAAAACTGCGATTAAGAGAATAAAACTCAGAGGCAACTGATTTTTTTCGATTGTGCTTATCGAAGCGAGCAAAATAAGCATGAAGGCTATTCCGCTGGCTCCTAAAAGCGAAGACGGAATAAAGCAGGCGTTAATCATTCCTGTTACAAATGCTGTGACTGTCAGCATAAGCGCAATCATTGCCGAGCCATATTTTTCTTCCATAAGAGGTCCGATTAAAAGAATAAATGTGAGGTTTCCGAGAAGATGTGCTGCGTCAATATGACCGAAAACGTGAGTAAAAAGCCTTATGTAACTGAATGGATATAGCCAGTCAAAATTTTTGTTACCGGGAACTGTAAAAAGCAAAGGAATCAGTTTGTGCTTGAAGATAAAATAGTCGGCAAGAAAAATAAATGAGCAAAAAATCGAAAATGTAAGGCTGACAGGTGCGTTGTAAGAAACGCGCAAATGTTTTTTCATATTTAGTTTGTCGGAATTTTAAGACGATGAATTGAGTTTTTTGATTGCCAAGAAACGCCGCTTTTTATAAAATGAAAATATGAATGCTATTATTACAGTTGTTGGAAGTGACAAAGTTGGAATTATTGCTGAAGTAAGCGCATTGCTAGCTCAGCACAAGATAAATATTGCGGATATTACACAGACAATTCTTTCTGGAAATTTTGTAATGATGATGATGGTGAGCCTTGAATCGGCTGACATTTCGATTGACGAGCTGCGCAATGTTTTGAACGAAACAAGCAAAAAAATGCACGTTGAAATCAACATCATGGCGGAAAAAGTTTTTTCGTCAATGAATAGAATTTAGTTTTAAGAGCAAATTTTGCGTTAGCGCTGGTAGCCCCGAAGTTGCGCGGCATTTAGCCGCGCAATGAGCCACGTTGTGGCGAAGGGCGGACATAGCGACCCGAAGCAAAGCGCAGGGGAACGCCCTTTTTTTTAGAAATAGACCCGGCAGCCTGCGCTTATTCCGTTCCAGTTTTTTGTCGGCTTTAAATTTTCTGAATTTCCGACCTCGAGGAGTTTCCAGCCAGCAAAAATTTCGTAGCGTTGAAGAAAAATTCCTGCCGAAAGAAGAGAATCGCGCAAATAGACGTTTTCGGCAAATTCTTGCCAGCAGAATTTCCATTGGAATCCGAGCGGTTTTAAAGGATAAAAGCGAAAATCCATTCCAAGCGCAAGTCCGTTGCTTTTTAAAACTTCGCTTATATTGCCGTACCATCTTGACCATTGGACAATTCCCGTAATCGTGATTAAATTTGACTGCAAGATTGAAAGTTGGGCGCCAAGGCGAATGTTTCCGTAAGTTTCGTCAAAAAAATTGTCCTGTTCCGAGATTATAAGGTTTTCAAAATAAGGACCAATAATCGGAAAAAAAAGTCCTTCAAAACAAAATTCGTTACCTGTTCCCAAATCTGCCAGATAAAAAAACGAATCTGAGGCTGAATATCGGTTTGATTTTGTTTTTGCTTCGGGATTTGTTTCTGTTTCCGCCCATTTCATGTAGGTTAAATTTTCGTATTTGTATGGAAATGAGGTGTAGCGCACCGTAAAATTGTTGTAATACCAGAAAACTCCAGCGATTTTTGCTAAAAAAACGATTAGCGAATTGTCTTCTGACTCTGAACTGGAAGTGCTGACAGTTTTTTCTTCTTTCTGTACTTCTGTTTCCGAGCGTGAAGACTCAACTGCCGAACTTAATTCTCCCGAAAAAGCAGGCTGCAATTGGGAGGTAAAAAATATAGCAATGAACAGAAGAGATATAAAATTGTTTTTGTAAAATTTAAAAAACTTTTTCATTTTATTTTTTTGCCACGATTACCATTGTCCGGGCTTTTTCGTTGTAAGGGCTAAAATCAAAATCCCCGTAAACTTCCACTGAACTAAAGCCAATTCCTGTCAAAATCCGCTTTAACTCGATTCCAGAATATAATCTCTGCACAAACTCGTGTTCCATTCTTTGACCGGTTTTATTGTCGATTAAAATCCATTTTGAGCGGAGACCTTCCCAGGCTCCTTCGACGTGAAATTCTGTCAAAACTGTTTTTCCAGCACGTTCAAACCATTCTCCTTCGGTAAAATACAGGATTGCAGTTTCTCGGCTCAAATTTTCCAAAATAAACCAGCCACCGTCTTTTAAACTTGAATAAATATTCTGTAGAATTTTAACGTCTTCTTCGATTGTGTCGCAGTAACCGAACGATGTATACAAATTTATCGCGCAATCGAATTTTTTGTCGGACGAAAAACTGCGCAAATCTGCTTTTACGAGGTTGAGTTTTACGTTTTCGTCTTCGGCTGTTTCTTTTGCGGCATCGAGCTCGCTTTGAATTATGTCAACTCCTGTTACTTCCATTCCGAGCAATGCCAGTTCAACGCTGATTCTTCCAGGTCCGCAGCCAGCGTCCAAAATTGCGCTTCCTTTTTTTAAACCGGCGATTTTGCAGACTGATTCGGCGACTGCCGGAGCTTCCGCCCAACGGTTTGCATCGAACATAATCGGGCCGTAATTGTTCCAAAAATTTTCGTTTTCAAACCACTGTTTTTTTTCTGACATTTTGTCCTCTCCTTTTAAAAGTCTGCAACGCAAACTGTTCGGAATTTTTATTTTTTTGCAAATTTCCTGTTAAGTTTAGGAATTATATCATAAAATTTGAGGAGCTCATATTGTTTTTAAGCCTTGAAAGCGGATTATAGAAAACATTTGTCCGAATTTCCTGCTTTCCGCAATTCCGCTGTCCGCTTCATCCGGCAAAGCCGGACGCTTCGCGTTGCTTCAATCAGGGCTACATTATGGTTCTGCTACTTTTAGATCAAGAGCGGCAGATGCCAGTGCTTTTGTGTACGAATTTTCTTCTCCAGTTGAACTGTAATTTTCGTCGTTTAGTCCCCGGCTTAAAACCATTTTTTTGCTTTTTTTTGCTTCTTTTCGTTGCTGCGCCAGATTTTTCGCAGACAGCAGAATTTCGCTAGCTTCGTCCGCCCTTATGTGCAAAAGTTGCGCAATCTGCGATTCTTCGGTTTTTGCAAGGTTTTCGATTGTCGTAAAAGTTTTTAGAAGCAATTTTTCTCTTTTTTCGCCAACATGTGGCAAAGACGAAAAAATGCTCACTGTATTTTCTTTTGTTCTTAAAGTCTGGTTTCTGCTGGTTGCAAAACGGTGTGTTTCATCTCTGACGCGCTGCAAAAGCCTTAGAGCGTCGCTACGTTTTGGAAGGCAGATTGGTTTTGAGGCATGAGGTCTCCATATTTCTTCATCGCGTTTTGCAAGTCCTGCAATCGGAATATCAAGATCAAGTGCCTTTAATATTCCTTCGACTGCGTTTACCTGGCCTATGCCACCGTCTATTAAAATCAAGTCTGGTAAACTTTCATTTTCATTTTTGAGCCGGCTGTAGCGTCTTGTCGCAGCTTCTCGCATTGACGCAAAATCGTCAATTACGCCGTCTGTTGTCTTCAGTCGGAAATATCTGTAATTTTTTTTGTCGGGATTTCCTTTCCAAAAACTTATTAGCGAAGCAACTGGAAATTTTCCGCCAATATGGGCAATATCGAAACCTTCGATTCTGTCTGGAAGCCGTGGAAGTCCGAGAAGTTTTTTCAATTCTTCAAGGGCTGGCATATCTCCGCGTTCTCTCAGTCTGCGGATAATGTCTTCGTGGGCGTTGTTTTTTGCCATGTTGAGAATTGCCGCGTGCCGTCTGTTTTCGGCAGAAAAACGCCTGTCGTCCTGAGAACATTTTACCGTCACAAGCTTTGTTTTCGGTTTTTGAGTCTGTTTTTCGTCCGACTTAAAATTTTCCAGCCATTCCCCCAAAACCTTCGAATTGTCTTCTTCGGAAACAAAAACTGAAGGCGGTAAGTCTTCCTCATTTGAATAATATGCGGCTGCAAATTCTTCAAGAAGCTCATCGTCATCTGCAATGCTTTCTACCCGGAAATTGTCGCGTCCGAGCATTTTTCCGCCACGGATTTTTAAGACGGTAAAACTTACGAGTTCGCCTTCGCGCCAGTGAGAAATGTAGTCGCGATCATCCATCGAAACAAAATCTTCGACAAGATTCTGGTTTTGCATGACGGTCAAAGCGCGCAGTCCGTCGCGAATTCTTGCAGCTTTTTCAAAATTGAGCGAAGCGGCAGCGGCTTTCATAATTGATGTCATTTTTGCGGTGGTTTCATCACCTTTTCCCTCAAGCAGGGACTTTATTTCTTCGATAAATTCATTGTAGGAATCTTTATCAATTTTTCCGCAACAAGGCGCTTTGCAACGGCCGATGTGGTAATACATGCAGGGAGCAGTTCTTTTTTTGAATGTCCGGCAATGTCTTACGGGATAAACTTTGTAAAGTGTTTCTATAAAAGTTTCAAGGGCACCTGAATCAGGATACGGTCCGTAATAAATTGAGCCGTCTTTTTTGATTTGCCGTGTCTTGAAAAGCCGCGGAAATTCTTCGTTCGTAATTTTTAGCGAAGGATAGGATTTTCCGTCTTTTAGTTGAATATTGTAACGTGGCGAATATTTTTTTATAAGGTTGTTTTCGAGAAGAAACGCCTCGTATTCGTTTGACGTGGTTATGTATTCAATCGAACTTGCGTTTGACACCAAAAGTTGAACTTTGATGTGCCGTTCGCCGGAAAAATACGAAGAGAGACGGTTTTTTAGGTTTTTGGCTTTGCCGACATAAATGACAGATCCTTTTTCGTTTCGCCATAAATATACACCGCTGGAGGAAGGTGCTTTTAGTGCGGTTTCGTGAAGAATTTCATAAGCCGGATTAACTGAAGTATTCATTATGAGTTTTATGAAAAAAAATATATTAAAATTAAGTTTAGCATATTTTGCTTCGGCTTTTGTACTTGTGTCAACAGCCACCGCTTCAGAAAAGACCTTGGTTCTTGGCGGAAAAAACGGCTGGAATGATTTTCTTGTAAAAAAAGGAATAACTACAGGACAGGGACGTTTTGGTTTTGATGCTGTTCAGCTTTCTTCTCAAACTCAAACTTCCGACAAAGATACAGAACTTCTTTTACTTTTTGAAAACGGAAAAATTTCGGATTTTGATGGAAAAGGAAATTACAGAATAATGGAAAACAATCTTTTGCCTGTAAAAGACGCCGCAAAGGGAAATGGAGCCGCTTTAAGCCGCGGAGATAAAAAAGGTTTGGTTTTAAAAAAAGATAAATCGCCACTTTCTGGAAGCTATGTTCCTGGAAGTTCATTTTCGGTCGAATTCTGGATTTCGCCGTCGCTTGCAGAAAATGGCGAAAAAATTTATTCATGGCAGACTTCAATAAATTATTCAAAATACACAGATTTTCAGACAGTGAGCGCTGTTTTTTTGAATAATCGGATTGAATGGAGATTTTTAAATGTATTTCCGGGACTTTCAGAACGCGAAGTTGTCTTAAAAGGCTTAACTCCGGTAATTCCTCAAAAATGGAGTCGTCATACAGTAAGTTTTGATGAAGAAACTGGCTGTCTTGAATATCTTGTTGACGGAAAAACAGAAGACATAAAATTTATAACTTCGACACGTCACGAAAGCGGAACCGTCTGCACTCCAGTTATCGGAAAAAATTCAACAATCGAAATCTGTCCTTCTTTTACTGGAAAAATAGACAGCGTATGTATAAAAAATGCCGCTTACAAAGGCGATGAGAATATTCTTGTAAGCGGAAACGAAGCGTTTAAGGCGGAAGGCGGACGTTTTGAAACAAGGTCAATTCTTGTAAGCCGCGCCTCAAGTTTTGACAGCCTTGAAGGAATCGTAAATGTTCCTGCTCAGACCGAATTGAAATTTTTTGTGCGTGCTGGCGACAATTGCTACGGGTGGACAGAAAATTATCCTGAATGGAAAGAAATTTCGCTGGACGAAAAAATAGAAGGCGTTAGAGGACAATATTTTCAAATTGCTTCCGAACTTTTGCCAGACGGAAATTGCCAGCAAACTCCGAAAATTACGGAATTAACTGTAAAATATACAGAACCTGAAACTCCGCTCCCTCCGTTTTTTGTAAAGGCAGTTCCTGGCGACGGCGAAGTTACTTTAAGCTGGCGTTTTTCGATTGATGACAATGCCGGCGGTTACTATGTTTATTACGGCTCAAAACCAGGAGAATATCTTGGCAGGGCTGCAATTGAAGGCGTTTCTCCAGTGAATGCAGGAAATTCAACTTCAATTACGCTGACAGGCCTTAACAACGGAACGATTTACTATTTTGCGGTTTCGACATACTCAAAACTGGACGAAAACATAAACGGCGAACTTTCCAATGAAGTTTTTGCCCGTCCGTCAAAACGGCTTGCAAAAAAATAGATTCCGCTGACTTAACTGACTGGAGAAGATTTATGGTTCAAAATCAACTTTTGCTTTCGAGAGCACGTTCTGCAACCTTGGCACGAGATTTTGATCTTGCCACACGCCTTTATCGCCAGCTTTTGCGAAAAGACAGAAACAACGTTGAACTTTTAAAACAACTTGGAAACCTTTACATGAAAAGCGGCAGGGATGACCTTGCTCTTCCTGTTTTTAAAAATATAGTCGAGCTTTCAAAAGACGATTTTGATTCTTTAATTACTCTTGGTGGAATTTACCGGCGCTTAAAAATGTACGAAGATTCAATCGCCATCCTCGAACAGGCTTTGATTTTTGACAGCAACAATCCTCAGGTTTCGTACAATCTTGGTTTTACCTACAAAATTATGGGCGATACAGAAAATGCAATCGATTGTTTTGAAGACACGATTGAAATGAATCCGGAAGATGTTCTTGCATACAATCATCTTGGGACGATTTATGCTCAAAAAAACGAACATGAAAAAGCCGTCCAATGGTATTTGCGCGGTCTGAATGTCGACACAAATCATCCTGTCCTTCTATTAAATATTGCAAAAAGTTACGAAGAACTCGGTGATTACAAAAAGGCCTGCGAAGCATATTCCAGGGCTTTGCGTTCAAAACCGCTTTGGAATGATGCAGTCGGCGGATTTTCGCGTCTTCTCGTAAAAATAAATCGCGCTCCCGAAGCGCAC
This sequence comes from Treponema berlinense, assembly GCF_052273165.1. Lineage (GTDB taxonomy): Bacteria > Spirochaetota > Spirochaetia > Treponematales > Treponemataceae > Treponema_D > Treponema_D berlinense_A. The sequence goes on along the minus strand of NZ_DAVZIU010000004.1, from coordinate 12,860 downwards.
GAACTTGTAAAACGTGCTTTGTCGGTTAACCCGAATGACGAAATTCTCGAAGAAAATCTAAAATATGTGGAAAAATTTGTTGAAAAAAGCAAAGATGATGAAAATCTAAACGAAAATAAAATTCAGCCAGAAAATCAAGAATCTGCTTCAGTAGAATTAAATTTAAACGGCGAAAAATCTGATTTTGAAGAAGAAAATTCAGACGAAGAAAATGCTGGAATTCAGGCGGAAATTGAATCTGAACAGATCGAAGAAAATTTTACGGAAGAAAAAACAGAAGATGAAACTTTTGCGGAAGCAGAGGATGAAGAGGATGAAAACGAAGAAAACGAAGAAAATTCTAGCCTTGACGAATTAAAACTCGGGGATGATGAAAATTTCGATTTTGAAACTTTTGGTCAGGAAAATTTTGAAGATTTAGAAGATGAATACATTCCAGAACTTGAAGAAGATGAACCGGAATTGACGGAAGAAAAACAAAATCTGTCAGAAGAACTTCCTCAGAAAATCCAGCAAACTGCAGACTTAAAACCTTCAGAACCTCTGACCTCAGAAAAATTGCCGGAACTTGAAAGTTTTGACAGAGAAACACAAAATCTTCCGGAACTTGAAAGTTTTGGCGGAGAAACGCAAAATCTTCCGGAACTCGAAAATTTTGGCGGAGAAACACAAAATCTTCCGGAACTTGAAAGTTTTGGCGGAGAAACACAAAATCTTCCAGAACTTGAAAATTTTGACGGAGAAACACAAAATCTCCCGGATGGAATTTCTGTTTTTTCTCAAGACTTAAAAGCTTTTGAATCGTTTGATTTTCTTGAACCAGAACTCGTCGAAGAACTTCCTCAAAATCCAAACCTTGCGCTTTTTATAAAACTTCGTGAACTTTTGGAATTCTTGCCAGAAGAAAAAAGACGCGAATTTCAGACTAGCGAAACCCGCATTCTCCTTGATTTTGTTATTTCCCGGCTTTCGGGCGAAAAAGGTCTTTTTGAAAAGGCAAATGAACTTATTAAAAGCGGTTTTGTTCAGCCTTCCAGACAAAAAATCGGACAAAATTCATCTTCTCGACAACTTTTGTCCGACGGTTTTGAAATCGTAAAGGAACTTTTAAACAAAATTCCAGATAAAAATCTTGTTTACGCAATGGAAAATCTACTCAAAAAAATTCCTTTTTAACGGTAAATAATCTTGCTGTGCGTAATTACTTCGTTTCCGTTTTCGGTAACAAGAACGTCATTTTCTAGACGTACGCCACCAAGTTTTGAATCGTAAAGTCCAGGCTCAAGAGTGACAATCATTCCTGGTTTAAAAACAAGGTCGTCGGTCTGTTTTGCACTTACACGTGGAAATTCATGGATTTCGAGACCGATTCCATGTCCCAAAGTGTGTGGCATTTCGCGCTTTGCTTTTTTGAAAACTTCGTCAGCAACAAGACCTGCCATTTTGATTTTTTCTCCGTTTTTATAGTAAGGCAGAGCTTCTTTTGCGGCTTTTTCTACAAGTTCAACGAGTTTTTTCTGTTCATCGGTTGCATCTTTTACAACTGTGAGCGTAGTGTCGGAAGTGTAGCCTTCAAAAACAACTCCAAAATCAAGAATTGAAAGCCCTTTGCCAGGCCATGGAGCGCTCGTGTAACCTGGAAAAGCATGAATTGCAAAACTTCTTGAAGAACCAGCGGCCAAAGTGTCAAAACCGTTTCTTTCGCAGCCGTTGAGCCTCAATTCTCGTTCAATTAAAAGCGAAACGTCCATTTCTGTTTTGATAGAGCCGTCATCAATTCCATTTTCGATTTTTTCGATTATCAGGTCGCCAACTCTTGCTGCTTCTTTTGTGCATTCGATTTCGTATTCATCTTTGCAGGCGCGCAGAGAGAGCACAAAGTCATGAACGGAATTTTCTCTGCACAAAACGTCCCAGCCTTGCAGTGCATCTACGTACTTTAAAAACAGAGGATACGGAGTTGCAGGCGAAACTTCAACTTTGAGGCGCGGATCATTTTTTTTGAAGGACTTTAAAATTTCCCGAACGGCTTCAATGTTTTTTCTGTCATATTTATTATATGGAACAATTTTAACGTCGACGCTCCGCTCTTTTGCAAGATTTTCGTCCCAGGGAACGAGAGCGTTTTTTCCGTCGCTAGAACAAATCCACAGCGCGTCCGAAGGATGTCCGGTAAAATATCGGACGCTCAAATCTCTACGTCCTTCGGTGTCCTCAAAAACTGCTGCAGTGATTTTGTTTTCTTTCATAAACGCAAAAAGTTTTTCACGTCTGGCAGCATATATTTTTTTTAATTCATCTTTTGTGTAATTTTTCATTTAGAATTATCTCCCTAAATCAAATTGTATTTTAGCATAAATTTTATTTTTGTTCGGACGGCTTGTTTTCTGGCCGATTTTTTCAAGTTATTTTTTTACTTTTTTTAGAACCATATTTTTAGCACTTGCAAGCACAGGATCTTTTGTTATAAGCAAAAGTAAAATTCCTGCAAAAGCAAAAACTATTGCCGTCAAAACTACAGTTCCTCCAAATTCTACAAGTCTTCCGCGGCCTGCAAAAAAAGCAGATGTTGCGTTTTTTACGAGGAATGCCGGAACTGCGGCAATTATCGAAAGAACTGCCATTTTTATCGAATACAAAATTGTTCCGCCGACAACGGCTTTTACGTCAATCTGTTTATTTTTTTTAAGAAAAACAAACAGCAGAACGGAATTTGCAAGGCTTCCGAGGGTGAGTGCTAGAGCGATTCCGCCTCCGCTCATAGGTTTTATCAAGATAAGCGCAAAAATCATATTTATTGCAAGTCCCAGAATTCCTGCCAGAGTAGGGGATTTTGTGTTTCCCTGTGCATAAAAAGCAGGAGCGACAACTCTGTTCATTGCAATAAAAAAAAGTCCCGCAATATGAAAGCGAAATGCCGTAAGAGTAAGCTGGACTGATTCATCATTAAAATTTTTCGATTTATAGACAAGAGAAATGATTTCTTTGCCGCACACAAGCGAATAAAAAGTTACTGGAATCGAAATCAAGGCAATAATTTTAATCGCTTGCGAAAGAAGCCTGTTGAAATTCTCCCATTTTTGTGTTTTTGCAAGTCCACTCAAATCCGGCAAAATTACGGTTCCAATCGAAACAGCAAAAATTCCCAGAATCAATTCCTGAAGACGCAGACTGTACTGGAGAGAAGAAACAATTCCTGTTCCTGCTTTTCCCGCAAGAGCCGTCGAAATCACATCATTCAGCTGATAAGCAGCCATTCCAATCACTGTCGGACCTATAAGCGCGATAACTTTTTTAGTGCCAGGATTTTTAAACGCTTTTTTGAGTGAAGTAAAATGGCAAAACCAACCTGTTTTTATTACAAAAGGAAGTTGAAAAATTGCCTGAACACAACCGCCAATCAAAACTCCAAACGACATTGCGCGTGCTGCCATTTGTGCTCGAAGTTCAGCATCGGCGACATTTTTTGTAAGAAGCGGAGTAAAAATATAAGTGCAGGCGATTACGATCGAGTTAAAAAGAACTGGAGTAAAACCAGAAGGACTGAAAATTTTTACGCCATTTAAAATTCCCTGAAAAAAAGCCGCAACCGAAATTACAAAAAGGTAAGGGAACATTATTCTTGTAAGAAGAACTGCTTCCGCCGTCAAAACAGAATCCGACGCGTCTAAAAAAAGCGGAATAATCAGCGGAGAAAATGCGATTCCAAGAATTACAACAACGGTTGTACAAAAACTTATGAGCGTTATCGTTGAATTTAAAAATTCTTTTGTTTTTTTGAATTCGTCCGAATTTTTTTCAGAAGTTGCAGTATCTTCAAGATAACCGCGAAAAGTTGGAATAAAAGCTACCGAAATTGAGTTTTCGGCAAATAGTCTTCTCAAAAGATTTGGAATCATAAAGGCAATTCCGAATGCGTCCGCAAATTTTGAAGTTCCCAAAAATGAAGCCTTTGTCATTTCGCGGACAAGTCCCAAAATTCTGGAACAAAGCGTAAAAAATGAGAGAGAAAGCCCAGAAGCGAGAAGTGACTTTTTTGTATTTGATTTTTTTTGTTCGGCAGCGATATTTTTTGCCGAAGAATTGTTTTCCGTATTCATATTTATAGAGAATATATTTTTAAATCGGTGTTTGCAATGATGTTTTTTCAATTCGTTTTCTTACGCTATTAGGATTGCGGTTTTAAGATTGCAGTTTTATACTAAAAATTGGAGAAAATCTAAAATGTCCAGAAAACAGTTTTTTCAAAAGGTTGGACAGACGAGAATTGTGCCAATTTCCTTAAAAATTGTCGCAATTTTTACTGTTCTTTTATTGCTTTCAAATTTCACAACAAATACAATCAATTTACTTTTGAGCCAAAAACAGATTATCAATCTAAACAATACGATTATGGTAAGCCAGCTCAAAGATTTGTATTCAGCTGCAGGAAATCAATATCAGATTTTTTCTTTTAATGGCGAAAGACAAACTTGTATTGAAGCGTTAAAGAGCGTTTCAAAAAAAGGTTTTGATTTTCCAAAGAGTTTCGCGGCCGCAATCGACAGGCAGGGAAACATTCTTTTTGAAGTTTATGCTGACGGCACAGAAACAGACGAACAGAAAATTTTTCATTCTCAGCTTGAGGACGCTCAAAAACTGGAAAATGTGAATTCTGCCGAAGCTGAGCAACAGGAAAAAAAAGACTACGGTTTTTTTGACAAAGATGCGCTTGCCCTGATAAATTCGGATTACGAAAACGGAATTTTTGACGGTTCTTTGAATTTTGAGACGGAAAAAGGTTCGTATTTCGGGGTTTACAAATATCAGGAAGACTGGCAGTGTTACTTTATCCGAGGCGAATCCCGTGCAGACACAAATCATTCGACTTTTGTCGTTCTTGCCGTAATTTCGCTTATAATTTTTATTCTTCTAGTTGCCTTTTTAATCATCGGATTTAAGGTTTTTGGAAAAATTCTTGCAAATGTCAAAAAAATCACCAGCAGTCTTTACCAGATGCAGCAAAATCAAAAACTCGAAATAATCGATTTATCTTCTTCCCCAAACGATGACATAACTTATCTTGCGGCAAGTTTTAATTCACTTTCTTCGACAATCAGCAACCTTCTTGGAATTTTTCAGAAATTTGTTTCTAAAGACGTTGTTGCAAAAGCTTATAACGAGCATCAAATTCGGCTTGAAGGAAAACGCCGCAATCTAACGATTTTATTTTCAGACATAAAAAGTTTTACTTACAGAACGGAAACCCTCGGAAACGACATAATCGACCTTTTAAACGTTCATTACGACCGTGTGATTCACGCCGTTCACGAAAACCGCGGAGTAATCGGTTCAATTATCGGAGATGCAATTCTTGCTGTTTACGGAACTGCTTCTTCAAAGAAAAAATCCTTTGAGGCTGTGGAATCGGCCTGGAACATTACAAAACTGACGGCGCAGTTGCGCGAAAAAATGATTCTTCGCCGGACAGAAATCGAAAAAGAACGGACTTTGACCGAAGCCGAAGACCAGGTTTTTAAAGCCGTTTTAATCGACGTTGGAGTTGGAATTGACGGCGGAAACGTCTTTTACGGAAATATCGGCTCAGACGAGCACATGACAAACACTGTAATCGGCGACAATGTAAACTCTGCCAGCCGGCTTGAAGGTTTGACGCGAATTTATCATCTTCCTGTAATCTGCTCAGAATACGTAAAAAACGAAGTTGAAAAATTTTCGGACAAATATACATTCTACGAAATCGACACTGTTCAGGTAAAAGGCAAAACAGAAGGCAAAAAAATATTTTTCCCTGTAAGCCTTGAAGAAGGCGAGCCTGAACTAAAAACAAAATTTGGACTTTTCGAAACCGCGCTTTCTGCCTATTACTCAGGCGACTGGAACTCGGCTCGAAAATCGTTTAAAGACTGCGGACTTGAAGCAGCTCAGGTCTTTTTGGAAAGAATGGGCAAACTCAAGGCTCCTGACGGCTGGATGGGAATATGGACAATGACAACAAAATAAACGAACTTCAGGAAGCTCAAACTCACAAAGAAGTTCAGCTTTTCTTAAAAGACGAATTAAAAAAATTAAGTTATTCAAAAGCAACACAATATGATCTCGAAGAAGAATACGCGCGTACAAAACAGCACAAAAATCGTTCTGTAGTTATAATTCTTTGTGTGTGTGCCGTTGTCGTAAGCCTTTTGGTTGCTGGTCTTACGCTTTTTATCACTTCTCAAAACAGAAAAATCAAGGTGAATATCGATACATTCAGCGATTTAAACCTTCGGGCTCTTCTTAACTCTGCAGGAAGAACAGAATCTCTTTATGCAAGCGCACTTCAGGCAAAAGAAATGCTTGTTTCTCAACGCGATGACGAATTGAACGCAGCCGATCAGAAACGCGAGAATGATTTATACGTTTTGCGAACTGTTTCAAAAGTTTCAAGCAAAGATGCAATTGCCCGAAAAACCTTGCAAATTCAGGAAGAATACAAAAATTCTGTAAAAAACATACGTGAAAAATACGAGTCAGAAATTCAGGCTGCCGACGCAAAAATTGCAGAATTTAAAGAAAAACTTTCTGGCTACGATTCAGAAAAACTCTCTGCAGCCCAGGCAGACGAGGCTGTTCTCGACAGCCAAAAACAGCTCAACGACATACAAATTCGTAACCTCGAAAAAAAATACCAGAATCGCATAAGCGAATTAAAAACCCAGATGATTTTACAGCAGCGAGAAGCCGTAAAACAGCAACGTGAAGCGGTTGAGAACGTCAGAAAAACTTATCAGGCAAAAATCGACCTTCTCGACCCTGATGCTCGTAGCCAGTCTGCGGTTCAAGACAAGATAATTTTAGAAACGGGAATTCCAAAAAATGCGGTATCAACAGCCGCAATCCAGTCCAATTCTCGTTTTGAACCTTCGGAATACCTCTCTCAATTCAAGTCGCCGTCAGAATTTTTTTCTTCTTCCGTAAAAAAGGCGGAGAAGTATCTCGACGACTTAAACACGATTGCCAACCGTTTTTCAACAATCCCGCTCGAAAACACAATCCGCCATTACGTTCCAGCAATGCAGAGGCTGGCTTTTTTGATTACGACAGAACTGGCGCAGGCTCAAAAGCATATGCAGACTCAAATCGACGGCTTAAAAAACGAAATTTCGCAAAAAAATGCTCAGATTTCAGAGTTTCAAGATACTTTTGAAGAAATTTGCCTTTCAGACAAAGCCTTCCCAGCTCAGGCTTGCATAATCAATTCTTCGGACAAGGATAATCTAAAACTTTATGTTGCAAATTCGGCAAAAGACCTTGTTCCGCCAGAAATTCAAACGTTTGATGCGCAAATCCGCGACGGAAAACACACTCTTTGCGAACTTACAGTAACAAAAAACGCCCAAAACTATACCGCCGCTCCAAAAATTACTACAAAAAATTTTAATCCCGACGTACTTTTGGCAGGAGCCCGCGTTTATTTTGTAATTCCGGTGCCAGAAGTTCAAAAAAAATAGAATTTGGACGGCATTTTTTGCTCTAACCTGCTTTCCGCCGTTTCATTCGACAAGTCGAACGCTTCGCGCGGCTACAATCAGGCGTAAGTTTTTTGTAAAAACATTCAAATTCTACTATAAAAGCGGCAAAATTGCCTAATCTGTTGAATTTTCAAAATATAAGTGCTAAATTTATCAGAAGTTTAAAAACTAAAATTTTATAACTTTTCATATATATACATCCGTAAAATTTGAGGTACTTGATGGAACTTTCCAATGTTAAATTTTCTCCTGCATCGACACCAATCCGTATTGGCATCGATGTTGGTTCTACAACTGTAAAAGTCGTTTGTCTTGATCAAAACGATAAAGTAATTTATGGCGATTATCAGCGCCATCGTGCAGATATTCGCAATACAATTATCACGGTTGTTACAAAGGCTCTGGAAGAAGTTGAAAAAAAACTGGGCGAAAACAATACTGTTTCTGTAAAAGTTACAGGTTCAGGCGGTCTTTCTGTTTCCCAGTGGCTTAATATTCCTTTTATTCAGGAAGTAGTTGCGGCTACAACTGCCGTAAAAAAACTCATTCCGCAGACTGACGTTGTAATTGAGCTTGGTGGCGAAGACGCAAAAATTACATATTTTACCGGCGGTGTTGAACAGCGCATGAATGGAACCTGTGCTGGCGGTACTGGAGCTTTTATCGACCAGATGGCAGCTTTGCTCGAAACCGACGCTCCTGGTCTTAACAAGCTTGCAGCTGATTACGAAACAATTTATCCGATTGCTGCGCGCTGCGGTGTTTTTGCAAAAACTGACGTTCAGCCACTCATTAACGAAGGTGCCCGTCGCGAAGACATTGCCGCTTCGATTTTTCAGGCGGTTGTAAACCAGACTATTTCTGGTCTTGCCTGTGGTAAACCAATCCGCGGAAATGTAGCATTTTTGGGCGGACCTCTTCACTTTTTGGATCAGTTGCGTCAGCGCTTTATTGAAACCTTAAAGCTTACTCCAGAAGAGACAATCGTTCCTGAAGATTCTCAGCTTTTTGTTGCTACCGGAGCTGCATATTCTGCCGAAAAAAAACTTTCCTGTGTAGGAGCAGAAACTCCAAAACAGTTTTTGACTATTGCCCAGTTTAAGGACAGCCTTAAAAATCTCAATGGTGCGGAATTGAACGAAGTTCAGCGCCTTGAACCGCTTTTTAAGGACGAAGAGGATTTAAGAATTTTCCGTGAGCGTCATGCAAAGGACAAGGCAAAGCGCGGAAATCTTGCAGATGAACACGGTCCGCTGTTTCTCGGTCTTGATGCTGGTTCAACTACAACAAAAGCCGTTCTCATCAACAAAAAAGGCGAAATTCTCTGGGATTTCTACGATGTAAATGCAGGAAATCCAGTTGAACTTGCTGTCCGCGTTTTAAAAACTCTTTATAAAATTTTGCCGAAAGATTGCTACATTGCACGTTCTGTTTCGACAGGTTATGGCGAAGCGCTTTTCCAGGCGGCTCTCGGAGTTGATGCTGGCGAAGTAGAAACAATTACTCACTATCGCGCTGCGGAATTCTTTGTTCCTGGAGTTGAATTTTTGCTCGACATTGGCGGTCAGGATATGAAATGTCTGCGCATGAAAGACGGCGCAATCACTTCAATTCAGTTAAACGAAGCTTGTTCTGCTGGTTGTGGTTCATTTCTTGCAAATTTTGCAAATTCAATGAACCTCGATATAAAAGAATTTGCTCAAAAAGCTCTTCTTTCTAAAAAACCAGTTGACCTGGGATCCCGCTGTACTGTATTTATGAACAGCCGTGTAAAGCAGGCTCAGAAAGAAGGCGCTACAATCGATGATATTTCGGCTGGACTTTCGTACTCGGTAATCAAAAATGCACTTTTTAAGGTTATAAAACTGCGGCGTGCTTCAGAAATTGGAACAAAAGTTGTTGTTCAGGGCGGAACTTTTTACAACGATGCCGTTCTCCGCGCTTTTGAAAAAATTTCTGGTGTAGAAGTTTTCAGACCGGACGTTGCTGGTTTGATGGGTGCTTACGGTTCAGCCTTGATTGCCTTCGATCAGTGGTGTGATTTGACAGCTCCAAAACCTGGACAGGAAAAAAATTGGATTCCTCCAAAGGTAATTTCAAACATTGCAACTCCAGAACAACTTGATTCATTTAAGGTTGAACTTGAACTTACTCGTTGTGGTGGTTGCCAGAACAACTGTCTTCTTACAATCAATACATTTACCGCAGGAAACGACAAGCGCCAGTTTATTACAGGAAACCGCTGCGAAAAAGGTCTTGAACGCCATAAACTTAAGGACACAAAAACTGTTGACGGTTCAAACAAAGAAAACACTGGCGTTGAAGAATCTTCCATTGAACTTCCAAACCTCTTTGACTGGAAATACAAACGTCTTTTCAACTATTATGTTCCTCTCAAACCAGAAGATGCTCCTATGGGAAGCGTTGGAATTCCTCGTGTCCTCAATATGTACGAAAATTATCCGCTTTGGTTTACGGTTTTCACAAAATTGGGATTCCAGGTAAAACTTAGTCCTCGTTCAAACAAGATGATTTATGAACGCGGAATTGATTCTATTCCGTCTGAATCGGTATGTTATCCGGCAAAAATAAGTCACGGTCATCTCGAGTCTCTCTTAAAAATGGGATGCAAATTCATATTCTATCCTTGTATTCCTTACGAAAAACAGGAAGATGCAGGTGCCGGAAACCATTACAATTGTCCGGTTGTAACTTCTTATCCAGAAGTTTTAAAACACAACCTTGACAACGTAATAAATTCAAAAGATTTGCTCTTCTTAAACCCGTTCTTGCCGATTTACGACAAAACCCGCCTCAAAGAACGCTTTTATGAAGAAATTCACAATTATTATCCGGTTTTGACAGAAAAGCAGGTTTACGATGCCATTGACGCCGGCTGGATTGAACAGGAAAAATTTAAGGCGGATACTCAGGCTGCGGCAGAAGAAGCTCTTGAACAGCTTGTTGTAAGCGGTGGAAACGGAATTGTTCTTGCAGGACGTCCTTATCACCTCGATCCAGAAATCAATCACGGAATTCCAGAAATGATTCACGGACTGGGGCTTGCCGTCTTTACAGAAGATTCAGTTGCGCATCTTGGTTCTGTTGAGCGTCCTCTTCGCATTGTTGACCAGTGGGTTTACCATAACCGCCTTTACCGCGCTGCAAATTTTGTTGCAGGAATGCCAAACCTTGAACTTGTACAACTTACTTCTTTTGGTTGCGGTCTTGACGCTGTAACAGCCGATCAGGTTGATGAAATTATGAAGGCAAAGAGCCGGATGTACACTCTCATAAAGATTGATGAAGGTTCAAACCTTGGTGCAGTAAGAATCCGTATTCGTTCACTTATTGCTGCCGTAAAAGCCCGTCAGCGTTCTCGAAGAAAGGTGACAATAAAATCTTCTGCTTACCAGCGCGTTGTATTTACAGAAAAAATGAAGGACGAATATACAATTCTCTGTCCTCAATTGTCGCCGATTCATATGAGACTTTTGGAAGCGGCATTCAGGTATTCTGGCTACAAACTTGTTGTGCTTGATGCAGTCGATCCAAAAGCCGTAGACGCCGGACTAAAATATGTAAATAACGATGCCTGCTATCCGTCTATTCTTGTTGCTGGACAGATGATGCATGCGCTCGAAAGTGGAAAGTACAATCTCAACAAAACCGCCCTTTTAATTACGCAAACTGGTGGCGGTTGTCGTGCTACAAACTACATCGGTTTTATTCGCCGTGCATTAAACGATGCTGGCTGGGGACAGATTCCTGTAATCTCTCTCAATACAGTTGGACTTGAAAAAAATCCGGGCTTTAAGTTTACTTTGCCACTTGTTCATCGTGCAATGATGGCCGCTTTTATTGGTGACCTTTTTATGCGCGTTCTGTACAGAGTTCGTCCTTACGAAGCTGTTACAGGAAGCGCAGACGCTCTTTATGAAAAATGGAATGGAAAGGTTATAAAACAGTTAAAATCGCTTTCGGTTTTGGGCTATCACAAGATGATCCGCGGAATTGTACGTGATTTTGACAAGCTTCCGATCCTTCCTGTTAAAAAACCGCGTGTTGGTGTTGTAGGAGAAATCCTTGTAAAATTCCATCCGACAGCGAATAACGACCTTGTAAAAGTAATCGAAAATGAAGGCGCAGAATGTGTAATGCCAGATCTTATGGATTTTATCTACTATACAATGGCCGATGGAAAATTCAGACACGAAGAACTCGCATTCCCAAAAAAAGAGGAAAAAAACGGAAAATTGATTATTAAACTGTTGAATTTCTACAGATATTACATAAATCGTTGCCTAAAACGCAGTCGCCGCTTTACAACTCCGACCGACATTTGGGAAATGATGAAATCAGTTGAAGGAATTTGCCAGATTGGAAACATAAGCGGAGAAGGCTGGTTTTTGACCGCAGAAATGATTGAACTTATTCATTCTGGAGCGCCTTCAATTGCCTGTGTACAGCCTTTTGCCTGTCTTCCAAACCACATTACTGGAAAAGGCATGATAAAAGAGTTAAGAAGGCACTTCCCTCAGTCGAATATCAGTGCGATTGACTACGATCCGGGAGCTTCGGAAGTAAACCAGTTGAACCGCGTAAAGCTTTTGCTTTCTAATGCGCCGATTGGAAAAAATCCGGACGAAATGAAAAACGGTAAAATTTGGACTAAAAAAGGTCCAGTTGATCCGATTTTGCAGTATGCTTCTGGCGGAAGTCAGTTTGTTGATGACGATCCTGTCGACGCAAAAAATCTTGTGCCGGCAACAACTGCCGACTAAAAACGCTTGAAATTAAAATTCAGTGCGTCCCCGGCGCTTTGCGCCGGCCGGCTTTTTTTTTTGGGGGGGGGCCAGTTCAGAAGCCGCACCCATATTTTGTCTATGTAACTTTTTTGCTTTTCGTGTTATTTTTTTATAATGAATAAAAAAATTTTTGGTTGCATATTTGTTTTTTTTGCGGGGCTTTGTGCTTTTGCAGATTTTAACAGGTTCAATATTCCCGATTCTGCTGAAATTCGACGTGCAAAGGCTGAGTCCTGGTTTTTTGGTGAGTTGGGGCAGCTTCGTGAGAAAAAATCAGAAATTGAAAAAAATGCTATTGGTCAAGAATTCCAGATTAGAATGGAAGAAACCGATTCGACTTTTGCAGTTGTTGTTGCTCCAAAAACTTTGCTCGAAACTGAAATTTTTACGGAAAAAGGCGTAGAAAAACAGACTGTTGACAATTTTGCCGGGGATTCGTGCGGGGGCTGGGTTCTTGTAAAGGATTCAAAAAACTCAAAACCTTTTTTTTTGAGAATTTATTTTTCGCAAGACAGCGATGAATTTGTGCAGTTTGCGC
>NZ_DAVZIU010000003.1:43631-111101 GCF_052273165.1 Treponema berlinense | reverse complement strand
CGAGTCCCGGATGGGAAGTCAGCAAATCGTTTGAAGCGGTGGAAGTTTCTTTTTCTGCTGTTGAATAAGAAAAATCTGCGTCGGAATCTGAAAATTTTTCTTTATATTCAATTTCGATTTGGGAGGCTTCTTCCTTTCGCAGTGTAAGTTCTTAGTTAAAAACCCGGATTTCCAGCGGGTCACCCATAGGAGCATGCTTCATCATCGTGACTTTTACACCGGGAATCATTCCCATGTCAAGAAAATGCTGCCTTAACGCTCCTGTTCCGCCAACTTTGCTGATAACCGCCGATTTTCCAATTTCCAGATTTTTTAGAGTTTCCATATTCTATTCACTTCTGTTTGTAAAATTATATTAAATAACAAATGCTGCCTGAACCGTCATAGCCTTGCTTTTTTCGTCCAAAGAAGCACTTTCTGGCAAAAAAGCAGCCTGCCTCCTAAAACTTCCAAATACGTTTTTTCCGTCCGAAAATTTTGAACAACAAGTGCAGTCAGTTGCAACAGTTATATTTTCTTTCAAAATTCCAGCCTTTTTTAAGACAAAAAGATTTGCTTTCGTCAAATCCAATGAATAATTCAAGATTTTTCCGTCTGCTGTTTTTTGAATTGAATCTGAATTTTCGTTTTTAAGTTTTGTCACACATTCACCAAAATTTTCTAAAAAGTAATTTTTTCGATTTTCGTCAATACAATAACATTTACTTCCGATATGAGGTCCAATCGCAACGCAAATATCTTCTGTTTTTGAACCGTATTTTTCGACAGCAAGTCTAACCGCTTCTCCAATTATTCCTGTTCCTTTCCATCCAGAATGAACGGCCGCAAAAACACCATTTTTCGAATCATACAAAAAAAGAGGCACGCAGTCGGCAACTGTAACCACTGGAACAAGCATTTTGTTGTTCGTAATCAATCCGTCGCCTTTTTTGTTAAACGAGTCGTCCTGAGAATTTATTTCAAAAACAGTTTTAGAATGAATAAGCTCAATGCTCACAATTTGACGCTGACAGTTGCATTTTTGCTCATCGCCTGCACATTCTCCAGAACAAATATGAGGATGTAATTCTTCGGCAATTGATTTTAAAGTCTTTTCCCGCAAAATATTTTTTTCGTTCCAGCGAAAGCGCATTGAACCGGCAGAAAGAAGCGTCATTCCCCATTTTTTGCCGTTTTTTAAGGGTTCTCCGTTTTTATAAAACGGCAAGACAATGAATTTTGAAGTTTCCGACTTTTCTTCGATTTTTTTTGTGACACAAATATAATTTACTTTGCCCATATTTCTTCCTTATTTAGAAAAAGTCGGGCTGTCAACCTGCTCAAGTTCACGAATCATAGCGTATCCGTCTGAAATTGACTGTCTTGCTTTTTTTAGACTTTCGATAAACCCCTCGTTGTTTTTTCCACCAAGCCGCGCAAGGTTTGTAAGAGCATCGTAACGGCTGTCTTTTTTTTCAAGGAAAATTCCTGTAAAGCAGTTTTCCATAGTTCGACAGGCGTCTCCAAATCTCGAAAGCATAGAACGGACATCGCCCTCAACACCGCGGATTATCGACTCAATTTTAGAATGAGCCTGCAAGGTGCGCAAACGCTCACTGTGAAGCTTGGTAAAAATAATTCCATATTCGCCACCAGCAGAAAGCATCCGGTTAAGAGATTGCAAATCGACCGAAATCTGAATTAATTTATTGAAAGAATCGTTGAATTCGGAGCGGTTTTCCTTTTGAATAAAATCGCCTTCAAGCATTACAGTTTTTAAGGGCAATTCAAATTCTGGAAATTTTTCTTTCATATACCAGTTCAAAAAACCAGCCGTAAGTTCGTAACGGAACGGCATTCCGCCCCACAAAAGAGACCATGGACGCTCAGACAGAAGCGGAAAAGTTTCAAGTCCAAAGTTTCTGTTCAAATCAATTTTTAACTGTTCTTTTTTGCAGTCAACGCCCCAAGACTTCCATTTTTCTTCGAAAAGTTTGCGCCAGTTGTTTTTATAGCGTACAAACCAGTCTTCACCACCGGTAAAATTCTCTGGAATCCAGGCAGCATCAGAATAGACAACTCTTCCAATCGACTTTAATGGAACGCTCGTAATAAACATTCTCATCATTGAAATGTGAGATTTTGCCGTTTTCATAAAATCTGCGGCTTTTTCTGCAATTTCGTCCATTGAATCAAGGGTCCGTCCACTCGTTCCTTTACGCGAAAAAAGATAAATCGATTCGAGTACTTCTTCATAAATTTTTACGCCGTTGCACAAAACTTTTGCAAACAGTGAAATTTCGTTTTCGAGTGAACTGAAAGCACAACAGTAATTTTTTTCGACTATTGTAGAAAAAAGCGAAATAAAACGGTCAAATGGCAATTTAGAAAACTGTTTGAGCCATTCATAAGAACGCACCGCTTCGTACATATAATTTCGTCTGTCAGCAGGAATTTCATTTAAAATTCCGTCCATTTTATGAAGAAGATTCACCCTTTGTTCTGGCCGTGGACCGTTTTCCATTGGAAGAGAATAAGGGTCGACTTCTTCATTCATCTGCTCTTCAACTTCGCTCATTACAAGCGAGCCCAAAAACACAAGAAATGAATTTTCGTCGGATTCTGCAATTAGAATATAAGTCTTAAAAAAATCTGCGCTCAGTTTTAATTCGGTAAGTTTGTCGTAAAAAGAAGACAGGAGCATATTTCGTTTTGAATCGATCAGGTTTGGACAATTTTTTTCGACAGAATGTGCAATCTGTAAAATTTTATGCTCGTTGTAAAGAACCTGCATGGAAGTATTTGCAAAAATAGACTTTAACCACAAAAAAAATCTAAAAAAAATCGATTCGTTTTTAATCTGCTCTGCAAAAGGAATTTTAGCTTCAAGATCAGAGCCGTCTTCAAATGAAAGAGGAACAGTTTCTTCGCCAGTCGACTTCATTTTTTCTAGCATTGTAAGACGTTCAGTTTCGCTTAAACCAGAAACCAACGCATCAAAAGAGTTTCGTTCCATATTATTCAATAAAAATCCCCAATAAAAACTCAAGTCAAAAAAACTAAACGCATTTTCAGAATATCACAATTTTCATGCACATTCTAGCATTTTTAACAGAGTTGTAAACTCTAAGTTTATAAAAAATCAGGATAAAAAAACGGACTGTCAGAAATTTTCAGACAGTCCGTTTTTCTTGTTCTTTATAGAAAATATTGTAAAAACTTTTTATTTATTAAGTTCTTCTACAACAAGCTCGCCCATTTTCTTTGTTCCGACGAGTTTGCCCTGAGTCTTTACTTCTGCAAGTTTTGAACCTGCAATGTCTCCAGTTCTCCAGCCTGCATTCAAAACCGCATTAACTGCATCTTCAATTGCCTTTGCCTCTGTTTCAAGTTTAAAACTGTAACGCAAGAGCATTGCCGCAGAAAGAATTGTTGCAAGAGGGTTTGCCAAATCTTTTCCGGCAATATCAGGAGCAGTTCCGTGAATCGGCTCATAAAGTCCAGGACCTGTTCCATCACCAAGAGAAGCAGAAGCGAGCATACCGATTGACCCTGTAATCTGGCTTGCTTCGTCTGTAAGAATGTCGCCAAACATATTGCTTGTAGCGATTACGTCGAACTGGCGAGGATTGCGGACAAGCTGCATAGAAGCGTTGTCGATGTAAAGGAAGTCGAGTGTAACGTCGCTGTATTCTTTGTGAACTTCTTCTGCAACCTTTCTCCAAAGGCGGCTTGAATTCAAGATGTTTGCCTTGTCAACAACAGTCAAATGTTTCTGTCTTTTCTGAGCAAACTGGAAGCCAAGACGAACGATTCTTTCGATTTCTTCCCATGAATATTTTTCTGTATCCCAGGCAGTTTTTCCGTCTGCGCTAGTTCCGCGCTCACCAAAATAAATTCCACCGGTAAGTTCACGCACAACGAGAATATCAAGTCCGTTTCCGACAATTTCGTCTTTGAGAGGGCAGGCATCTTTAAGCTGAGGCCACATTACAGCAGGACGAAGGTTTGCAAAAACTTTCATGCCGCCACGAAGTCCGAGAAGTGCTTTTTCAGGGCGAATTTCCGGAGCAACGTTGTCCCATTTTGGACCGCCAACAGCACCGAGCAAAGTAGCATCGCTTGAAAGACAGATGTCAAGCTGCTCCTGAGGAAGTGGTTTTCCAAATTTATCAATGGCGGCGCCACCAGCAATTACATCTCTATAATTCCATTTGTGACCGTATTTTTTTGCAACAGCGTCAAGAACTTTTACAGCCTCTGCAACAACATCAGGACCGATTCCATCTCCAGGAATCAAGGCAATTGTTTTTTCCATAATTGTATTTCTCCTAAAAAGCACGACTTTTTAAGTCTTACTTAATATTTTTAACCTCACTAAAGAATATAGCAATTTTTACATTTTTATACAATATTTTCGCCATCAACTACATCGGCTGTATCGCCTGTATTTAAATTTTTGATGTCACAGTTTTCGACGGTAAGCTCTTCTTTTTTGATTCCTTCTCCGAGAATTACGCTATTTACATTTGCAAGATTTTTTAAGGTCACACCCAGCACATTTACGGCAATGTCTATATTCTGCATGTCAAATTGTGTTTCGCCACCGCTTAAAGTTATTGCCTTGTTGATTTCTATAGATTTTAAAGAAAACTCATCTTTAATTTGTGAAAGATCAAGTTCTTCGCCGTCTTTTTTTTGGTCGATAAGTTTTTGAAGATAATTTTCGCTTTCTGCACGCAACTCGTCTCCGTCAATAATTTTACAGGAATTAAAAAAAGCAGTTCCGGCAAAAATCAGAAGTACAAGTCCATAAAAAAAATTTTTTTTTGTATTTTTCATATCTAAAACCGCCTGTAAAAAATCTATTACATTATATACATCATAATAGATTAAAACTTAGTGATTTTCAAATTTTATTGCAAATCTGTCTTTTTCTTATAAAATAGTATTCATGACAGACAAAGAACTTGTTAGTCTTGCACTTGATGCAAGAAAAAACTCATATTCTCCTTATTCAGAATACAGGGTCGGCGCAACAGTTTTGTGCAGCGATGGAAGTATTTTTACAGGATGCAACATAGAAAACGCTTCTTTTCCTTGCGGAATTTGCGCAGAAAGAACTGCAATGTCAAAGGCAATAAGCGAAGGGAAAAAAAGTTTTTCTAAAATCGCAATCGCAGGCTCTTCAGACAAAATTTGTACTCCATGCGGACTTTGTCGCCAATTTTTGTACGAATTTGCCCCAGATTTAACAGTTTTGTGCTCGGACGACAAAGGAAATTTTACAGAAAAAAAACTGAATGACTTTCTTCCCGACGGTTTTGGTCCTAAAAGCCTGTAATTTTTGCACCAGCGATGGGAGGGGCGGCGAAGCCGTTGCGAAGCAATGGAGCGATTTGCGCGGAACCCCGGACGTAGCGACGGCAGATTTTATCTGCCGTGGTGCCCAGAAAATAAAAAATGTCTTTTCAATCTGCTTTAATCTGCGGTAAAATACAGGAACTAATCAACAGGAGTTTTTTATGGAAGATTATAAAAAAGAATTTATAGATTTTATGGTTGAATGCAATGCTCTAAAATTTGGTTCATTCACCCTTAAGTCTGGCCGCAAATCTCCGTTTTTTATGAATGCCGGTGCCTATGTTACTGGCGGACAACTCAAACGTCTCGGAGAATTTTACGCAAAAGCCGTTCATGCCAATTTTGGAGATGATTTTGACGTGTTTTTTGGACCAGCTTACAAAGGAATTCCGCTTGCTGTAGTTACAGCCCTCGCCTATTCAGAGCTCTACGGAAAAGAAATCAAATATTGTTCTGACCGCAAGGAAGAAAAAGACCATGGCGCTGACAAAGGAAGCCTTTTGGGTTACAAAATAAATGACGGAGACAGGGTTGTCATAATCGAAGATGTTACAACTTCTGGAAAATCAATCGAAGAAACTTATCCAAAGATAAAGTCTCAGGAAACAGTTCCTGGCGGAATTAAAATTGTCGGAGAAATTGTTTCTCTCAACCGCAGGGAAAAGGCTCCTGACTCGGATAAGGCCGCTCTTGAAGTAATTTCTGAAAAGTACGGTTTTCCTGCACGCGCAATCGTTTCGATGAACGATGTAATTGAATACCTTTACACCGAAGGCGACAAAAAAATAATTACCGACGAAATAAAAAAAGAAATGGATTCTTACTACAGTTTATACGGTGCAAAGTAAAAATTATGCTTCTATGCTAAGCGGATTTTGGGCAAGCTGAAGATACATCTGATCAGCAAGTCCGAATCCGGCATTTTTTGTTATTGACGTTGAATATTCGTCAAAAAGCATATCTTCGTACATTTTTGATGCAAAATCGCTTTCGCCACTGGCTTTTACGACTGTTTTGCGCATCTGACTCACCATCATTTTTACAAAATAAGATTCAAGTTCGAGTGATTTTTCGTAAAGTTTTGAAGTACGGTCAATAGTTTGAGTTTTTACGTTTGGATTTGCCTGATTTGCGGCGGCTCCGACGGGCTGAGATTTTTTATCAGCGACAGAATTGAAAGTTCTGGCAAAACCTGTTCCATAATCACCATTCAATCTTCCTTCTGGCAAAACCTGACTGGAAGAAACAGATTTTCCGATTGAAGAGGATTCTCCATAAACTGAACGCACAAGTTCTTCAAATTTTCCTTTTTCGGCACTGATTTTTGAACCTTGAAAAGCGCCCTGTCCGTTTGTTATTGAACTGATTCCACCGACCGTCATCATTTTAATTCACCTTCAAAAAAACTACCGTTTAAGGTTTACTGCCGTGCTGAGCATTGAATCCGTCGTTTGGATGGCCTTTGAGTTAAACTCGTAAGCACGCTGTGCTACAATCATCTGAACCATTTCGTTTACAACAGAAACATTCGACATTTCGACAAATTTATGTTTTGTAACGCCAAACCCGTCATATCCTGGACGACCAGCAACAGCCTCTCCAGAAGCGTTTGTCACCTTGTAAAGATTGTCTCCAGCAGCTTCAAGGCCAGCATTGTTTGGAAAACGGTAAATTTCAAGCTGAGCTACGTCTATAGGGTCATTCTGACCAAAAATTTTTACGCTTACACGGCCGTCATCTGTAACAGTAAGAGAGTGAATGTCATACCCATCAGGCAAAATAACTTCCGGCATAACGCGCAAACCGTTTGAATTTACAAGCTGACCGTTCATATCAACCTTAAAAGAACCGTCGCGGGTATATGCAAAACTTCCATCATACTGCTGAACACGGAAAAAACCGTCGCCTACAACAGCAATATCCGTATCAACTCCAGTGTTTTGCAAAGACCCTTGGCTGAAAATTCTCTGGGTTGCGGCAACTTTTACACCGCTCCCCTGCTGAATTCCAACTGGAGTTACAGTGTCTTCTGTCGCAGGAGTGCCTGCAAGTTTTACGTTCTGATATAAAAGATCCTCAAATTCAACACGTTGCTGTTTAAAGCCTGTCGTGTTTACATTTGAAAGGTTGTTTGAAATTGCATCGATATTAGACTGCTGACCGTTCATCCCAGTTGCAGCAGTCCACAAACTTCTTACCATGTTTTGCCCCTCCTAAAATTAACGATAAGCAGCGACTTTTGTCCAAAGAGTAGACATCATCGAATCTTCACTCTGAATTGTTTTCTGGCTCGCTTCGTAAGCGCGGTTTACTTCAATCATTTTTACCATTTCGTTTACAACATTTACATTGCTTGTTTCCATATATCCCTGCATCATTTTAGGGCGTTCAAGACCTTCAGCAACATAAGCTTCTCCAGAAATATCATTACTTGACCACAAACTGTTTCCCATTTTTTTGAGGTAGCGCTCATTATCAAAACGAACAACTTTTATGCGGTCAATAAGTTCTCCATCTTTTGAATAAATCATTCCATCTTCATTTACGGTAAATTTATCGTCCTCAACGTGGATTGTGCCATTTTCGCCCATGAGAGGATAACCGTCTTTTGTTTCAAGAATACCTTCTTTTCCGAACAAGAAATTGCCGTTTCTTGTGTAGCGTTCGCCAACTGGAGTTTGAACGGCAAAAAAGCCTTCGCCACTTAAAGCCAGGTCGGAAGCAGAATTTGTAGAACGGAAAGAGCCCTGTTCAAATTTTGTAAAATTTTCGTTTGTTTCAACACCAAGGCCGAGTTTTCCAATAATCGGAGCAACATCTGCAGAGCCTACGGAAGTTTTATAAACGCCGTCCGCCTGAGTTCGTCTTAAAAGGAGTTCCGGGAAAGACTTGCTTACAGAAATATCGCTTTTATAACCAGCAGTATCAACATTTGCCAGATTATTAGAAATAGAATCCAGCCTGTTCTGCTGAGCATTCATTCCGCTCGAACCAATATACAAACCTCTAATCATATTCGCTCCAAAAAAATGCAAAAAAATACGCTACACTTTTATTATCGGAAAGCAGTTTTTTGAGTTTAGCAATTTGATTTTGAATTTTCGCTCTGACCGTTCAATTCGCTTTTAGCGCCGATTTTTTTTTCAAAAACTCCAGTTTGTCCAAAATTAAGAAATTTGTTAATTTGTTTTTAAATTAAGTTAAATTTTTTTAGAATAATTAAAGAAAAAATGTTATAATTATCTTTGTATTTTTGAGGCTTGAGTTTTACTTAAAAACAGTTGGTTTATCGTGAATAAATTTTTTTTATCAATTTTTATAGTTACATTGTTAATTTTGACAGCAGCACTTATTTTTGCTGTCAGATGGTTAAAAAAAAGTCTTTTTAAGGACGACCTTACAGGACTTTTAACAACAAAGAAGTTTCTTGCTGAAGTAAAAAAAACTCTAAAAAGAGCAAAAAATGTCCAGTATTCTCTCGTTTCGCTCGACATCAATTCATTCCGTTACATAACTCAGGTTTTCGGGCAGGACAATGGAAACAAGCTTTTGTCAGAGCTTGGTTCACTTTTTAGCAAAACCGCTCCAAAAGGCTCGCTTCTGTGCAGAAACTACAACGACAACTTTGCATTCCTCATTAAGTCGACAGTTCTTCCTGTTCTCGAAGACATAATCGTAACAATGACAACGGTAAACGACAAAATAAAAAAACTTTTGCCTCAACATTTTAAAATTGAATTTTCAGTTGGCGTTTACGAAATAAAAGATCCAAACGAAGCGCCTCTGATGATTTTAGACAAGGCACAGACTGCAAGAAAACTCGGAAAATCAAGCCTGAATCCAAAGAGAATCTGCGTTTTTACGTCCCAAATGGAAATTAACAGTCAGCTTGAAAAAGATATAATTTTTGACATGGAAAGAGCTTTTAAGGAAAACGAATTTGTCGTTTACTACCAGCCAAAATTCCTTTTTAATACAGAAAAAATAATCGGCGCAGAAGCTCTTGTCCGCTGGAATCACAAAAAAAGAGGTCTTTTGACGCCTTCATATTTTGTTCCGATGTTTGAAAAAAACGGCTTTATTGAAAAAATCGATTTGCTCGTTTTTGAAAACGTCTGCCAGTTTCTTGACCGCTGGAACAAATCTCAAAAAGATAAAAAAGAAAAACAGCCTCTAACAATCAGTTGCAATCTTTCGAGGGTTCAGCTTTATAATCCAGATGTTGCAAAAATTTACCACGATATCGCTTCAAAATACGAAATTGCGCCTTCAAAAATCGAAATCGAACTTACAGAAAGCCTGATGATGGACAATAAAGAACGTCTTTTAAAAGCTATGAACGAAATTAAAAATGCAGGATTTTCTATTTCTGTCGATGACTTTGGTTCGGGATTTTCTTCACTCAGTCTTTTAAAAGACTTGCCAGCAAATGTAATCAAGCTCGACAAAGAGTTCTTAAATACTCAAAATACGGAAAAAGAGCACATAATCATAAATTCTGTCATAAACATGGCAAAAAATTTGGATATGGCGACAGTTGCAGAAGGTGTTGAAGATGCAAAACAGTCTGCTCTGTTAAAAAAGATGGGTTGCGATATTGTTCAAGGCTATTTCTATGCAAAACCTATGCCACAAAACAAGTTTAAAGAACTTTTGGACAATCCAGATAATTTTGATTCCCCAAAAAAAGATGATTCAACGAATAAAAATGAAAAAACTGATACTAAAAAAAGCGATGACCATAAATAAGCAATAATAAAATCCAGTTCAAATTTATTTGAAAACTAAAAAAACTAGATTTATAATTAGATATATTAAAAAATATGCAATGAACGTTGCAGCGAAATATGGGAGTCACTTATGAGCACAAAAAACACATCAGAAAAAACAAGGGTAATTGCAATTATTCTGGGAGGTGGAAAGGGAACCCGACTTTACCCTCTCACAAAAGAACGTTCAAAACCAGCAGTACCTTTTGGCGGAAAATACAGAATCGTTGACATTCCAATTTCCAACTGCATCAATTCAGGTTACAGAAAAATTTATTTGCTTACTCAGTTTAATAGCGCTTCTTTGCATCATCACATTACAAAGACCTACAATTTCGACAATTTTTCTGGCGGATTTGTAGAAATTCTCGCAGCAGAACAGACATTGGAAAATTCTGGCTGGTTTGAAGGAACGGCAGATGCTGTCCGCAAAAATATGATTCACTTTCAGTCGGCTAATCCTACGCATTACATAATTCTTTCAGGCGACCAGCTTTACAGAATGAATTTAAAAGCCTTTATGGACAGTCATATTCAAAGCGGAGCTGACATTACGATTGCTACAACAGCCGTAAACCGTCAGGATGCTTCTGGCTTTGGAATTATGAAAATCGACTCAAAAAACAAGATTACGGCATTTCAGGAAAAACCTGCAAAAGATTTAGACATTTCTGACTGGAAAATTCCTCAGAATGCGCGTGGCGACCTTCCTCCAGAAAAAGAATATCTCGCTTCGATGGGAATTTACATTTTCAACGCAAAAACAATGGAAGAAGCCTTGGACAACAGCTATACGGACTTCGGAAAAGAAATCATTCCAAAATCAATCAAAACAAAAAAAGTAAATTCTTATATTTTTGACGGTTATTGGGAAGATATTGGAACAATCAGAAGTTTCTACAATGCAACCCTCGAATTGACAGAATACAATCCTGCTTTCAACCTTTATGACGTTGAAGAACCAATTTACACTCATATGAGAAATCTTCCGCCATCAAAAATCAACGGCGCAGAAATTGAAAATTCTTTGACTTCAGAAGGCTGTGTAATTACAAAAGCAAAACTCAGGCATTCTGTAATCGGAGTTCGTTCTGTAATCGAAAATGGCAGTGAATTAAATGGCGTAATTACGATGGGTTCAGACTTCTACGAAACAGAAGACACAAAAAAGAAGAATGAAGAAATCGGAAAACCAAATATCGGAATCGGAAAAAACTGCAAAATTGCAAGCACAATCATCGACAAGAATGCAGCAATCGGCGACAACTGCCAGATCAACATAAGTGGCAAAAAATACGAAGATGGCGACCACGGACTTTTCTACGCTGCAGATGGCATTATCGTAATCAGAAAAGGCACTGTAATTCCTGCCGGAACAATTATCTAAAAAATAAAACAAAAGGAAATACGAAAAATGCCGGATTCAATGTATGACAAACTGGGAGAACTGCTCAGCGAAGCGCTTGAATCTGGCAATTTTTTTTACGAAAAACCATCTTCCGCTCAGAATACACAACAAAAATCTTATGAAAAAGAAAAAAAAATCGATTCAGTACAGGAAGAGAAAAAAAATCCTCATGAAAAAAATCCGCTTAAAAATAAAATTTTACTAAAAAACGCAGAAACAGAAATTCAAAAAGCCGCGACAATAATCGGCATAACAGACGAAATGTCTTTAGAAGACGCAAAAAAGCAGTTTAGAAAAAAGCTTATGCGATTTCATCCTGATAAAAACGCCGATAACGAAATTATGAGGAAAATTACAAAAGAAAAAACAGAACAGATTCTCTCAAACTGGAAAATTCTCGAAGAATGGTTTTCCAAATTTTAATCAAAAAAAACTTAAATGCCTAAAAAAACAGCATTAAAAGCAAGATTTTCATTTTAATCTGCTAAAAATTATTATTCTTCTGGTTCGGAACTTGTTGCAAAACCATATTCGTTCAGTTTTCGGTGAAGCGTTTTTCTTCCGATTCTTAAAATATCCGCGGTCTTTGTTTTGTTTCCGTTGTTCGATTCAAGATTTTCAAGGATAATCATTTTTTCGGCATCTTCAAGGCTAATTCCATAAGGCACAAGGATTCCCGAATTGTTTTTTTTGTCTTCAAGTTGAATCGTCAAATCTTCCGCCTGAATTTCATCTCCGCTCGCCATAACGACGGCACTTTCCACGCAATGTTGAAGTTCACGCACGTTTCCTGGCCAATCATAATTGAAAAGAATATTTTTTGCAGAATTAGAAAAGCCTTTTATATTCTTATTGTTTTCCGTGTTGTATTTTGAAAGAAAATTGTTTAGCAAAAGCGGAATATCGTCTTTTCGATCACGCAATGGAGGCACCATAATTTCAATTCCCTTAAGACGAAAATAAAGGTCTTCGCGGAAATGCTTTTGTTTTACCTCGTCTTCGAGGGTTTTGTTTGTGGCAGAAATTACGCGGACATCGACCTCAATCGTTTTTTCTCCGCCAACGCGCTCAAACTTTTTTTCCTGCAAAACTCTTAAAAGTTTAACCTGAACTCCAGGATTTATTTCGCCGATTTCGTCCAAAAAAATTGTTCCGCCGTCAGCAAGTTCAAATTTGCCTTTATGCAGAGCCTCGGCGCCAGTAAAAGCGCCTTTTTCATGACCAAAAAGTTCACTTTCGAGCAAAGATTCGCTTAAAGCTGCGCAGTGCACTTTTATAAAAGGCTTGTCCCGTCTTGAAGATTTTTGCTGAATCGCATCCGCAACAACTTCTTTTCCAACGCCACTTTCGCCTGTTATCAATATGCTTATCTTTGAATCTGCAACCTTGTTTATAAGATTGTTTACTTTTTGAAGGGAAGGACTTTTTCCAATTATATTGTCTGACGATTTTGACTTAACTTCGGACAAAAGTTCCTGATGTTGCAAGCTAAGCTCCCTACCCTTGAGCGCCCGCTTTACAACAAGCTCCAAATGTTCAAGGTTGAGAGGCTTTGTCAAAAAATCATAAGCACCGTTTTGCATTGCAGATACGGCAGCATCAATTGAGCCGTGACCTGTCAAAACAATCACAGGAATTCCTGGCATTTCGCGTGTTACTTTTTTTAAGACGTCCTCTCCACTTGTTCCAGGCATTCTCAAATCTGTAATTACAAGGTCAATATCGCCTTTTGAAAGAAATTCAAGTCCTTCGTCGCCGTTTGCAGCGATTTTTACATCATAGCCGTCCATTTCAAAGTCGGCAGCAAGTCCTTCACGAATATTTTTTTCATCATCAATTACCAAAAGTGTAAATTTCATCTGTATTCCTCATCGTGGGTCAAAAGTTTTTTTTGTGTCTGCGGAATTGGAATTGTAATCGTAAATTCTGAACCTTCGCCCAAAACGGAATCAACGCTAATATCTCCAGAAAATTCTTTTATGATTTTATAGGACATTGCCATTCCCAAACCTGTGCCGTTTGCTTTTGTTGTATAATAAGGCTCAAAAATGCGGGATTTTACTTCTTCGCTCATTCCAGTTCCGTTGTCAGAAATTTTCAGAATAAATTTATCATCTTTTGTTTCTGTTTTTATGAGAATTTTTCCAAAAAACACTTCTTCAAAAGCATTTGCCTTTATACTTGTGCGGAAACGCTCTTCGATTGCAGCAAGCGCGTTTTGAGCAATATTTACCAAAACTTCTCTAAAAAGCTTTTCGTCAATTAAAAGTTTTGGATCCTCTTTGCAAAGTTCAGATTCAACCTTAATTTTTTTTTCGTTAAATTCTGGTGAAATAAAACCAATAAAATCTGTTAAAAGAGAGTTTAACTTTACGAGCGAAAAATTTGCAGAAACAGGACGAACAGCCATTAAAAAATCAACGACAATCTTGTTCAAACGGTCAATTTCCTGGTTTACGACTTCGAGATAGTTTTCTGTAAACTTCGGATCTGGCAACATTCCATCACCTTCCCGTTTTTTTCTGATTGCCTTTTGCAAAAGTTGAATATGAATGCTTATTGCTCCAAGCGGATTTTTTATTTCGTGGGCAACACTTGCGGCAATGTTTGTAAGACCAGCCATGGTTTCCATTCGATGAAGCAAAACTTCCTGGCTTCGCTTTTGAGTTACATCTTCAATCATTATTATATTGCCAGAAATTTCGTTATTTTGAACAAGTGGCATTACAGAAATTTCGATAAATCTTACAGAACCGCCTGGAGTCGAAACAGTGTATTCTTCGCTTATATTTGTGCGGTTATCTTCGTCGCAGCCTTTTAAAAATTTATAAATTTCTTCATCATCAATAAAATCGTAAAATTTTTGATTTCGGTTTTCTTCTGGAGAAGATTTTAAAGGCAGACAGCGCTCGGCAGCTTTATTTATCTGAGTAACTTTCCAGTTTTTTTCTACGCTTACAAGTCCGGTAGAAAGAGATTGAAAAATTGACTGAAAAACTTCGTTTTGATTTTTTATTTCGCTAAAAAAAAGTTCAATCTGCCCTGGAGACAATTTTGAAAGTTTTTCATATACGCGATTCGAAAATTCCTGCATAAATCCTCCCATAAAAACTTCGCGTTAGCGACGAGCCACGGATGGCGAGAATCCAGTTTATAAAAGCAATGCTTGAACAAACTGAAATGATAAAAAATACAAGGATGTAATTTTTATCATGCATCCATAACACAATCCGTAATTTTTATCCAAACGTTTTTAAAACAGATTCGCCTTTCTAATTCCTGCCAAATCCCTGTAAAGTTTTTCCAATGCAGCAACAGGTTTTTGATTGTAAACAGAAACGTTGTTAAAACACTGTCTTATAGCCTGAATGTTTTTTATTTCGACCTCTAAGTTTCGTCCAGAATTTTTATCTTTGTCAACTGGAGATTTTTGAGCTTCAAGAATTCCCTGTAAAAAAATCTTGAACATTGTACGCGGTTCAAAATCTTCACATTTTTTTATGATTTCGCTGATTTGAATAAGTTTATTTTCTCTAATTCCGCTATAAAAAAATTCCGCCGTTGATTTTATACTTTTCGGAGAAACAGGCAAAAAAGTCTGCAAATATTCTTGAATTTGACCATTTCCCTTGTCAGAATTGTCATGAAAAACTCTTTCAATCACTTCGCGCTGCTGATTTTGAGTGCGTTCGACAAAACTGTAAGTACGAACCCTCGAAAGAATAGTCGGCATTACGGCTCCACGGCTTGCAGTCGTAAGAATGAATACAGCATCTTCTGGCGGTTCTTCAAGAATTTTTAAAAGCGCATTCCGGCAACTTTCGTTCATTTTGTCCGCATTTTCAATGATAAGAACTTTTTTTCCGTCATTAGACTTCATCCTTGTCCAGAAAGAAGCCTTTCTTATGTGATCAATTGGAAGAGAATCGTACATAAAATTTGATTCTAGTTTTTGCGCAGACTGAAGAATTTTTTTTGTAATTTCATCTAGTTCTTCATTTGCAGGAACAGGAAATTCAGGATTGAGACGTTCAAGCTGTTCGTTTATTTCTTCTACAAGTGGCGAAAGCTTTGAAAGCTTGTCATCGCCTTCCCAAAATACAGGACTAAAACGCAGAACAAGTTTCCGAACAGAACGAATATAAAGATAACGGGCAGCAGGCAAATGCGAATAATTATTTGCTCCGGCATCCAAAAGAGTTCTTGTAGCAGCAAGAATTTCCAGTGAACAGTCACGAGGACCCGCCAAAATGACATTTGTTCCGGCAAGTTCCTTTTGTTTCCGGCAGGAAGGACAGTTGCAAAGCCAATGTCCTTTTTTTTCTGGCAAAGGTTCTGTACAGGAAAGAACACGTGCAAGTTCAAGCGCACAGGTCAATTTTCCAGAAGATTGAGGCCCAGAAAGCAAAATTGAAGACGGAAGCGTCTTGTTTTTTATGTCGAGCGTCAAAAGAGAGCCTGCGTCCTGATACAAAAGATTTTCAAACATTAGACAAAAACCGCTCCCAAAGTTACAATTGGTTTTGCAAGAATTGGTGAAAAATATGTCCAAAAAAATGTACTGTCAATAAAATCAGTAGAAAACCACGGCTGGGCTTTTAACACGATTACAATCGCACTGACAATTACAAGACCTTCCGCCATTCCAATCGCAAATCCCAGAATTTTATCAAGACTTTTTAAGATTTCACCTTTAAAAAGTCCTGCAATAATTGTCTGTAAAATTTTTACGAACAAAAAAACAACTATAAATAGTAGTATAAATGAAGTAACAAGACAAACGGTCTTTATTTTTATTATTTTTTCAAGAAAAGGACTTAAACTGCCACAAAAAAACACTGCAACGAGAATTCCAGAAACAAGAGCAAGTTTTCCGAACAATTCCTTCAAAAAACCTTTTGCACAAGCAGTTATTGCAAAAAATAAAATTATTATAAAAAAAACTACATCAATAAAGCCAAAATGCATTATTTTTCTCCAATAAAAAGTCTGCGTTAGCGACAAGCCATGGATGGCGAGAATTACAGTTTGAGAAAGCAACGCTTGAGCAAACTGTAATATAAAAATTAGAGGGAAGTATTTTTTATCATGCCTCCATGTTTTTCTATATTTTTAAAAATCAATTCAGCAATTTTTAAGGAAGCTCTTTTTCCAGATGCGAGTTCTGCCATTTTTTGAGACATCAAATTCCTTTCATTTTTGTCCAAAAGTTTTTCAAGACAATTCCGTAAATTTTCAAAAACCGCTTCGTTTCCTGTCAAAACAAAAGCAGCACTGCGCTCCTTAAAGAAATTTGCATTATCAACCTGATCGCCTCGAGTTCCATTTCCACACAACGGAATAAGAACGGAAGGCTTTTTTTCAACAGCGCTTTCCCAAACAGTATTTGCCCCAGCCCTAGAAAGAATAACGTCCGCACAAGCAATAACGTCTGGCATCTGCTCATAAATAAACGGATAAGGAAAATAACTGTCCGTTTGAGCAGGAACAAAACCAGCATCTTTTGAACCACATTGATGAACTACGTTAAAATGCTCTGTCAGCCAGGCCATGTTTTCTACAACAAGTTCATTCAACTGATGAGCGCCAAGACTTCCACCAAGTACAAGAAGAACAGGCTTTTTTAAATCCGCATTCTTTCCTTCAAAAAGAAATTTCCGCCCTTTTTGTGCATCTGCTTCATAAAACACAGGACGAACAGGATTTCCGGTCACCACGGCAAGGCTCTGCTTGTTTTTTGGAAGAAATTTTACAGTCTCTGGATAAGAAACTAAAATTTTTGAAGCAAAACGCGAATTTATTTTTGTTGCAAGTCCTGGTGTAAAATCACATTCATGCGTAAAAACAGGAATCCGCAAAACTCGCGCAGCAAAACAAGGAGGAACGGAAACAAATCCGCCTTTAGAAAAAACAACAGCTGGACGAATAAATAAAAGTCTAAAAAAAGAAACCGCGATTCCTGCAATAATTTTAAAAACATCAAAAAAGTTTTTTATTGAAAAATAGCGCCGGAGTTTGCCAGAAGGAATTGCGCAAAACCTGTCGGCACTTCCGCTTTTTTCAACAAGGATTCTGTCCATTCCAGAAGAATTTCCAAACCAGTAAATTTTTATTTTAAGATTATTTTTTTCTGCAATTTTTTTTAATTCATCAGCAACGGCAAGTCCTGGATAAATGTGTCCGCCTGTTCCGCCACCAGCAAAAACAATTTTTATGCTCATTGTGTTATTATGACACAGTTTTTTTCTTTAGACAAGAAAAAAGCTGGCTGAAAAATCAACCAGCTCAATTTTAAATTCACTTATAAAACTATAGGGAAAGCCTTAAACTTGCAGCTCCAGACCACAAGCCATCATCTGTAATATGGCGCAAGTCGGCAGTAATGCTGAGAGTAAAATCAAGAACAAAGAAATTAATGCCTACACCTGCAAAAATCTGAGGCTGGATTGCATTAAAGTCAAACGAATCTGTCTTATAAGAACCGTTGTCTTTAACCTTTGCGCCAACTGTTCCTGCAACATCTTCAATCTGCTCTGCATAAGCTCCGTTGTAAGCCCAGTCCCAAGTATTATCTGCTTTAGAAACAAGTCCTCTCAAACCAACAAATGGAGTTACAAAAAGGAATTTTTTAGAAACCTGAGCCTGAAGATACATTGTGTGAACTTTGTAATCAACATTTGCCTTCGCATAATCCGAAGATACTCCAAAAGTTCCCTGATTGTAGAAATAACCTGCACCGACACTGATTTTTGGCATTATAAGACCGCCTTTAAAGAGAGCATAGCGCACGTCCATTCCGACTGTAAGCAAATCAACATCTAGGTCTGCACCGAACTGAGAAGTACTCATTTTTCCAGTTTTCATAACGGCAATATCAAAATCGAAAGGAAGTAAAACTCCGCCAATACGAAGGTCAGCCGTAAAAACTGGGAAATAATAACTACTCTTAATGTCAATGTCATCAAGCTGCAAAGCTTCGATAGCCTGCTTTAATCCGCTTGTATCAATGTGAGTAAAACCGATATTTACTCCTCCACCAAGATGAGGCGGAAGCGAAATCAACTGACCGATATAAGCGTCAGACCAAACATTCTGCTGAGTTGCAGCCTGAGGAACCGCAGCGGCAAGCTGTTTTGAAAAATCATCAAAACCATTGCTAATTTCATCTGCCTGCGCATTAAAATTTTTAACCCAATCTTCTGTTATATCCTCAATTTTTAAGGCAAAAACTGATGTTGAAAGGAGAGCAAAAAGTGCAACCGATCCCAAAAATTTTATTTTTTTCATTGAACTATCCTCCTGATAAAAAACAAACAACTTAATTTCAAAAACAAAAACTGAACGAAACAATCGTCCGACTTATAGAATTGTAACGCAAAAATAATATCTTACAAATAATTTTATTTTAAAAATTTAAAATAAAAAAGGCTTCTGATTTTACCAGAAGCCTTTTGCCACAGGTTGGAATCGAACCAACGACATACGGATTTTCAGTCCGGCGCTCTACCAACTGAGCTACTGCGGCGTTGATGTATATTACTATAACTAAATTGATATTTTTGGTCAATAGCAAATTTGCAATTTTTTTAAAATTTTTTACTTTTTTTTGTTGCGCAAAACTTTTTAATTTTTTACGCAACAAAAGCATTTGAATTCTAAAAATTAGAATTTAATTTTTCTATCCGAATCTTTGTAATATTCTGCACGCATTGCACGAATCTGATCATCTGCCATGTAATCATCAAACGGCATCATACGGTCAATTACGCCTTTTGGTGTAATTTCGACTATGCGGTTTGCAATCGTAGAAATAAATTCGTGGTCATGACTTGTAAAGAGAATTACTCCAGGGAAATCAACAAGCGCACGGTTTAAACTTTCAATCGCCTCAAGATCAAGATGATTTGTCGGGTCGTCCATAATAAGGATATTTGAACCAGCAAGCATCAATTTTGAAAGCATGCATCGGACTTTTTCGCCTCCAGAAAGAACCTTCACTTTTTTAAGCGATTCATCGCCAGAAAAAAGCATTCTTCCCAAGAAACCGCGGACATAAGCATCATCCTGCTCTTTTGAGAACTGTTTTAACCATTCGGTAATATTGTAGTCGTTATTAAAGAACTGATTGTTGTCACGTGCCAAATAAGAACAGCTTGTCGTCTGACCCCAAAAATATTCTCCACTTTCAGCCTTTTTTTCGCCAGAAATTATGTCGAACAGAGAAGAAACAGTATTGTGCTCAACTCCGACAAATGCAATTTTGTCAGTGCGGTTTACAATAAGGCTAAAGTCGTTCAAAAGCTGAACTCCATCTTCGTCTTTTGAATTGAGTTTGCGACATTCAAGAACATTGTTTCCGATTTCGCGGTCAGGTTTGAACTGTACAAACGGAAATTTGCGACTTGTAACAGGAAGGTCATCAAGTTCAAGTTTTTCGAGAATTTTCTTGCGACTGGTTGCTTGACGAGATTTTGCGGCATTGGAAGCGAATCTCTGGATAAATTCTTTCAAATCTTTTGCTTTTTCTTCATTTTTACGCTTCTGATCCTTTGCCTGCTTCTGAAGAATCTGGCTCATCTGGTACCAGAAGTCATAGTTTCCGGCAAACTGAGTGATTTTTCCATAGTCAATATCGCAAATAACTGTACAAACAGTGTTCAAAAAGTGACGGTCGTGACTTACAACGATTACAACGTTTTCAAAATCAAGCAAAAAGTCTTCAAGCCAGCTAATTGACTCAAGGTCAAGACCGTTTGTCGGTTCGTCAAGGACAAGAATATCTGGATTTCCAAAAAGAGCCTGAGCCAAGAGAACACGAACTTTCTGAGATTCATCAAGTTCGCTCATCATTTTGTCATGATATTTTTCTTCAAGACCAAGGCCAGAAAGCATCTGCTCAATCTGATTTTCTGATTCGTAACCGCCGAGTTCTCCAAACTGAGCCTCGAGTTCAGCCGATTTTATTCCATCTTCTTCGGTAAAATCTTCTTTTGCGTAAATTTCGTCGCGAGCTTTAGAAACTTCATAAAGTTTTGGATACCCCATCATTACGGTTTCTTTTACACTGTAACTGTCAAATGCAAAGTGATCCTGTTTAAGAACGGCCATGCGTTCTCCAGGAGTTATGATAATTTCGCCGGAATCACGGTCCTGTTCACCAGAAAGAACTTTCAAGAAAGTTGATTTTCCTGCGCCGTTTGCACCGATAATTCCATAGCAGTTTCCTGCCGTAAATTTTAAATTTACGTCTTTAAAAAGCGGTTTTTCACTAAAATGAAGACTTACGTCCGAAACTGTAATCATTTATTTGCTCCCTTTTAAAAGTTGTTTTTGTTATTTTTTTACCTATTCTGTTATTTTGAAAAGAACTTCTTAAGTATATCAAAAATTCCAGATTTTTTATTATTTTTTGCCCTTGCTTTAGAATCAGGCTTTTTATTTTGTCCGTTAAAATTCTGCTTTTGAGGCGATTTTTTTCCGCCAGTTTTTGAAAAATTATTTTTCGCGTTTTTAACAGATTTTCCGTTTTTAGAAGGACTGGCCTTCTTTGCAGAATTCTTAGATGCCGACGATTTTTTTGAATTTCCGCAATTTTTCGAAAAAGAACTTTCTGTGTTTGAAAGGTTTGAATATTTTTCCTTGTAATATTTCATTCTTTCGTCAGAAGACATTCCGCTCAATTTTGCAAGTTCTTCGTCAGTTGTACGGCGTTTTGCAGAAGAGTTTGAATTCGCTTTTTTTTCGTATCTTCCTGCAGATTTTCCATTTTGCTTTCTTTCTGAACGTTTTGAGAATGATTTTTGTTTTTGCTCGCGATCTTCCCGTTTTTTTTCAGAATCAAGCTTTATATAAACATTGTGGCTCTTGTCTTCAACAAATTCTTCCTGAACAGCAAGTCTTGAAGGAATCTGCTTTTCAATATAACGCTCAATCGGCATTAAAGAATAAACGTCCTGTTCAGAACAGAAACTATAGGCTTTTCCGCTTTTTCCGGCACGAGCGGTACGTCCAATTCTGTGAACATAATTTTCCGCTTCGTTCGGCAAATCAAAGTTTACAACCATTGCAAGGTCGTTTACGTCAATTCCGCGCGCTGCTACATCGGTTGCAATAAGACATTTTATTTTTCCATCTTTAAAATTATCCATAATCTTAAGACGGCGACTCTGCGGCAAATCTCCGATTATAAATTCATTTTTAACACCATTCAATTTCAGGCGCTTTGAAAGAATTTCGCACATTTTTTTTGTATTGCAGAAAATAATCAGGCTTTCAGGATTTTCTTTCTGCAAAATTCCGAGCAAAAGAGGGAGTTTGTCATCGCTCGCAACGTGAATAAGTTCCTGATCAATTTCATCAACCGTAATATTTTCTGCCTCGATTACGATTTCTTTTGCATCTTTCGTATATTCCCAGGCAAGGTTTTTTACATAAGAATTCAAAGTTGCTGAAAAAAGCATTGTCTGACGAATCTCAGAGCCAGGCAAAAATTTTACGATCTTGCGCAAATCTGGATAAAACCCCATGTCAAACATTCTGTCGGCTTCGTCAATTGCAAGATAAGCAACACTGCTCAAATCCATTTTTTTTGATTCGTGCAAATCAATTATACGACCTGGAGTTCCGACAATAATATCAACACCCTTTTTAAGCTCGTCAATCTGATTTTCGTAACCAACTCCACCATAAAAAGAAGCAATTTCAAGACCAGAAAATTTTCCGAGTTTTTTAGCTTCTTCTTCAACCTGAACAGCAAGCTCCCTCGTAGGAACCATTACGAGCGCTTTTTTGCCTTTGTTTTTTTCGCCACTCAAAAGCTGTTGCATAATTGTCACAAGAAAAGCAGCAGTTTTTCCAGTTCCAGTCTGAGACTGAACATAAAGATCGCTTCCATCGAGAGCAACTTCGAGCACCCGTTTTTGAACCGGAGTACATTCTAAATAACCGGCTTCATCAATTCCTTTAAAAAGGCTTTCATTTAAATTTAATTCTGAATAATTCATAATGCCAACACTAAAAAATTTGAAAAAAGTAATTTACCGGAATCCGCAAAAAGAATCTCATCAAAGCCAGAATTCTAAAGATACCGTCAATTTTTTATCCATTGTATTTAACAACTTAAAAACGCAGTTTTAAGAAAATCTCTGAAAATTATACAGTTTATTGTACTTTGTTTCAACTTTACCGCAATTATACTATGTATTTTTTCAAGCTTTTAGGATATATTTTTTATTTATGCAAAATAACGATAATTCACAGGAAAAAATTCAATATCAGGCAGAGCTTTTTGCCAACCGTCTTTCAAAAAAATACAAACTTTTAAAAAAATGGGCGCGAAAAAACAGAATAAGTTGCTACCGCCTTTACGACAAGGATATTCCGGAAGTTCCGCTTGCAGCTGACGTCTACGAATTTCTGCCAGACGAAATTTCCGACAAAACAGAATGCGCTCTCTTTCTTCGCGAAAACGAGTTAAATATTTCATCAAACAACCAAAACGCAATATCCGAAACAAAGATGCGAACCTACATCCATCTCTATCTTTACGAGCGCCCGTACGAAAAAGACGAATCCGAAGAAGAAAAATGGCTTGAGTCAATGGCAGAATCAGCCGCAAAAGTTTTACAGATTCCGCAGAGCCACATCATAAAAAAACTCCGGAAAAAGCAAAAAGGCGACAGCCAGTACGAAAAATTGGAAACTAAAAACAAAATCGAAGGCACGACACAAGAATGTGGTCAGCTTTTTAAGCTCAACCTGAGCGAATACCTAGACACGGGTCTTTTTTTAGACCACCGTCCTTTACGAAACCTTGTCCGACAAACAGTTCAGGGCAAATCCGTACTAAACCTTTTCTGCTACACGGGAAGTTTTTCAGTTTATGCGGCAGAAGGAAGGGCTAGCCGTGTCGAAAGCGTTGATTTAAGCAACACATACATTTTATGGGCAAAAGAGAATATGGCATTAAACGGCTTTAGTGACAATGCAAAATATTTTTATACACGACAGGATGTGACAGGCTTTTTAAATCAAAAAAATGCGGAAGTTCCAAATGAACAGGGAACAAACCGCTACGACACAATAATCCTCGACCCACCGACTTTTTCAAATTCAAAGGCTACACAAAATGTGCTGGACATAAACCGCGACTGGCTCACTCTCTGCGAAAAATGCCTCAGAATTCTAAAACCAAAAGGCACTCTTTATTTTTCAACAAACAGTCGTCGCCTCTCGTTCAGCGAAGACGAACTGTGCCAAAAAGTTCCTGAACTCAATTTCCAGATTCAAGACATAACAAATCAAACCATCCCAGAAGATTTCAACGGCAAAAAACCTCACCGCTGCTGGAAAATCTCATTATCCTAAATAAAAATCAGGGCGTTCCGGCTTACGCCGTCGGGTGTTTCGCGGTTCCGCCTTTGGCTTCATTAAAATTGAAGTTTTGTTTTGCAAAACTTCAATTTTAACGACTTCGTCGCCACTACACCCCCTAACGCAAAATCCATTTAAACAAAAAAAATCCACCCCAAAACGAAGTGGATTCTTTCAATTAGACAAATTTTCTTACTTTGACTCTTTGTTTGTAAGACCAAAGCGTTTGTTGAATCTTTCGATACGTCCTGCAGTATCTACAAGTTTCTGCTTTCCTGTGTAGAACGGGTGGCAGGCAGAACAAATTTCAACGTGAATGTTCTGTACTGTTGAACGTGTTTCGATTACATTGCCACACTGACATGTAATTTTTGTCATTTTGTATTCAGGATGAATACCAGCTCTCATTTTTATCTCCTTTACTGCTTGCCCGGCATTAAAGCAACCCCAGTCATCACTAGCTTACGCAAAATAAAAAAAAGCGTTTCTATCATTCCATCACTGTTAGGAAGCAAGTTAATACCACAAGTGTATTTTTAATTTTACATTTTTTACAAAACTTTAGTCAATACCAAGTCAGCCTAATTTATAGCCGCGGAACCTGTATTCATTGCAGCAAGAAAAGCTTTATTGTCCTTGCTTTTTTTCATTTGCTGCAAAATAAGCTCAGTAATTTCAATGTCTTCCATTGGCGCAATAACCTTGCGCAAAACCCAAATTTTCTGAAGTTCATCTTCTGTAAGCAAAAGCTCTTCCTTACGGGTTCCAGATTTTTTAATATTGATTGCAGGGAACAGTCTTCTTTCTGCAAGCTTGCGGTCAAGGTTAATTTCAGAGTTTCCAGTTCCTTTGAATTCTTCAAAGATAACTTCATCCATGCGGCTTCCTGTTTCAATAAGAGCCGTAGAAACGATTGTCAAAGAACCTCCCTCCTCTATATTGCGCGCAGCGCCAAAAAACCGCTTAGGCTTATGCAAAGCATTAGAATCAACACCACCAGACAAAACTTTGCCAGAAGTTGGAACAGTAATATTGTATGCGCGGGCAAGACGAGTGATTGAATCCAAAAGAATTACTACATCGCGTTTATGCTCTACAAGACGCTTAGCCTTTTCAAGAACCATTTCTGCAACCTGAACGTGGCGTGTTGCCTGTTCATCAAATGTTGAAGAAATAACTTCTCCTTTGATTGCGCGTTCCATGTCAGTAACTTCTTCTGGACGCTCATCAATAAGAAGCACAATTAAATAAACTTCTGGATTATTCTGGATTATTGCATTTGCAATTTTTTGCATAAGAATTGTTTTTCCAGCTTTTGGAGGAGCAACAATCAAAAGACGCTGCCCCTTTCCAATTGGAGCAAACAAATCAACAACTCTACCAGAATATTCATCACTTAC
Source organism: Treponema berlinense (assembly GCF_052273165.1). GTDB lineage: Bacteria > Spirochaetota > Spirochaetia > Treponematales > Treponemataceae > Treponema_D > Treponema_D berlinense_A. The sequence goes on along the minus strand of NZ_DAVZIU010000003.1, from coordinate 85,809 downwards.
TGTTTCCAAACGCAATTTTTCGTTTGGATAAAGCGGAGTCAGATTTTCGAAGGGAACACGTGTTTGTGCTACGCGAGGCTCATCGAAGTTTACGGTTTCGATTCTCAAAAGTGCAAAAAAGCGTTCACCTTCTTTTGGAGAACGGGTCTGTCCGTAAACTGTATCACCAGTTTTAAGGTTAAAAAGACGGATCTGGCTCGGACTAATGTAAATATCATCTGGTCCAGGAAGGTAACTATTCTGCGGAGAACGCAAAAATCCGTAGCCATCAGGAAGAATTTCAAGAGCACCAGAAGCAAAAATAAGTCCGCCATGTTCTGTATGCGCTTTAAGAATATTAAAAATAACTTCCTGCTTTTTCATTGAAGGAATATCTTCTTCGGCACAGCCGTATTGAATTGCCATAGAACGCAATTCTGGCATACTCATTTTTGTAAGGTCATTGATTAAAAGACGTGGTTTTGATTCATATTCTTCAGGATTTTCGATTATCTGGGCTGCTGCTGTCGCTTCGTCTCTGGCAGCGTTTCTTGCAGCAATTCTTTCTCTGTAGGAAGTTCTTCTGTTATTACCGTTGTTATGCTGACGATTGTTATAAGTACGTTCTGTTCTTTCGGTTCGTTCACCGTCTGTTTTTGAAACCACAACCCTTCTTCGCGGTTTTACAACAATGCGAGTCCGGCGCTCTTCCGTTTCTGAAGGATTTTCTTCTGTTTCCGTCGCAACTGAAGTTTCTTCGGAAGCAGGATTCTCAGGTTCATCTTCTGACGAATCATTTTCTTCAGATTCATTTACTTCTGGTTCTACAACAGATTCTTCCTGGACTGGTGCTGGACTTTCAAAAGATTCTGGCTGAATGTCCAATTCCAACTGGTTTTGAACATCCTCATTCTCATTTTTCAAGTCTTCGGATTTGTCCAAAAAACGGCGCTTAATCAATGCCATTTTAATTCTCCATAAAAAAAATAATAAAAACTGTAAAATTTTATAAATTATCTACAGACTTTTAAATTCAAAATATTCATCTGTAAAATTATTAAAAACGGTTAAAAACTAAAACTTTTCAAGGATTTTTCGGTAAAAGAATTGATTATTCATTATATTATTCTGGCAATAAAAAAGTCAATAAGATTTGTTTTTAATCAAAAACTCAAAACCGCTAGTTTAATGAGGCAAATCTGATTTAATAAGCAAAGCCTGTTTAAATTCATCAGAAGCAACAGAAAAAATATCAACATCTGGCGGATTCTGCAACATCGTAACACTGCCTTCAAAATCCACATCGTCAGCAATTCTTATTCTACCAGTTACAACATCACCAGAAACGCTGCTTCCAGAACACATTTCGACACGTTCTTTTGCTTCTATATTGCCTTTTATTTTTCCAGAAATTACAAGAGAATTTACTTTGATTGACTCCACATTGCAAAGCGCAGTTTTATCAATCTCCAAATCTCCAGTCGCATTTATCTTTCCACTGAATTTTCCCGTAATAACAAGATTGTCAGTAAACTCGAGTTCTCCGTCAAATTCTGTTTCTTGACCAAAAACAGTCAGATTTTTTTTCTGATTTTCTTCTTTTTCAGTTCGTTTGTTCAGTTCAATATTCTGCGACATATCAGTTATTTTACCTTATTTATTTCAACTTCGCAATACAGAAAATTTTCAGAAAAAGGCTTTATCATTTCCCTTACTCTTCCAAAACCGTCTATATAGCAGGTTTGACCGCTATTCGCAGAACGAATCATCGGAATTCCATTTTCCATTGAACAAAAACTTGCGGCCGCAAGATGCTGCATCTGGCAAGACTTGCTATAACTCCAAGAATCATTTGAAAGGCTGATAAAAAGATCCGCTCCCATTTTTGCCATTTTTTCGCCAACTTCAGAAAAAGTATCTTCAAAGCAGATTGGAGTTCCGATTAAAATTTCCTTAAATTTTAACAGCTTCATTTTTTCACCTTCAAGCCAATAACGACCGCTTATTACGCTCTGTTGGTAATATTCCGGAAAAAATCCTTTTAACGGAAAATCTTCAGAAAAAGGCACAAGATGATTTTTTTTGTAGACCTGCCAATTTGGAAGCACTGTCTGTCTTGAATTAACAATTGGCTTTATTGGAGAAAACAAAAGAGCGCTGTTATAGTTTTTAAAACTCGTTCCAAGAATAAAGTCGCATTTTTTTGAATTGATGTAATCAAAAAGGTCGACAGCTATCTCGGAACGCTCATTTTCGCGTCCAAAACGCAATTTTTTATCAAAAGCAGAAACCACATCAACAACGACGCTGGTTTCCGGCCAGACGACAATCTGAGTGTCAGGATACTGCATAAGAGCCTTATCTGTAAGCCACTTTAAGCTTTCAATTTCTTTTTTATACTGTTCAATTCCATCTTTTCTTGGATCTGCATTATTTTGAATTAAAACCGTCTTTAAAGTTGAAGAAGGCTCTGTTTTCTCAACAAAAAAGCCTATAAAAATATGCTGAATAAAAAGAACTGTAAAAAACAGCATTCCGCCAGTCTGCACAAAATTAAAACGTCTGTATTTTAAAACATAAGAAATATTCGCAACAACAATACAGTTAAAGAAAATAATTAAAAAATCCAGTCCCCAAATTTTAGTGTAACGGACAGCCCTCGTTAAAACAGAAATTTTCCACTGCGTATAAGCAGAAACTCCGTATCCAAAGGCAAAATACCCTTTTGTAAAAAAAAATTCCGCAAAAAAAAGAATCAGAATATTAAATATGAAAGCATATTTCCGCGTTTTTGAAAAAATTTGCAAAAGAGCAAAAATTACAGCCCAATAAACTCCAAAAAGGGCATAGACACCTAAAGCCGAAAGCACATCGTAACGGATAAGCCAAAAACAAAAAAGAAAATAACTGACAAAACCATAGGCAAAACCTGCAAAAGCAGATTTTTTCAGACTGAGTTTTGGAACTATAAACAAAAAAGGAACATAATAAAACCAGGCCAATAAAAAAAGCCCGTTTTTAAAAATAAAATTAGGATGTGAAAGGAATTTTAAGAAAGCTGATAAAAGAACAGAAGCGACTACCTGAACCAAGGCTCATCTTCCTTTTTACTCAGCAGCCGAAGTTTCAGAAACAGGAAGATCCCAAAGGGATTTTTTCAGTTCCTGCCCAGCCCTAAAAGCAGCCACAAAATGAGGCGCAACGGTAAGCTGCTCTCCTGTTTTTGGATTGCGGGCTTTTGAACGACCTTTTCTCAAACGAGGTTCAAAAGTTCCAAAACCACGAAGTTCAATTGTATTGCCATCTTTTAAGGCATTTTTTAACTCATCCAAAAGCTGTTCTACAACATCCTGGACGATTTTTTTTTCGCATTGCGTTTTTTGGTAAACAGATTCAACTAAATCATATTTTGTTACTTTTTTAGCAGACATTTATTTACCTCACAACACTTTCAGAAAAAAATTCCTGATGACGCTAAGAGTAAACTTTACGACATCAGGTTTTTAGGCATAGAGAAAGCCAAATTATTTCGCAGCAACTTCAGCAAATGAAACGTTAAAAAGTTTCGCCATGCGTGACTTTTTGCGAGAAACAGCATTGCGTGTAAGAACACCCTTACTGCGTGCAGAGTCAAGCTTAGATACTAAAGTTGTAAGTCTTTCCTTAGCAAGCTTTTCGTCTTTAGCCTGAACAGCTTCTACAAACTGTCTTGCGTAAGTGCGAACTTCACTTTTAATTGCTTTGTTGTGCAAGCGACGAACTTCGCTCTGTGCATATCTTTTTTCTGCAGATGATTTTTTTCCAGCCAAAGGAGGCACCCCCAAATAAAAACTTTATAAATATTAACAAACGAACGATTTATAGTCAATATGGATTTTTCGGTAATTCATATCATTATATCAAATTAGAGTTTTATCTTAAAGTTTTTTCACTATATGCTTTTTTGAATCTTGACACAGACTATCTAATTTATTATAGTATTCGAACATATTCGAATATTTTTTGGAGGATAGTCATGGCTGGTGCTAGTAAGAACTCTCGTACAACAGTTGCAACACAGAAATTTGAATGCCCTGAATGTGGTGGCGAAATCGTAATGAAGACTTTGTACGAAAACGGAAGACTCCGCAACGTAGCTGAGTGTTCAAAATGCAAACTCACAAAACGTCGTCCTAAAGATTTTAGAAAATAAATTCCTTATAACGACCATATAAATCCCGCACGCCAAAGTACACGGTTGTGCGGGATTTTTTTTGTTCTAAAACACATTGCAAGTCGAACAAACTAATCAATAAGGGCCGCAACAGCCTGCGCTATATTTTCTACAGTGTCATACATTTTTTTTGTCTCAGGAACACTCGAAGTAAAGATTCTTCCATACTGTTTTTCTACAATTCTTTTATCCAAAACAACGATTGCGCCTTTGTCAGAATTTCTTCGCATCAACCGTCCAAAACCCTGCCTAAATTTTATAACGGCATCTGGAACAGACAGTTCCATAAAAGAACTTCCGCCCCTCTGCTGTATCATTTCTGACCTTGCTGCAAAAACAGGATTGTTAGGGACACCGAACGGCAATTTTGCAATAATTACCTGAGATAAACTGTCGCCAGGAACATCAACCCCTTCCCAAAACGAATCCGTTGCAAAAAGAACACTTGTTTTATCTTCTCTAAAAATTTTCAAAAGCCGGAACCTGTCATCATCTCCCTGCCTTAAAATTTTTATTCCCGAAAGTCTGAGCGCATTACGGGCTATGTCGCAGGCATGCTTTAAGGACTCGTAAGAAGTAAATAAAACCAAAGTCTTTCCGCCAGCCGCACGAATCAAACGGACAATCGAATCTTCGATATAACGCTGATATTCAAAGGCATTTTCCGGAAAAGGAGCATCTCTCACAACTGCAAACAGCACATTAGTTTTATAAGGAAAAGGCGATGGAAACTTTCCTTCTAAAATACGTTCTTCTTCGGCAAAAAAAACACCTGCGTGCTTTTTCCAGTAATTAAAAGATTTTCCTATGCTCAGCGTGGCAGAAGTACAGATAACACTATCCATCGGCTCAAAAACGCCTTTATTCATCGTCTGAGAAATATCAAGCGGAGTTTGAATAAATTGAACGTAATAGGGATTTTCAACATTTTTTGCAACTGCCGAACTGAGTTTTGACTTTTGAATCCAATAGACAAAATCTGGATGTTCGCTCCATGACAAAAAACTACCGAGAACAATAGCGGAATCTTCAAGTCTTCTCAAAACACTTTTTGTTTCGTATAAAACAGGACTATCTTTCGCTTCTTCTGGAATACAGTCAAAAAGCTTGCGGACATTTCCTGTAAAATCCGCAATATGCTTTTGCAAAACAGACATTGAATGAAGGACATTCACAAACTGAGTCTGAGTATTTTTAAAAAGTCTCAAAGTGTATTCGTGCTCCAAAAGCGCAAGCCCAGCATCCTCAAGCCCATTCAAGGCGACTTTTATCTGATTTACACCTTCAATCAGTGAGTCTGCATTCTCTTCAGAAAAAGAAAGAGAAAGAAGAGTGAATAAAAAGCCAGCGACAGTACCTCTCCTCGATCTGTACAAAAGATTAAGTTGTTTTTGGATTTTAAAACGGTTTATCTGATTGCTAAAAAAAGAAGTTGCCGCATCTTCGATTCCATGAGCCTCGTCAAAAACAATGCGCTTATAAGGCGGCAAAACAGCCGTATCCTCAAAACCAGCTCCTTCAAGCCGGGATTCAATATCCGCAAATAAAATATGATGATTTACGACAAGAATATTCGCATCGGTAGCCTCTTTGCGAACCTTCATTACAAAACATTTTTCCCGAAATGGACATTTAATACCAATACAGGCGTCCGCCTCCGAGCTTACCTTCTGCCAGATATTTTCCGAAGGCATAAAAGAAAGGTCGCTTCGGCTTCCAGTCGGTGTATTTTTTGACCATTCAAAAATTTTATCAAAGATCTCCTGCTCTTCATTGAATAAATCACGTTCTTTTCCAGTCTCATCAAGCCGGCGCAAACACAAGTAATTCTGTCTGCCTTTTACAAGAACTGCCTTGATTTTTTTTCCGACAATTTTTTCTGCCACAGGAATATCTTTTTCAATCAATTGCTGCTGAAGATTTATAGTTCCAGTTGAAACAACTACTCTTTCTTTGTTTTCAACAGCCCAGAGCATCGAGGGAATAAGATAAGAAAAAGATTTTCCAACTCCAGTCCCTGCTTCAAAAATGCCAATTTTATTGTCGTTTAGTGCACTTACAATTTTTTTTACAAGTTCAAGCTGGACAGGACGCTCCTCATAATCCACTGATTTTTGAGCAAGAGGACCGTTTTTTGAAAGATAAAAGGCAACTTTTTCAGAATCCAGTTTTTTTACCACACGTGGAAGAACTGGCTCCATTACAACATAAACTTCAGAAACTTCGTTGTTTATTATATAAAACCCCTGGGCATTTTCAGAGCAATCCGAAGCAACCATAAGATCCGCGTCAGAAGGATGGAGATTTCCAGAAGGATGATTATGAATAAGAACAGAACAGTTTCTTTTTTGCGAAAAATTTATCGGAACAGAATTCAAAGAGCCCCTGGCACCGACACTGACAGAAACCACAACTCCACTTTCGTTTATCAAGCCTGAAAAAAAAACTTCATTCCCGGAAGCGTTTTTTATCTGGGTGCGCATTTCCGTTCTTGCATTATCCGAAAACCGTCTGTTAATTTCCATCACACCACCCCTAAAAAAAACAAAAGCGCAAAAAAAAACCTTGCAACTTTTTGTTACAAGGTTTTTTACATCTCCTAGCAGAATTGAACTGCTGTTGTCGGGATGAAAACCCGATGTCCTAACCACTAGACGAAGGAGACTTATTCGTATCATCTGCAACGCAGCTGACTATTAGATAATAGCAAATCATAAAAATTACGTCAATATCTCAAACGTATTTTTTTAAAAATTTTTATAACTTTTTGTTTATTTTTTTTCAACAAATTTTACATACCAATACCGAGCTTTTTAAGAAGTTTTTCTTTTAAAAGTTTTTCGTCTGCAAGTTCCAGTCCCATAGCTTCTGCTGCAGATAGGTCTTCCAAAGCTTTTTCGTCTTCTCCAATTTTTGAATAGGCAACAGCCCGCCTGTAACGTGCATGAGATTGAAATTCATTTATATCTAGAGATTTAGAAAAGGCTTCTATTGCTTTTTCGTATTTTAAAAGAACTGTATAGACAATTCCAATGTAGTAATAAGAGCGGAAACCATTTTCGTCATATTTTACACTTGACTCAAAATCTCTTAGCGCATTTTTATAATCATTAGAAGCAAAATAAGCCATTCCACGATGCTTAAAAACTACAGAAAGGACAATGTCAGCCGGAACAGGCTTTGAATCAAGAATTTGCGTGTAAATTACAATTGCCTTCTGCATCTCGCCGTTGTTATGAGCATGTATAGCGTCAAGCAACATATCATCAATCGTTCCCCTGACAAACTGACTGGCTTTTCCAATTTCTTTAGTGTCGCTTTTTAACTTAGATTTTTCTTCTTCAGAGAATTCTCCAGTAGTTTCGTCAACTTTTTCATAAAAAGATTCCCGGCGTTCAGATGTTTCAAGCTGAAGTTTTTTTTGATAATCGCGAATTTCCTGAAAAATCGTATCTGCAAGACTTAAACTTGCATTTATCGAAGCAAGTTTTCTTCTTAAAGGCATATCAAACGGAGAAAATTCTGTCTTATAAATAAGCTCGTGCTCAACTTCCGCCCAGGCATCCTGCAAAATCGTTCTTATTTGAATTTCACACACAAGCCCGTCAGGAACTTTTTCAGAATTAGAATCTGGCATACAATCAGCTGGAATTGAAATCAAAACATGAATCGACTCATATCCAAATTCCCTAAAGTTGTCACCACTACCTTTATATTCAACTTCTTTAACCGTAAAATTTTTGCGAACCTGTTGCTCAACTTCATGTAAATCTTCTATAAAAGCACAAATAATCCTTATGCCAATCATATCGGTCAGCTCGACAAGTTTTCCCCGGGAAGAAAATTCGTCAGCCTTAAGACGTAAAATTTTCCTGTAATATGAATTAAAAGATTTTATTCTTGATTTATAAGTTGGCATTGAAGCAAGTTTTATCGTTTTTTTGAGTTTTGCTTCAATTTTTTGCATTATTTCTAAAAGAACTGGATTGTAAGACTCGTAGATTTTTTTTATTTCGTCTTTATGCGGAATTGAAAAAGTAATTTTACTCATTAATAGAATTTAACATTGAAAATAAAAAAAAGCAAATTAAGATTTTTTGAGCAAAAAAAGACGGAAAAAAGCAAAAAAAAACCGCCCGAAAAACTCGGACGGTTTCCAGAAGTTTCCCTATTTAGAAAACTTATTTAGCATCTGCTGCCTGACCACCATTAGACTGTGCATTAGAAGTAGAATTTTCATCAAGTGAAGATGAGAATGAAGCTTCTGTTGCCATCTTAGACTTTTCGAGGTAGCGGTTAACCTGCTTGTTACCAAAACGGCTCATTTCAAAATTCTGGCGAGCAGATTCTTTCTTTGTTACGATACCCCAGAGATCTTCGTCAGCAATGTCGCGTTCAGAAGTAAGCTCTGCTTTGTCGTAGATAATTTTTACATCTTTGAAGTAACCGATGAAATCATCGCCTACGTGAGAAGCATCGCGTGTAACCTGGAATCCAGCAAACTTAACAAATGGAAGTCCGCGTGGATAGATTGGATAAATGCGAATTTCGCGAGTACGTACTTCAGAAATATAGTCTGGGTTGTTCCAGGTAAGAGTTTTCCAACCGTCAAATCCAAGATATCCCATGAAGTAGCGGCGAGTTACACCGTCTGTATCTCCAAGGAGAACGTAAAGACCGTGTGGGAAATTCATACCCAATGTTGTAACGGCAATTGACTTGATTGTTCCAACATTTTTTACAACACCGTAAGCTGGAGAATCATCGCTATCAGCTTCGAACAACGTACGTCCAGAAGCTTTTTCTTCGTCTGTCTGTGGCTGACGGTTGCCATTTGCATCTGCTGTTGAAAGTGGTTCATAAGCAGGAATATCGAATGGAGGAACAATTTTTGCATTTGCATTATATGCTCCAGATGGGAATACGATGCGTACACCCATTACATTTTTTCCAGCAAATGGTACTTTTGCACTTTCACGAACAGGTGCAGGTACAACCTGAGAGTTAGCGAGAGCACCTACGGTCTGAGCCGAACTGTTGAGAACGATTTCCCAATCTCCAAGGTACAAAGAAGTCTTCATAAGATCTCTCTGATCCTGGTCAAAAGTTGCACCAGCTGCAACGCCATAATCCATAATTGTGCGGCTGTTTTCAGGGATTTCAACATCGCTATCCTGAGCTTTGATAGTAATATCAGCGTCAAGAGTTGTGAAATCGATAAGTGTTGATTCCTTTGCAAATACAGATGCACCCAAAAGCATCATTCCTGCAACGGATAAAACGAAAGTTTTCTTCATTCGAAGCTCCTTATATTCGATTGATGTAGCCTTGTTATTCAATAATTATTCTATAACCAATTGCTTTTGTCAATTGTTTTTCGTTTGGATTTTATCGTCCAAAAAGACGGATTTTCCGTCAATAAAGAGTTCTATTTTCTTTACTGATGGAAAATTAGCCTTTACATTCATTTGTAAAAGTTCATAACTATTTTGCAAATTTACCTCTGGCGAAAAATCCATGATTGCCTGTTCTGAGAGGTTTAAGAACAGTGTTCCTTCACGCAAAAAACAAAAAATCACGCGTGTGCCTAGCGGAAAAAACGGCCGCGCACGTTGCGACACAGGCCCAGCAAGAAGCTCTTCAACATAAAGAGTAAGCTTTGAACTGCCTTCTACGTCTGGAACATTTCTGTTTTCGTAAACAAGTTTTTGACTTCCAGCAATATTATACCGAAACGAATACCGAAAGCCCCGGAAATTAAACAAATAAAAACAAAGAGAAACAATAAAAACAACAAGAAGAACAAAAAAGAGCTGAACTTTCCGGTTATTTTTTAAAAGTGAAGAAATTTTTTTCATCATTTTGAACCTGTAAATCCTCTTGAACGCTCAAAATGCGTTACAAAAGCGGATAATCCATTATATATTCCAAGAGAAAGCTTCTGCAAGTAAGATTCATCCTTTAAGAGAAGTCCTTCTTTCTGGTTCGTAAGAAAGCCGAGTTCAACAAGAACTGCCGGCATATTTGAATTTCGGACAACAAACCACTCTTCAGCCTTGATTCCGCGTGCAGAAGAAAGATTTCCGACCTGAGCCTGCATTCCGTCCATTATGAATTTTGCAATCAAAATACTTTCCGTCGTGTATTCTTCTTCCATCATCGAATTCATAACAGTATATAAATCATTGTCTTCGATACTGCCTTTTTCGAGAACAGTGCGCCTGTAACCTGGAGAAAGATACCAGACTTCAAAACCTGAGGCTTTTTTGTCGAGCGAAGCATTTACGTGAACAGAAACATAAAGAATCGCTTCCTTCTCCTTAAGTTTTATTGCGTTTGCAATTTCGGTACGCTGCGAAAGCGAAAGAAAAACGTCTTTTGAACGCGTAAGCTGAATGTTTTTGTCAGGATATGCAGCTTTTAAGCGCGAATAAAGCATTTTTCCGACAGAAAGATTTATATCTTTTTCTGTTACAGTGATTTTTTTTCCGTTGACAGTGTGAGTATACTGCGCTCCTGGATCTTTTCCGCCGTGTCCGGGATCAATCAGAATCGCACCGATTTTAAATCCATTTTGAGAATTTTCTGTCTTAAAAAGACTCTCCGCTTCATTCAAAAAATTCTGGCTTACAAAAACTGCGCCGTCCTTTACTTCTGGGCTGTCTACAAGCACAAGTTTTTTGTAATCTTCGAGAATAAAGCCGTCTCCTTTTCTAAAAGAAACCTGATGTCCATTTTTTTCGAGAATTCCGCTTTCAGAAAGGCTGTCCCAGTAAACTGTAATTCCTGATTTTGAGCTTTCTTCAAGAAGATTAAGCATTTTTTTTTGAGCAGAAAGAGGAATTAAAAATATAAAGAACAAAATTGAAAAAAAATTATGCTTTTTATTCACTTTTTTTTACCGTCTATTGTTTTTTGCCGTATACAACATTCCCTGAATTGACCCCCGCAAAGCCGACTTCCAGAATTTTTTTCCGTCAAGCTCTTCGTGATCTGGGAAAATTGAATCAAATTTTTCGACAATCTGCGCAAATGTGCTGTGATTCCAGTCGCAAATCTGATTTTGAACGTTTTTTATTTCTGCTGGAACAAAATCCGCTATTTTTGCATTTGCAGGAATATTGCAGATTTTTGACCAGTCAAGCTCAACATCAAAGGCCGATGGTGGAAAACCTTTTTCGTCCGCCAGTTCAACTTTTTCAAGAAAATCTTCGGTTTTTTTATTGTTTGTTTCAAGAATCAGAGTGATTTTGTTCAAAGCGTCATAAACTGCTTTTTCGGCAGTTTTTCTGCTAGAAGCCTTAGTGATTATATTTCCGCATTTTTCTACATTGTTACGAGGAAAATCCACCTCATCACCTTTTTTTGCCCGTGGAAGAACTTCCTCTACCCCGCAAACTTCCGAAGCTTCTTTTAATCCACGGATTTCTGCTATTTTTCCAGGAATACTAAGCCATGCTCTCTCTGCGCTCACATTTTTTGACTCAAGCTCATAAAGCTCAAAAGGCTGAACACTGTTTTTTACAGACGGATGCGGATCCCATTCGATTTTTTTTCGATTTCCTAAAATATAATCTGGTTCCATTCCAACAGATATTTTTAACGCTTCTTTTGTAAGAAAACAGCCAGAAGAAAGAGGAAAAGTCCATCCACTCATGTAGCCCCCAGAAAGACGCGCTGCAATTTCTCCAATCATTGGACCGTTTTTTGTATATTTTATGTCTGCTTTTGCAACCCCCTGAGTTAAACCGAGGGCTTTTGCGCCAAGAGCAAAGGTTGCAATAAGTTCATTCTTAATTTTTGAATCTGCCACAGAAGGCATTGTATGTCCAGTTTCGATAAAATACGGCGGATAATAGATGTGTCTGTCGGCAAAACCTGTAACCGTAAAAGTCCCATTGTAAATGAGCGCGTCAATGCTGAATTCTGCACCTTCCATATAATCTTCAAAAATCGCTTTTTTTGTGCGACTGTTATTTATTGCGCAGGAAACCGCAGGTTTTAATTCTTCTTCTGAGCGAACAAGTCTGCAACCACGGCCTCCCATATTGTCGACAGGTTTTATAACTTTCGGAAAAGAGATTTTGTTATTTTTTGCAAGAATTAAAAGTTCTTCCAGACGTTTCTCATCAACTTCTTCAAATTCTGGACTCGGAACCCCATTTTTCTTAAAACATTCTCGCATTCTGATTTTATTTGATGCGTTCAGACAAGACTCATACCTGTGCCCCGAAAGTCCAAAATGCTCTGCAACGTAAGCTGTATTTGCCGAAAAATCAGTGCCAGCCGTAAAAACACCAGCAATAATCATTCCTTTTTCTTTGATTTTTTCGGCAAGATGAACCAACCCGTCCTTGTCTTTTAAATCGACAGGCTCAAAAATATCTGCCATTTTTGAACAGACTGCGTCAGGATTTCCGTCGGCAACAACTGTCTTAAAACCAAGTTCCTTTGCAGCACAGATTGCAGGTTTTTGCATAAGTCCTGCGCCAAGTATGATTACTGCTTTTTCGTTCATTTTTAAAATTTTCCTTTTTGAATTCGTTTTTTTTTAGATTTTACTGCTGAATATCGCGTTCTTTCCGGCAATAAACTTCAAAAGTATCACCAAGTCCAAAAAAGTGGCTTGCAGCCGTGTAAAAAGCCCATTTGAGGCTGTTTGGTTTTGAACCGGCAAGATTAGGAAATCGTTCTGGGTGATGACCTGTGCTCAAGATTTTTTCGATTTTAAATCCGTATTTTTTCAAAATCGAAGAAACCCGGTTCGGTTCCCAAAGCGAATAGTGATCTGCTGGACTGTTTTGGAAAAACGAATGAGTGTTAAACCTTCCAGAAACTCCTCCAGCAGAAGGTGTGCTAAATGCAAAAACTCCGCCTTTTTTCAATATTTTTGAAACAGACTTTAGAACGCTGTCCAGATTTTGAAAATGCTCGATTACATACCACATCGTAACGGCGTCAAATTCATTTATCCCAAACTCAGCCGCAGGATCAAAAGCTGGAAAAGCAGCGCAGGTTGCAGGATAATGGAGTTTTTCCTGAACATAACTTACGGCTTCGGCAGAAATGTCTGTTCCAAAAACTTGCCAGCCAGCATCGTTTGCAGCATCCATAAACGGACCAAAAGCACATCCTACGTCAAGGACCGCAGGAGTAATAAGTTTATGAGAATTCCGGAAAATATAGTCAATTACTCCAGTTCGCCTTACGCACTGACTTTTGATTGATTCAAAATCTTCAAGATAAGTTTTTCCGTATTGTTTTTTGTAACTTTCAAAAAAATACTTTTCGTTGTAAGAAGTGTTTTCTGGATCTGCCGTATAAGACATATAAAGCATTCCGCAAGTGTTACAGCGGCGGAAAGTGCGTTTGTTTGTCCGGCAGATAATCAGATCTTCAAAAGTCGGATGATCAGTCGTACAAATCGGACAGAAAAGCCTTCTTCCCTTTGAAAGCATTCTGACAAATTTTCCCAAATCGTTTTTTTCTGGAGAAAGCCGGGCAAAATGACCTGCAGGATAAAGCTCATTTACATCAGAAAGTGAAAATTCTGCGCCAACTTCGTTTATATTCTGTACCGAAAGACACTTAAATCCGTATTTTCGGGCAAGATTTACGTGAAGCGGAGTTGTTCCAAGAAGAACAACTGCACACCCTGCGGCGACCGCTTCAAAAGCAGTAAAGCCGTAATGAGTTACGACAACATCGTAATTAAAAAGTTGCTCGCGTAAATTGTGCACAGGTTTTATAAAAGTGATTTTGCCTAAAATTTCAGGTTCAACACGTTTTTCAGAAACTTCGGGATTTTGAACAATGGCCGTAACTTTATAACCGAGTTTTGCATAAGAAATAGAAGCAGGAACAACTAAATCTGCAGGATCTTCACCGCCGACAGTAACGAGAATTGATTTTATATCTTCGGTATTCTTAAGTTTTTCCGTGCGTTTATTTTTAGGAAGAGTTATGTATGACGAATCTGCAATATTTGCAGGACGCTGAAGTCCATAAGAAGGAATTATGTCTAGAAGATAATCGCACAAATCCGTATTCAAAGAACCTTCGTCAATTGCAGCAAAAGGAGCAAGCGTTGAAAGTTTTAACGCAAATTCCCGATCTAAGACAAAGGCGTCGGTTACAATCAGGCTGTATTCATCTTTTTCTGGAAGCAAATTGACTATCTGGCTTTCTGAAAAACCATCTTTTTTTGCAGCTTCGATTACTTCGTCTTTTTCTTCAAGGTCAGCATCATCCGGAATATAAACATTTGCACCGATTGAAGTGGCAATTGCAAGACAGCGGCGCAAATGACCTGTTCCCTTTCCCTTTTTTACACAAGGAACGCACAAAACAGGGAATTTTATAGAATCATCTTCAAAAGCACGGATAATTTCTTCGCTTGTATAAGGCCCGTTTCCGCCGAGGTTTCTTACAACCGTACAAGCGCGTCGATAATCCGCAGGAGTATCGATTGTCGTTCTTAAAGAAGGTCTGTTCCACTGAGAAGGTGAACTGAGCATTACACTCGTAAAATTTTCAGGATGATTATAGAGAGCTGGACCGACGTGTTCGTGATCATACGGCTCTTCTGTCAAAGATGCGGCTTTTAAAAGCGATTCTGCATTAAAAATTTCAACTCCGCTTCCATGAGGAAGTTCTGTATAAGTTATGTAGTCGCATTTTCCAGTCTGAGAACGGCGGTTGTACTGTTCAAGGAGGGAAATTGCACAGTCATAAAAAAGAAACGGATTGTCCGCAGTAGCGCGAATTACTGTATCAGCCTTAGTTTTTTTTATTAAAAGACAAAAACGCTCAAGAACATCTTCAAGGGGACCTTCAAAAACATTAAAGCCATTACGTTTTGCAACAGGAGCAAGCTGTCCGCAACTTTCACTGTCTGTCGCAAGATAGTATTCATCCGCTGGAACTTTTTTCATAGCAGCAAGAGTCCAGTCAAGAACAGTTGAATTTCCGAGTGGCAACAAAGCCTTTCCCGGAAGACGGGTGGAAGAAAGCCTGCATTGAACAACAAGAATCGTCATTTTATTTTCCCCCAGTTTTCTACAAGATATTTTGCATCGATTTTAAAACGGTATTTGTTTTTAGAAACCCACTTCCGGGCATCGCAAAACTGTCTGCATGATTCAATTAAACCGCATCCTGACCTTAAAAGATATACAAAAAATGAAGATTTTGGAATAACTCCGTGGTCTTCGTCAAATCGCGGAAGCAGATTTTTTAAGAAAAATCGTCCGTAAGACAGGTTCGCAGTCAAATTTTCAACAGGAAAATCATCTTCATAAGAAAAACTGTACAAAGTTGAAATTAAAACTTTTTCGCCCCAAAGCCATGCTCGCATAAAAAAGTCCAGAGTCTGCCAATGCAGGGAATTAATTGTATAATCAAAACCACCGAGCTCAATAAATTTTTTTCGATTGTAGATACCGATGTTATCAAGCGGATAAAGAGTTTTTAAGCCGTCAGAAATTGAAGACGAGGCAAAGACATCAAAAATTGAACCTCTTACAGTCGGTGAAAAAATCAACGGAAAATTCGTAATCGAACCGCAGGTGAGCCGTGGACTTGTGCATAAAACCTTTAATTCTTCGATTCGTTCAAGGACGCGCGGAGAAATCAATTCGCCTTCGATTTTTAAATTGTCGCGAAAAACCAAAACATTGTCGCACGAAAATTCCGACATTCCGATATTTATAAGCTCGCCTTCGTTTACTTTTTCCAAAGGAATTACAAATTTTACTGACGGAAATTTTCGCGAAAGTTCATTTATATTGTAATTTTCGTGATTTTTTTCGACCGAAACAATCTGCTCAAAACCCATTTTTATCAGTTTTTCCAGAATGGCAGAACGAAACTGGCTTCCTTTTCCATTTAAAAGCAAAAGTCCGACTGAAAGTTTTATTTCCGAAGGAGAATCTTTTCCTCCAAGCACAGCACGGTTTATCTGTCGTTCGTTAAAAATTAAAGGTATAGTATTCATCGCAGACCTGGCATTTTTCGCAATAATTTTTATTCATGTGGTTCAAAACTTCTTTTTGAACTGAATCCCAAATTTTTTCAAAAGGCTCTTCGATTGCATTTCCGGCAATTTCCGAAATTCTTGACCTGCACAAAGGAACGCTTCCGTCTGAAAGAATATTCATATCGCGCCTCAAATGCCAGCAAACATTCCGTTCAAGCGGAGAAAGGTCGGCAGGTTTTTCATCGCTCAAAAGTCCTGCATAGCTGTCGTATTTTAAAATCACAAATTGTCCGCCAGAAGGAGAAGTTTTTTCTTTCCAAAAACGATAAAAACTTTCAAGCTGCTCTTCGTTTGCATTCATTCTTGTAAACTGCGGATAAACGTGCGACGGGAAAATTTGAGAAAGCATTGCAACGGTTTTTAAGGCTTTTTGAAAATTTGAGCCTGAAATTCCATTCATTTTTTCGTACATTTTTTCATCAACGCTGTCAAACTGAACCGCAAAGTCGACTCGGCAGGAATTTTTGGAAGCTTCTGCAATTTTTTTCGCCTGTTCTTCAGAAAAACAAAGTCCGTCAGTTTCGATAAAAAGCTTTAATTCAGGATATTTTAAAACCTCAAGCGCAAAATCAACAAAATCAGGATTTAAAGTAGGTTCTCCAAAAAGCGAAAGTCCGACTGTTGCCTGAGCTGAAAAATCTGCGATTTTTTTTACGAGAATTTTAAATTCATCTAATTGCATAAAAGGCATTTTTTTGTCAGAAAAAAGTTTTTCGTAAGGACAGTAAAGGCTTTTCGTATTATAAGAATTTGAAATCTGAATACTGTAATAAGCAGGCAAGGTCTGCTGGATTTCTGACATTTTTTCTGCCAAATCAGAAATTTCGTAAACATTGAAATCCGGCGTCAAAAAATCTTTTTTTTGCTTTTTCGCTTCTTCAAAAAGACGGACACAAGAAACAAAACCTGATTTTGAAGAACATTCAAAGTTATAACGCAACATCCGGTAATCTTTATCTGAAATAATAGTTTCTATTTCAAAAGAATTTATATCCGAACTCATAATAGAAAAAAGCGCATCGCGGGAAGCAGGTTTTTGTCCAATTGATTTTTGCAAATTTTCTGCAAGACTTGCAATTATCGAAGCCGCTCCCCTGTCTATAAGTTCCGGGGCAAAACCACTTGCAAAACCATCTGCAAAAGTATATTCAGCCTTGTACTGAACATGGGAAGATGTGAGCTCGTCTGTAAGCTCTTTATTTAAAAACGGAGAATCCGCCCAGGCAAAAATTGCAAAATCGGCGGAATTTTGCGCACACTGAGAGGCAATTTCCTTTGCGACAAGTGCATTCGTCCAGTTTTCGTGCTGAACAAGCAGAATATCTTTTTTTTGAGGAAGGCATTTGCTCATTAACAGAAAATTCTCTTTATTTGTAAAAATTACGGTTTTTATTGAATCTTCAACAGAAAAAGCCCATTCAAGAGTTTTTTCAAAGGCACAGAGAGAATCGAATTTTTTTTCATATCTAAAGCCTGGTTTTTCTCCGGCAAAAAGAATTACAAGTTTTTTCATTTTATATTTATCGGTTTTTCGATTGAACAAGATAAACTGATTGTATAAAATTGGAAAAAAATTATGACAACGCAACTTTTTCCATCAGATACAGTTTTTTCAGTAACCAGTTTAACTTCGGTTATCAAGGAATTGCTAGAATCTTCTTTTGTAAACATAAGCCTTGAAGGAGAAATTTCTGGTTACAGACCAAATTCAAGCGGACATCTGTATTTTACATTAAAAGACGAAAATTCTCAAATAAGCGCAGTTATGTTCCGTGGAAAAGCCTCTGCCTTGAAATTTGTGCCAAAAGACGGAATAAAAGTCCGCTGTACAGGTTCAATTTCTGTTTACGCTCCGAGAGGAAATTACCAGATTATTATTTCTAAAATGGAAATTGCAGGAGAAGGAAATATACTGCAAATTCTTGAAGAACGAAAAATGCGTCTGGCGGCAGAAGGTCTTTTTAATTCCGACAGAAAAAAAAGAATTCCGTTTTTTTCCAAAAAAATCGGCGTTGTGACAAGTCCGACAGGAGCTGCCCTTAGAGATATTTTACAGATTACAAAACGCAGAAATCCAGCTGTAGAAGTGATTATTTTTCCGGCGGTTGTTCAAGGAAACGACGCAGCGCCTTCGATTGTACGGCAAATTCAAGCTGCGAACGATTTTAAAATGGTAGACACACTAATTGTCGGTCGTGGTGGCGGCTCAATAGAAGATCTTCTTCCTTTTAGCGAAGAATCTGTGGTTCGTGCAGTTGCCGAAAGCGAAATTCCTGTAATAAGCGCTGTCGGACACGAAATTGACTGGGCACTTTGCGATTATGCCGCCGACTGTCGCGCTCCAACACCTTCGGCTGCGGCAGAAATTGCAGTTCCCCAGCTGATTGACATAAAAAACGATTTAAATGGCTATCAAAACGAAATGCTGAGCCTGATAAATGCAAAAGTCGAAAAAATGAAGCTTTTGATAAAGTCGTTCAACCCGGATTCGATGGAAATGCGGTTCAGGACGATTGAACAGCCTTACCTTATGCGGCTTGAAAATGCAAAAAACGCGCTGCAAACAAATTTTGACGAAAAAATCAAAAAATTCCGGCAGTTTTTACGTGAATCAGTTCAAATTCTGGAAGGAGCGAGCCCAAAAACGATTCTTGCCAGAGGATATTCAATGGTAAAAACCGCAGACGGAAAAATTGTGCGCAGTCAAAACGACGTAAAAAACGGAGAAAAAATCGAAGTCTACCCGGCAGAAGGAAAAATTCTTGCAACTGTAGACTAAAAATATGGAGAAAGAAAAATGACTTTTGAAGAAAACCTTGCAAAACTTGAATCACTCACAAACGACATAAAACGCACGGATATTTCGCTAGAAGATGCGCTTAAAGATTTTGAGGAAGGAATAAAACTTGCAAAATCCCTCGAAACCGCCCTCGACAAAATCGAAGGAAAAATCCAGATTTTGACTAACCAGCCTGTAAAAGCAGAGAAAAATCCAGCAGGAACAGAAATTCCGCCACAAATGGATCTATTTTCGGCCGCTGATGCAGAAAACGGTACGGCAGGAGCGCCAGTACAGGGATTAAGGCAGTAAAATGCCACAGGACAAAAAAATGCACAGAGCTGTAAGACAGTTGAGCGCCGACGTTGCAAGAAAAATCGCCGCAGGAGAAGTAATCGACCGTCCAAATGCCATAGTCCGCGAACTCATGGACAATGCCGTGGATAGCGGGGCAGATTCAATTTCCGTAGAAATTTCTGGTGGCGGGATTGAAAAAATAAGGATTTCTGACAATGGTTCGGGCATGACAAAAGAAGATTTATCAGCCTGTGCCCGTCCGCACGCAACAAGCAAAATCGTAGACACTGCCGACTTAAACAACATAACGACTCTCGGTTTTAGAGGAGAGGCTTTGGCTTCGATTGCCGCAGTAAGCAGGCTTTCAATTTCTTCTGGAAACTGGAGAATGAAAGCAAGCATTTTAGAAGACCACCTTCTCGAACAAATTCCTCTTGTACAAAACGGAGCAGGAACAATAGTCATGAGCGAGGGTCTTTTTGAAAATTATCCTGCTCGCAGAAGATTTTTAAAACGACCTGCATCCGAAAACATGCTGTGCCGCGAAACTTTTGTCGAAAAAGCACTTCCGCGCCCAGACATTGCTTTCCGCCTTACGACAGACAATTCACTAAGGCTTGACTTACCAAAAGACGTTACTTTGACAGAAAGATTTGTTTCTGCCCTTGAATTAAACGAATCAACCGACTTTTTTGCAGAATTAAAGGCTTGTGGCGGAACCGAATGGAAATTCAAACTCGTAATCGGAGAACCAACGGTTTACAGAAGTGACCGCAGACAAATTTTTATCTATATAAACGGGAGACGCGTTCAGGAATTTTCGCTTTTGCAGGCGATTGAATACGGATGCCAGGGATTTTTTCCAAACGGAACACATCCAGTGGCGGCGCTTTTTGCGGAAGTTGATCCTTCGACAGTGGACTTTAACATTCATCCAGCAAAAAAAGAGGTTAGATTTAGAGACAGTTCCTCACTTCACCACGGAATAAGTTCAACCGTAAAAGAATATTTCCGCTCATACGGAATCAAAAACTCCCAGATTTTTGAAGACAAGGACAACGAAGAACAAAACAATGTTCCTGGATTCGAT
This sequence comes from Treponema berlinense, assembly GCF_052273165.1. Classification (GTDB taxonomy): domain Bacteria; phylum Spirochaetota; class Spirochaetia; order Treponematales; family Treponemataceae; genus Treponema_D; species Treponema_D berlinense_A. The sequence continues at coordinate 65,414 of NZ_DAVZIU010000003.1, read as the reverse complement.
TTTGAAGAAAATTCTTCTTCATTAAAAGTTTCGGAAAACCAGTCAAAAACGAATGACAATTCCGAAGCACAATTTTTCTCATCGCTTGCAGCCCTCGCTCTTTCAGAAAATTCAAAAATTCAAGAAAAAAACGAAAAATCTGCAATTTCAACCAGTTCTCAAAAACCAGGTGACGACCTTCGTTCAAGATTTTTTAATTACGACAGCACTCAAAACGTGCAAAAAACGCTTTACGAAAAGCAATCTTACAAAAATAACCATATTTCCGAAAACTCTGGCTCAAAGCTTTACGAAAAAACAGAATTTCCGCAGTTTACAAATCCAGATTCTGACGGTTTTTGCTACATAGGAACCGTTCTCAACTGCTTTCTCATAGCTCAAGTTCAGGACACAATTTATTTTATCGACCAGCATGCGGCTCACGAACGGATAATTTTTAACAAGCTTCTTTCAGGAAAAACAGAAACACAGGCACTTTTAATTCCTTACAAAATAACGACAGAAGACGAGTCCGAAGAAAAATACCTTGAAACTGCACTTCCATTCCTAAAAAATGCAGGTTTTACAGGAAAAAACGCAGGCGAAGGAATTTTTGAATTTTCGGAAGTTCCAGCAAGATGGAAAGGCACACAAAATGATCTTCAGAGCGCACTTCTCGACAAACTCGTAAAACCAGAAGACATAATCTATTCTGTCGCTGCAATGACAGCTTGCAAGGCCGCAGTCAAAGACGGATATGTTTTGGACAGGGCCGCAGCCGAAGAACTTGCAAAACAGGCTCTAAAACTTCCAGATCCGCACTGCCCTCACGGACGCCCAGTTTGGACAACGCTCACAAAAGAACAACTTTTTGCTAGAGTAAGAAGAACGAGATAGTTTTATACGACAATAAAACCATCGCCCGTTCAATTTTTTATTTTCTTAACTTAAACTCAACGCGGCGGTTGTATTCTTTATTGGTAGATTTTCCTTCTCCACATCTAGCTTCCATTCTGTTTTCGGGAACGCCAAGACCTTTAAGCCTGTTTTCGACAGATTTTGCACGGTTAAGGGCGAGAACCTGCTCTTCTGTCGTCCATTCTTCCCCATCAGGATTTACATAGCCGGTAATAGTTACCCTGTAGTCTTCGTATTTTTCATCAACCAAAATATCGTAAACTTTTTTGAGAGTCTGTGAATTCTGTTCAGTATTTACAAGTTCCGAACTGTTGATTTTAAAAGACAGTGTCGGAATTGCAATATTTACAGTGCCGTCAGGGTTTTCGCTTATTTCAACGCTTTTAGCAACAACAGGATCTTTTTTGCTCTTTGTAATTTCAACTTTTCCGCTGTCTTGGGCAGAAACTCCAAGGGCGTCCGTCACAGATATTTTGTAACTCAAACTGTTTCCGTCTTTTACAGTTTCGCCCGAACTAGTTTTTCCGTCCCATTCGATTCTCTCAGGCGGAGTTCCAGTTCCACTCTTCGAGTAAATTGTGCGGTTATTCATCTTAACTTCAAATTTCCAGTCTTTTACAAGCGCTTCACTTTCAGACGAAACTTTAAAGCTGAGCTTATCATCAATTCCATCGCCATCTGGAGAAAAACTGTCGCTTTCAGGAATAAGGGTAATCTGAGGAACATTGCTAAAACAACTGAACGAATTTCCTTCCGCGTCTACGCTTCCATTATTTCTGTAATTAACAGAAATTTTTGCAGAAAACCTTCCGTCGGCTAACCGGCCAGAATCCGTTTTTCCGTCCCATTCAATTCTGTCAGGAAGTTTTTTGCCTTTTATAGTTTTTACGGTATTTCCGTATTCATCTGTAATTTCAAGGACATAAGTTTCGATTTTATTTTTGTCGGTCGCGCTAATATTAAAAATCTGCTTCTGCTGTCTTGAATTAGGACTGTTAGGAGAAAAACTTGCATTTAAAGCCTTTAGAGTTACAACACCGGCAGGAAGACTGTAAAGTGCGTCAGCAAGATTTTCCTGACCAAATAATTCCTTTTTTTCGTCTTGAACAGCAACGGCTTCTTCCATTTTTTCAACATCCGCCTTTTCCGGAACAAGAACTGGAGCCGTCGCAACGCTCTTTTCAACCGCTTCCACAACGGGCTCTTCCGCGCCAAACGCAATTTCAACAGGTTCATCTTCCGGCACAACTTTCAACGGTTCTTCCGCTTCTGTTTCGTTTTCGACAAGCTCATTTTCTTTTTGCGGAAGTGGAGGCGCCTTTACAATTTCAAAACGAACAAGTTCTTCGTCTTTTTCATCATCTTCGACTTTTTCTTTTGGCAGTTCGTAATTCACCTTTTCTTTCTGCTCAACAATAACCTCATCATTTTTTACATTTGCAAAATCAAGGTCGATAAGCTCAGGTTTTTCCTTTGCACGCCTTACAATTTCTTCATCGAGAAGAGAAATCAGCCTTTCAATCTCCGGTCTTTGGCTAGATTTCGGCTCAAGTTCAAGATATTTTTCGTAATTTTGTTTTGCATCCTGCAAATGATCCTGCTTCAACTGCGCATTCGCCCTATTTAAATATGCAGGCCCAAAATTTTCATCTTCGCGAATTGCAATCGCATAACAAGCGTCCGCCCTTGCATAGTTTGTCAGCGCATATGCAGAATTTCCAGCATTATAGGCAAGAATTTTATGATCAGTATTTTCCTTTGTCAGACCGCGGGTACAGCATGCAAGAGAACGGGTAAAATCTCCAGTTTGATAATACGCAACTCCCAAATGAATCCACACCTTCGGATTTATATTTTCAAGTTCAACACATTTTTCAAAATACGGAATCGCTTCCGCAGGCTTGTTCAATCCAAAAAGTTTTTCGCCAGTTTCATAGTCCTCATTAAAAACCGTAACAATTTCTTCTTTTTTAGCAGTTTCCTTCGTATTTTTGGAAGCCGCATTTTTTTTTGCAGCAAGATTTTTCTTCGCCTGGGAAAAAAGAAAAAGAGGACAAAAACAAATCAAAATCAAACAAAAAATTTTTTTCATATCCACAATATCGGCTTAAATTTTCTATAAATTAAGAGGTTAAGACGGACGCCAATAAACTTTAAAAGCCCATTTTTTTCTCAGCACTGCAAAAAACTCAAAAACCGGCTGCTTTGGGTTCCGCTTTCGCTTCATTGCCTTCGGCAACTTGCGCCCTCCGCATCCGGCGTAAGTATTTTTGTACTGCGGTTTTTCAAGTTTGACATATCCACGCCAAAAGTTTATTCTGTTCTTTTAGAAAAAACAAAAGTATACATTTTTTATGGAGCCTAAGAAACATGGACAATCCGATTCAGCTTGTAATAATTGCAATACTTCTTGTAGGTGTAACCTTCCTTGCAGTTGCCGTAATAAAATCCCTCGTGCAACCAAAAAAACTCGATTCAATTAAAAAACTCATAAAAAACGGAAAGTATTCCGCTGCCGAAAAAATCGCAAAAGCAATGCTTGCAAAAGATCCGCGCGATTATTTAACACATTACTATCTTGGAAAAGCGTATCTTGCGGACAAAAAAAACGAGCTCGCCTTAATGGAATACAAATTCGTTGCACAAAATGCAATTTTCGATTCAAAAATTCCAGAAAAAGATTTCCGCAAACAGCTTTCACAGCTTTATTTAAAATTCAACCAGCCAGAAGAAGCCTTAAAAGAATTTTTACTTCTTACAAAAATTGATCCTTCAAACGCAGAAAACTATTACAACTGCGGAAAAATCTACGAACAGAAAAACCGCGCGGACATGGCTCTTGGTTTTTACCAGAAAACAATTCAGTTTAACCGCCGGCACGTAAAAGCTCACGCGGCAATGGGACTTTTGCTTTTCCGCTCAAAACAGTTTGCAGAAGCAAAAAAAGAAATCGACCTTGCTATCAGCCTTAGCCCAGAAACTTATTCTTCATATTATTATCTTGGAAAAATCTTAAAAGAAAACAAGGATTATCCAGGAGCCGTAAACGCATTTGAAAAAGCGCTCCGCGACCCTGAATATCGCCAGCGCGCTCTTTTGGAGCGCGGTTCGTGCTATATGATGGCAAATTCCTTAGACAACGCGCTCTCCGAATTCGACCGCGCAGTAAAGGCTTCTAAAGACGAAAGTTCTCAAGAAACACTATATTCAAGATACTTTCTTGCTTCCTGCTATGAGCGCAACCGTGACATCGACAAGGCAATTGAGCAGTGGCAGATTATCTATAAGCACAACCATTCATTCCGCGACGTTTCTGCAAAACTTTCAGAATACAAAGATTTGCAGTCAAATGACTCAATGAAGGAATATTTAACCTGCTCTCAGGAAGAATTTATCGAAATCTGCAAAAAAGCGGCAATGGCAGGTTTTTCAATGGCTGTTCAAAAAGTCGAATCCAAAAAGTGGGGCTGTGTAATGACCTGCACAGAACAAAAGGCAGACGACTGGATGAACGTCCGCAAGCAGCTTTATCTTCTTATTTTTAGCCGCGACACCGACGCAATCGAAGATTCCGTAATCAGAAAATTTCTCGATCAGTCAAAGGCAGTAAACTGTTCAAAAGCAATAATCTGCACTTCTTCAGGCTTTACAAGCTCAGCAACAGGATACGCAGAAAACCGCCCGATTGAACTAATCGGCAAAGAAAAACTCGAAAATATTCTTTCAAAAGCCGGCATTTAGTTTCATGAAAATACTCTGCGTTTCTGATCAGATTGACCCTCTCGTTTACAGTTCTCTTGCAAAAGAACGTTTTGCTTCTGTCGATGCAATTTTGTGCGCAGGAGATTTGCCATCTGATTACATTGATTTTATCGTTTCAACCCTCAACAAACCAGCTTTTTTTATCTTCGGAAACCACAACCTTACAGAATTCAGATATTATCACAAACAAAAAAAAGCCCACAAAGGAGCACATCCGACACTTCGCCAGGAAATAAGCATTCTCGACATGAAAGGCAGTTTTGGAGCAACGTATGCAGGTTTTAAGAACTTGCGCGACAAGCATCTTCTTATCGAAGATTCAAAAACGCACAAAATCCGGCCACTACTCATTTCTGGAGTTTCTGGCTCAATGCGCTACAACAACGGCTTGAACCAGTACACAGAGCGACAGATGAAAATCGCGCTTTTAAAAATGGTTCCAGGTCTTTTATGGAACAAAATCCGTTACGGCAAATATCTGGACATTTTTTTAACACACGCTTCTCCGCGCCATATTCACGACAAGGAAGATCCTTGCCACCGCGGTTTTGAATGTTTTAACTGGTTCATAAAAAAATTCGCTCCCTCGTATTTAATCCACGGACACATTCACCTTTACGACGCAAACGACCAGCGGATTACCGCCGTAAAAAATAGCAAAAAAACAGAAACACTTGTAATAAATGCGTATAGCCACATAGTTTTAAATCTTTTTGCTTCCCTAGAAAATACAATAGGAGAGTCAAATGTCTGAAAACCTTCTTTCTTCAGAAACAAGCGAAGATTTTGCAAAAGCAAGAAATAAAGCCCTCTTTAACGAAATCCAGCATTTTTTAAATCCAGAAGAAACCACGCTGATTTCATTTTCCGACATAAAAAAAATGCTCAAACCTGGAAACGAAACTTATCTTGGAATGAAAACAGTTCCTGTAAAGCTCATAGTAGGAAGCGAATCTAGGTATCAAGATTTTGATAACCGTTTTTTTCCAAAAAAAATGCACTTAAAAACCCGTTGGGAACACATAGACATGGCGCACATAAAAGACATAAACCTTCCGCCAATCACGCTTTATGAACTCGGCGGACTTTATTTTGTGCGCGACGGCAACCACAGAGTGTCAGTAGCAAAGGCAAAGGGCGTTGAGTTTATCGATGCGGAAGTTGTAAGCCTTCAGAGCGAAATTCACCTTAACCCGAAAGATTCTCTTCAAAAACTTACAAAACAGGTAATAAGCTACGAAAAAAGAGTTTTTTATTCTGAAACAGGATTTGGCGATGTTACGGATTACTGGGTTTTGGATTTTTCAGTTCCAGGACAATACGACGTAATTTACAACCACATTTTGACTCATAAATATTACATCAACATGAACAAAACAGAAGAAATCGGCATGGATCAGGCCATGCTTTCGTGGTTTAGAACAGTCTATCTTCCTGTCATCCGAGTAATCGACAGACATCACGTCTTAAAATATTTTAAGGGCCGCACAAAAAGCGACATGTACGTTTATATAATAAAATACTGGGACGAAATCAAAACAAAATTCGGCAACGATTTCACAATTGACGATGCGGCAACCGCCTATACTTCAAAATTCGGAAAAAGTTTTTGGCGCAGGCTTTTAAACAGAATAAAAAAAATTCTATTAAAAAAGAAAATCGAAAAAGAGCAGCTCTAAAAAAATTGTCCATAAAAACTGCATTTTTAACGGTTTCAGCAAAATCTTTATCTTGACGTGAAAAAATAGCAGCATTACAATTCTTTATAAAAACATAACAAAAATGGAGAGCCTAAATTGTTCAACTCAGATGCAATTGCCTACCTTCCCCTTTTAGGAACAGCCATCCTGGCAACAATTCTTTTTATTTTTTTGGCAGTAATAAAAACACGCAAAACAGCAAAAGTAAGCTATCTTTCTTTTTTATCGGTGCTTATACTGATTTTTGACTGCATTTATACGATTTTTAATCCAGGAATTTCAATTTTTGTATTTTTATTGATTCTTGCAGTAGCAGTTTTAATTCCTTATCTCGTAATGCTCGCATTCGGCAAACCAAAAGAAGAAGTTTCAGAAGAGCCTGTTGACGAAGAAATCAAAAAACCGGAAATCATAGTCGAAGACATAAAACCTGACGAAGTAAACCTTATCGAAAAAGGACGTTCTTTTGTAATCCTCGCTTCTGATTCTTTCGGAAGCAAAGAAGGAATGCAGAATCTTTTGGACTCGATAAACAAAACCTGTATGGAAATTACAAACGCTGACGGCGGTGCAGTCCTTATGGTTGACGATTTTGAAGATTCAATTAACGTAAAATCCTTTTTGGGCGTTTTTCCGCCACCATACAAACTTCCAGCAGAACTTCCTCACAAAGAACTTCGTGTTTCAACCAGTTTTAAATTTGCCTCCTTCGCTCTCCGCGACAATATCTTTGGAGAAATCGCATCTTCTGGCAAACCGGAAATCATCAACTCTCCAAAAGACGATCCACGCATTACAGAAAACGGTCCTGAAGATTTCTTAAAACTCGGAAGTTTTATCTTTATTCCAATTCGTTTGAGAGGACGAGGTATTGTAATTGGACTTATCGCCCTTTCAAAAAATCCAGGCAAAGAATTTACTCAGAAAGAATTTGACTGGGCACTTACACTTGCAGGATTTGCAGAATCAGCCCTAAAAACAACAATTAGTTTTCAGGTTTATAACGAAAAAAACGAAATCTCAAAAGAAAGCAAAATTGCAGAAAATTTGCAGAATGTTCTTCTCCCAAAAAAACTTCCGCCTTTGCCAGGACTCTCATTTGGTTCGTTTACAATGCACACGGAAGGCGTATGCTCAGATGCTTTTGATGTTCTTCCTGTGCGTCAAGACCGCACATCTCTTATTCTTATGGATGTAGCCGGAAAAGGAACAAATTCTTTCCTGGTTATGTCAATGCTCCGCTCAATGATTCGCCTACTTGTAAACACGCCCCAGCCTGCTGGAACAATTTTGAGTCTTGCAAATCGGGAAATTTGCGGTGAAATAAATTTTGAACACTTTGCTTCAATTGCTCTTATAAACTACAATGCCACAAAAAAAACAGTTCAGTTTTCTTCGGCAGGAACAACTCCAGTTTTTCTTTATAATGCACAAAAACAGACTATCGAACGAAAATCTCTCGCTTCTGAACCACTGGGCGTTGAAAAAACAACATCTTACAAAGATATTCAGTTTACAGTTTCGCCGGGTGATATTATAATTACATATACTGACGGTTTGGTAGAAGCTTTGGATGCTTCCGGCAAACAGTATTCGCTCAACCGTCTTTTAAATATTGTAAAAACAAACAGCAAGTCATCAGGTAAGCAGATAGCAGACCTGGTAAAGACAGACATGAAAAAGTTTGTCGGTTCGGAATTATTACACGACGATCAAACGTTGCTGGCAGTTAAAATTCAGTAGAATAAAAAAGGAGTTTTTCTTATGGAACTGAAGATTCGGAAAAATGGTGAAGTTTATATCATCGACGTAAATGGAGAAATGGATCTTTACAATTCTTATAAATTAAAAGAATTAGTCATGAAAATGCTTGAAAAGAATGTAAAAAGTTTCATCATAAACCTTGAACAGGTTGACTACATCGACTCGTCTGGAATTGGTGCGTTGATTTACATCTGTTCAACAATCAAAAAAATGAACCTCAAACTTGCCATCTCTAACATTCATGGTTCAGTAAAAAAAGTTATTGAACTCACAAAGCTCATGGGCTACTTTCCTATTGCAAATAGCATCGAAGAAGCACTTCTTATGGTAAACGAATAAACCAAAAAATAAGATTAAAACGGAGTAAAAAAATGGAAGATCAGTACAAACTATTGCGTTCAGATGACAACGACCCGTTGTTTGATACAACAAATATGCTATATAAAGAATTTCCTTCAGATTTTCGTCAGATTCGCTACTTTACGCTTTTAATCGTTCAGTCGGCTCCGCTCGAAATCAAGGAAATCAACCTTCTTGAGCAGCAGATTTCTGAAGTTATCAAAAATGCGGTAAAGCACGGTAATAACTGCGACATAAACAAAAAAGTACGCGTATGGTACTCATTCAGCCCGACACATGCGCATCTTATCGTAAAAGACGAAGGCGAAGGCTTTAAAGATCTCGAAAAATGGAATGAATTCAACAAAAAACGTATTGAATGTCTTCAGACACACAACTTTGAAGAACTTGCAAAATACGTTTCTTTCCGTACAAAAAAATCAGATGACCAGGACGGTGGTAACGCACTCTTTGCAGCACTCGAATACTGGGACGGCGGATACGTTTACAACGGAAAGCGCAATGGAGTAGCGATGCTCAAACGCTTCCAGAAAAAACACCACGGTGTTGCGGTTGAAGAATAATCGTTAAAACAAAAAAGACTGTCCAAACGGGCAGTCTTTTTTTTAGCAATTGCAATCTTTGCTTTTTAAGTTATTTTTTACAGACACTTTTTAGAACGTCAATTGTTTTTTCGGCGGTTTTGTCCCAGCTAAAACGTTTTGTCCATTCGAGTCCGCCTTCTTTTAGTTTTTTGCGCAAATTTGATTCCACCGCAATTTTTTCGATTGCATCTGCCATCTGACTGATATTGTCGCTGTCAAAATAAACCGCATTGTCTCCGGCAATTTCCGGCAAAGAACCGCCAGTCGAACAGGCTACAGGAACTCCAGAAGCCAAAGCCTCAAGCACAGGCAACCCTACTCCCTCATTTATCGAAGGAAAAATACAACCTTCGCTCGCAGAATACAAAAGCGGAAAACTTTCGTGCGGAAAAAATCCTGTAATAAAAATATCTTGATGAAATTTTGATTCCAAAATTGCTTTTTTTACGGATTCAATAGTTTTTCCTTCACTTCCGGTCAAAACTAAACGATGTTCCAAATGAGTTTTTTCTTTAAAAAGCGAAAAAGCCTTTATGAGCTCAACATGTTTTTTTGAAGAAGAAGAAATTTGAGAAGGATAAATAAAATAAGGTCTTTTTATTGCGAACGGTTTAATGTCCAAAAGGGACGGCGAAAGAAGTTCCCGCGGATAAAATTCCGAATGGTTGATTCCGTTGTAGATTACTGTGATTTTTTCTTCTGGAACACCAAGTTTTATTAAATCTTTCCGAATAAAATGGCTCGCCGCAATAACTTTTGAAACATTTTTTAAACCGAGGAGAATTCTTTTTGTGTGATTTTTTAGAATTTCATCTTCGTAAAGCTCTGAAAGAACGTCATAAACTACAGCAACGCTTGGAACTGTGCAAAAAAGAGGAATATAGCGCGCGCCAGCAGCATACAAAACCGCATCGTATTTGTGATACCTTGCAAAAATATTTGAACAGCCGTAGTGCCACAGAGTTTCGCAAAAATGACTGTCGGGAAGTTTTACAGAAGAATAGGAAAGCCCGTTTTCTGCACCGTAAGTGTAGCGGTCGATTTCCGAGCCAAAAATCTCAAAAGCACAGTCAGCAGAGTTTTTTAACTGGGATGATAAAGAAGAAAGATAAGAACCAATTCCAGATTTTCCATGTCCACAGCCAAAACTGTCAATTCCGATTTTCATATTCCTTTGATTATAGCAAACATTTTTTTTACGTGCTATAGTTTTTGTATGTCAGAAAAAACAACATTTAATTCATTGAAAATTTCAGAAAATTTAATAAAAAAACTCGAAGAAAATCAAATCACAGAACCAACAGCTGTTCAGACCCAGGCGATTCCGGTTATTGCAGAAGGAAAATCTCTGCTTTTTCAGAGCGAAACAGGAACTGGAAAAACATACGCTTACGTTTTGCCGCTTTTAACAAAAATCGAATCCGAGGAAAATCCGCAAAAAAATATAAAACTTATGGTTGTAGCTCCAACTTTTGAACTTGCAAGCCAGATTAAAACCCAGATTAAAAACATAAGCGAAATAAAAACAGCGCTTTTAATCGGTGGCGCGCCGATAAAAAGACAGGTTGAAAATTTAAAAGAAAAACCTGCCGTTATAATAGGAACTCCGGCAAGACTTCTGGAACTTTTTAACCTGAAAAAATTAAAGCTCGAAAATCTCGATGCAGTTGTACTTGACGAAGTAGACCGGCTTATTGCGCCTGAACTGCGCGATTTTACGATGGCTCTTTTAAATTCGCCAAAAAAACACGTTCAGTTGATTGCAGCAAGTGCGACAATCACAAAATCAACACAAAAACTGCTTGCAGGAACAAAAATAAAGAGCGACGGAAGCTTAGAACATGAAGTTGAAACTCTTTTTTTGCCGCCGGAAGACGTTTTAAGAAAACGAATTACTCATCTTGCGATTTTTTCAGAACGACGCGACAAAATCGACACGCTCAGAAAAGTTATTTTAGCTGAAAAACCGTCAAAATGCCTTGTTTTTACAGGAAAACTCGACCAGGTAGAAAACATTGTCTCAAAACTGAATTTTAAGGGAATCGAATGTTTTGGTCTGCATGCAAAAACCGACAAAGTTGCAAGAAAATCTATGATAGACAGGTTTAGAAGCGGAAAAATAAAAATTCTCGTAACAAGCGACCTGGCAAGCCGAGGACTTGATATTCCAGAAATAAGCCACATAATACAGATGGATATGCCTTCAAACGAAGATTTTTTTGTACACAGGGCAGGACGCACAGCACGTGCAGGAAAAACAGGAATAAACATTGTAATCGGCGACGAATACGAAATGAATCAATTTGCCCGGCTTGAAAAAAAACTCGGTCTAAAAGTTTATCCAAAAATGCTTTTTAAAGGAAAACTCGTCTCTCCTGCCGAAATGGAAGAGCAAGGCGAATAAAGGGCGCGGACAGCGATTTTTTACTGAACAAAAAACTTAGCCCCGGCTGTAATGGCGGCAAAGCCGTTCCAAAGCGTAGCGAAGGAATAAAACCATGAAAGACGGGTCGCGGCACACAAAATGTGCTCCAGAATTTAAAAACGCCTTAATTGAAACACGCTGTCTTTATTGCTATAATAAAAAGATACCAAAATTTGATTTTTCGCGGAGTTTAAAAAGTGTTTCTTAAATGTCTGGATATTTTCGGTTTTAAATCTTTTGCCGACAGAACTCATATTGAATTTGCAGATGGAATTACCGCCCTGCTCGGACCAAACGGCTGTGGAAAAAGCAATGTTGTCGATGCAGTAAAATGGGTTCTTGCAGAAAACAAGGCAAAAAATCTCCGTGCAGATACAATGGAATCTGTTATTTTTAACGGAACAGAAACACGCCCGCCTCTCAATATCGCGGAAGTTACGCTCACAATTGCAAACGAAAACGGACTTTTGCCTCTTGAAGATTCTGAAATTGCATTAAAACGCCGTCTGTACCGCTCTGGTGAAAGCGAGTATTATATTAACAACAGACAGGTTGGTCCGACAGAAATTCGCCGCCTTTTTATGGACACTGGCGTTGGAAAAGCAGCCTATTCCGTTATGGAACAGGGAAAAATTGACCAGATTCTTTCGTCTAAACCAGAAGACAGACGCTATCTTTTTGAAGAAGCGGCCGGAATCAGCCGTTCAAAGGCGGAATGTGCCGAAGCAGAACGCGAACTTGAACGCACAAGACAAAATCTTGCCCAGATTGAAGTTGCCCTGATTGAAAACAAACGCAGTTACGAAACCTTAAAAGTTCAGAGCGAAAAAACAATCAAGTACCGCCAATTTAAGGATGATATTTTTAACTGCGAACTCGACATTCAGCTTTTGCGCCTTAAAGAATTTACACAGGACAAGGCGCGTCAGGAAACGACAAAAAAAGAACTCGAAGAAAAGCGCTCTGTCGTTCAAAAGGAAATTGAAGAAATTCAGGCGGCTCTCTTTGAAAACAACGACAAAATCAAAGATTTGCAGACAAAAATGAATTCCCTGCAGGTTGAACTTGCTACAGTCCAGACAGAAAAGACAAACAAACTTCAACGCGCACAGGAATACAATCTTCAAGCAAACCAGATAAAAGAAAAAATCGGGATTCTTGAAGTAAAGCAGAATTCGATTCAGGAAAAAATTGACACTTTTAACGAAGAAATTGACGAGCGTGAAGCCGATTTACATTCAAAAAACAGACAACTCGACAGTGTAAAGCAAAATATAGAATCCTTTACGCAAAATATAACTTCTTCAAGTGCAAAAATTACAGAAAACGACACTCTTGCAGCAAAAAGTGCAGACGAAATTGAAGATTTAAACAGACAAATTGCAGATTATCAAAAGCAATTGGGCGAAATAACCGAAGACATTGTAAAAGAGCTCGATGCAAAATTAAAAGATTCGGGATATTCAAGCAATGCGGCAAAATCTGCAAAAGAAGAAGTTGAAAATTCTCTCGCAAAACTCAAAATCTTTGCTGAAGGACGAAAAAATATTTTTTCTGACTACGCATCGATTACAGGCCATTCAGAAAGCGAAAACGAAAAGCTCATTCAGGACGCAATCAAGGCTTTTGAGGAAATTTCTTCAATCAGCGTAAATATTGAAGAAGCCGTTTCGAAATACGAAAAGGCGATGCCGGATTTTATAGAAGATTTTACATCTCCTGAAGGAATTATCACAAAAAAACGTGGAATCGATTCAAAAATCCAGGACATAAACTCGCAAATTGAAAAAATCAACGAAAGAATTGCCTCTTACAAAAGCGAAAACGTCGAACTTGTAAAAAAAATAAACGAATACCGTGAAACCTTAAACCAGTTGCGCGTAACCGAAGCTTCGATGGCTCAGGCAATTTTTGGAGTTAAGCAGAATGTTGAAATTTTGCGCCGCTCTCTCGTAAGCGAACAAAATAACCTTCGCCAAAATCAGGAAGAATTTGAACAGGAACAGAGAAGACGCGACGAACTTAACGAACAGATTATCGACGTTCAGAGCGAACTTGCGGCAATTGAACACCGCGGTCAAAAATGCGCCGATGAAATGAGCGAAATCAACAGCGAAATCGTACGCTGCAATTCTTCTGTAAGCGGAACTCAGAACAAACTCGACAAAAAACAGGAAGAACAGAGAAAAATTCAATCCCAGTACGAAAAACTGGCAATGGATTTAGTAACAAGCGACAACGACATAAGAAACATAAAGCAGAACTTTATCGACACTCACAGTCGCGACCTTATGGAATTTGAAGAACGGATGTACAAAATAACGACGTCTTCGGCAGTTTTGCGCGAAAAACTTGCAAAATCCCGCGAAGAGTTAAAAGCGCTCGGAAGTGTAAACCTGATGGCGCCAGAAGAATTTGGAGAACAAAAAGAACGCTACGAAAAATTGCAGTCAAGTTACGATGACACAAACAAATCGCTAGAAAACTTAATCCGTGTTTCTGAGGAAATCAAGACAAAGTCGACGGAAATGTTCCTCGACACTTACAACAAAATCAAAAAAAATTTTCACAATATGTTCCGCCGTCTTTTTGGTGGTGGACGTGGAGAACTGCGCCTTGTAGATCCGCAAAACGTGCTTACTTCGGGAATCGACATTTATGCCGAACCGCCTGGAAAAAAACTCCAAAACATTGCGCTTCTTTCCGGCGGTGAAAAAACTATGACAGCAGTCGCTCTCCTCTTTGCAACTTATCAGGTAAGACCAAGTCCGTTCTGTCTTCTTGACGAAATTGACGCCGCTCTCGACGACAAAAACGTTTCAAGCTTTGTAACCGCATTGCGTTCATTCGCAAAACTTTCGCAGTACATTGTAATTACGCACAACAAAAAAACCGTAATGGGAGCAAGCACAATGCTCGGTGTAACCATGCAGGAATCTGGTGTTTCTAAAGTTATGACAATGCGGCTCGACAAAGAAATTTCTGCCGAACCAGACGAATCGGAAAAAGAATTTATTGAAGAAGATGTTCCTTTGGAAGAAAATGTTTACATTCCTCCGAGGCCAGCAAAACGAATTCACAATCCGGACGGAACTATAACCGATCCTGAAATTGAAAAATTCCGTGCAGAAGCAAAAGAAGCCGCAAAAAAGTCAAAGGCAGCAAAAATCGCCGACGATGAAAAGAAATCGGCGGAAAAAACTGTTTCTGATGACAAAAAATCGGAGAATCAAGAAAAAGCCGAAGAAAAACAGAAGTAAAAATGGTTGATTTTGATGAATTAAAAGAAAAAACAAGTGATTTTATTCGCGAAAAACCTCTTTTAGCAAGAATCAGTGCAATTTTTTTAATTTTTTTTGTAATTGCGCTGACAGTAGTTTTTATTCAATCAGGAAAACCAAAGGCAAAAACCTTTGAAAAACCAGAAAATGTCTTGATTTCAGAGCCAATGACGCCCGAATACCTGGAAATCGAAAAAGATTATTATTTGTCACGAAAAACAGAAAACTCGTGGAGCGACGAAGAAATAGACAAATATTTTTCAAAACCAGATTCAAAACTCATTGAAGAACTTGAAAATTCAAACGACAAAATCATCGACGAAATTACAGGAGCAGCGCCTTGATGCAAACTAAAGCCAGAACTTTTTTGTTTTTATTTACATCAATTTTTTCTCTTTATATTTTAAATTCTTGTGCATCTTCGCCAAAAAACGACGAAACTTTAACGCAAGCAGAACAGTTTTCGGACAAAAAAACTGAAGAAATCCCAGAAAACGCATCGGAAAACAAAGAGATTTCTCAAAATCCTCTTGCAAATGAAGAAAACTTAGAAAAAAGCTTAGAATTAGAAATAGAAGAAAATTTGCAAGATTCAGAAAATACGCAAAACAAACCAGAAAATGACGAAAATCAGTTTTCTGAAAAAATCGCTGAAGACGAACTTTTGGCAGACAGCGAAAACGAAACAGAAGAAACTCAGGAAGACTTTGTTGAACCGGAAGTAAAAGATTCACCGTTTGAGGAAGAAACAAAGACAGCCACAGACGAACAAAATATTGAAACAAGCGAAAAACCGCAAGACATTCCAGAAACAAACGAAGGCGAACCAGAACTCCTGCCAAAAACAGAAGAATATGAAAAAACTTCCGATCCTCAGACAGACGAAAATTTGGAGCTGAACGAAAATTCTATGGAAAATCAGGAAAACTTGTCTCAAAACGGACAAGAACCTGAGAGTAAAGACGAACTTTCTGAAGAAATTGAGGAAGAAGAGCCGAAAGAAAATACAGAACAGACCGAAAACAATTCTCAAAAGACTCCGAGCCGTTCAATGACCACAAAAAACAACCAGTACGTTGACATTATTTACCCGGGACGCGGCTGGATTTACATGGGAGAAGACGAAGGCAAAGACCAGATTTTGAGATATTTTGGACGAAAACTCGGAACAGAAAACACGACTTTTACGCTACGCACAACAAAAAGCGGAGAAACAGTCCTTCATTTTTACAAAAATGACGTTTTAAAAGGCGAATACATTGACGATTATCTGGAGATAAAAGTTCTCGAAGAATCGGCAAAGCCAAATGAGCGGGCAAAAGCTCCTTCTTATGAAGAATCAGTTCCGCAAAAACCTGTTCGCCTAGAAAAAAAAGCAGAAACTCAGGAAGAAACTCAGGAAGAAACTCAAAAAACTAACGAAATACAAAATATTGAAGAAAAAACTTCTGGCAATGAGCAAAAACTTTCTTCACAAGACAAAACAAACTTAAAGCAAAACGACGTTTCAAACAACGTTTTAAAAGAAGTTTCAAACCCAGAACAGAAAAAATCCTTAAAAATCGATACAAAAAACCTTTTGGAACAGGCAAAAAAAGATTTTGAAGCAAAATCCTACGCTCAAGCGCTTTCAGAAGTTCAGCAGTATCTCGACACTCAAAATACACGCATTGACGAAGCTCTTTTTCTTCAAGGACAGATTTTGGAAGCTGACAGCGAAGTAAAAAACATAAAAAGCGCAATAGATTCGTATAATTCGCTTATAAAAAATTATCCTGCAAGCACATTCTGGCAGGAAGCAAACAGACGAAAAATTTATCTGAATCGCTATTATGTAAATATTTATTAAGAAATTGGAGGATTAGATAAAAATGAAAAAACTCTTAAATGCAAAATTGGTTTTGGCAGTACTTGGCGCAGTTTTTTTTACATCTTGCACAATAAAAACTACGGAAAACAACCGCAGGACAGTAAGCGTAAGCGGAACAGGGTCTGTCGAAGTTGAAGCAGACAACGCGACAATTATTCTTTCTGTAATTACAAGAGGAAAAGATGTCGGAAATACGGCAAAAGAGAACGCAGAAAAAATGACAAAAGTTCATGAATCTGTCTTAACCTTGGGAATTTTGCCGGAAGACGTTTCTACAGAACATTACACAATCAACCAGGAATCAAATTATTTGAACGGCAAAGTAATTTACGGAGATTATGTTGCCACAAACCGAATCAAAATTTTTGTAAAAGATTTAACCATGGCAGGAAATGTAATTGACGCAGCAATAAAAGCCGGTGCAAACCAGCTTTCTTCTTTTCAATATGGAATAAGCAACAAAGAAGCGTTTGTAAAGCAGGCACGCACGCTTGCAGTTCAAAATGCACGAGATACGGCAAATCTCCTCGTAACAACAAGCGGAGCTTTTCTTGGAAAAGTAATTTCGATAAGCGAGCAATCAAATAATTTTGGATTTTACAGAGTCAACGCAAAACAACGTGCCAATTTAGCCGAAGCAGCAGTAGAAGACAGCGCATCATCCTTTGTTTCAACGCCAATTTCTGGCGGAAAAACAACAATCAGTTTTACAGTCGATGCTATTTTTGAAATAAAGTAAAAATTCAAAAAAAAGTTGCAATTGCCTTAAAACCGTTAAAAGAATAAAATAAACGAATAAAAATTTTAAGAGAGATTGGGAGATAGATACAAATGCTCGATTTGAAATTTGTAAAAGAACATCTTGCAGAAGTAAAAGAAAACATAAAAAACCGCAATATGGTTGCCGATGCAGATCTCGTTGTAAAACTTTACGATGAACGAACTGCACTTACGACAAAACTTCAGTCATTACAGCAGAAAAGAAACGAAAATGCCGCAAACATGAAGCAGAAACTTGATTCAGAAACACGCCAGAAATTCATTGAAGAAGGCAAAAAAATTAAGGAAGATGTTTCTCAGTCAGAAAAAGAACTTGCAGAAGTTGAAGCAAAACTCGAAGACGCTGCAAGACAGCTTCCGAATATGTGCCATCCAGACACTCCAATCGGAAAACTCGACACAGAAAATCTCGAAGTAAAGAAAGTTGGAGTTCCACGCAAATTTACATTCAAACCAAAAAGCCATGTAGAGCTTGGCGAAGAACTCGATTTGATTGATTTTGAACGCGGAACAAAAGTTTCTGGTCCAAAATTCTATTATCTCAAAAACGAAGCAGTATTTCTTGAAGAAGCGCTCATCATGTACGCTCTCAACATTCTCCGCAAGCACGGCTTTACAACATTTATTACTCCAGATGTTGCAAAAGAAGAAGTTTTGAAAGGAATCGGTTTTAATCCGCGCGGAAACGAATCAAATGTTTATGCAATCGAAGACGAAGGAACTTGTCTTGTTGCAACAGCAGAAATCACCCTCGGTGGTTACCATTCCGGAGAAATCTTAGACAAATCTGCGCTTCCACTCTTCTATTGCGGACTTTCTCACTGCTTTAGACGCGAAGCTGGTGCTGCAGGACAGTTCTCAAAAGGACTTTACAGAGTTCACCAGTTTGATAAAGTTGAAATGTTCGTTTACTGTCTGCCAGAAGATTCAAACAAACTCCACGAAAAACTCCGCTTAATCGAAGAAGAAATTTTTGAAGGCTTAGGAATTCCATTCCACGTAGTTGACACCTGCACAGGCGACCTCGGCGCTCCTGCTTACAGAAAATGGGATCTCGAAGCGTGGATGCCAAGCCGCGCAACAGAAGAAAAACCAGAAGGCGACTACGGTGAAGTTACATCAACTTCAAACTGCACAGACTTCCAGTCACGCCGCTTGAACGTAAAATACCACGATGATGACGGCAAAAATAAATATGTCCACATGCTAAACGGAACCGCAATTGCGGTAGGACGGGCAATGCTCGCAATTATGGAAAACTATCAAAACGAAGACGGTTCAATTACAGTTCCGCCTGCACTAGTTCCATTCTGCGGCTTTGACAAAATCGGACCAAAAACAGAAAAAAAAGATCCAATTTACCACTCTGCAAAAAAATAAAGCAGCTTTAACAAGATAAAAAACGGTGATTTGTATTAGTCACCGTTTTTTTATCTGACGTTTCGACTCGCTCCCCCTCCCTAATTCTTTTTATCTTCCAGATAGCGTACATCTTCTTCTTTTATATTTTTGTAACGGCAGACGGCGCAACATTTTTGATTCAAATCATCTTCAAAAATATTTTCAACCGTAAAAACTGCGTAAACAGTTCGTTCTTTTATCGGACCTTTAGAAATAGGAAAGCCAAGAACAACAGAATATTCTTCATCCTTATTTACGATGATATTTTCTTTTTTGGCGGCAAGTACAAGCCTTTCGTGGTCTATGTAAATTATCTGCGGAGGATTTTTCCGGCCTTCGATTGACTGATTTTGGCTAAAATTTTTATCCGAAAGAAAACGCACTACCGAAATCAAAAAAAGACCGTTTCCGATGGATTTTCCGTCAGAACGCAAAAGCATAACAAATTTTTCAAGGTATTTTTTTGCTTCCTGCTGGTTTGACTCTTCAACATCGCTCCACTTTGGATTTACAAAAAGCGGATATTCCGGTGAAAACCCGCAATTTACGCTCGAAGAAATATTTTTTTCTGAAGAAGAATTCAAATTAAAGCACAAAACTGCCGAAAAATTTTCAGTTTTTTTTGTTTCTTTTTCCTGAATTTTGCTGATAACCGAAGGAATTACAAGCGCAAGTCCAGATTTTACGGTTTTGACAGTCGTTATAAAATAGAGTCCGAGCCTATTAAAATAAAATTGAACCCGGACTTTTTTTTCATCAAAGACCTTTATACTTTCCGGCGGATTTTTTAAGAGAATTATTCCCTGATCAAGGACTGTTATCTGCTCTCCAGGAAGAGCAACAGGAAAAACGCCCGAAGCCACAGTTCGTATTCTGTGTTCCTTTTCGGCTTTTTCCTGACCAAGTTCAATTTCTTCTGTCAAAGTTACAGGAACATTTGCGTCCATTAAATATTGAAGGACAAGCTGACGTTCAATTCCTGTTAATTGCAAAGAATTTTTTTGTGCGCCTGATTGATTTTTTGATTCCTGATTTTGCAACTAACTCTCCTATAAAAAGTCAAGATTAAAACTTCAGTTTTAGGATTGACTTTTTAAGTTGTTTCGCAACGAAGTGAGAAACAAAAGATAATAAAAAAGTTTGCAACGCAAACTTTTAAAGATAAAAACAGACGCCACTTTCGGCTGTTTTTATTTTACATCCTTTTTGAATTTTTTCTGCATTTTTAAAATCTGCAACTGGTTGATTTTCCAGTTTCCATTAGGATTTTTGAAAAAATAAAGAACTACATCAACAAAACCCTTTTTTTGCACAAAGCGGACAGGAACTTCACAGAGAGAATTCATTTCAAAAGGTTCGCCCAGAATATATTCATCAAAAAGAATAATTTCCTGAATAGTTTGTTTTTCGGCGTCAGAAGAATTTTCTCCTGTTTTTTCTTGATTTTGAAGTTCTTCGGATTTTTTTTCATCAATTTCTGGATAAGGAAAATCAAAAGTTTTT
The DNA here is from genome assembly GCF_052273165.1 of Treponema berlinense. Taxonomy (GTDB): domain Bacteria; phylum Spirochaetota; class Spirochaetia; order Treponematales; family Treponemataceae; genus Treponema_D; species Treponema_D berlinense_A. The sequence goes on along the minus strand of NZ_DAVZIU010000003.1, from coordinate 45,087 downwards.
TCCCAGTAATTTTTTAATTCAAAAGAAAAAAGCGCGAGTTCATAAATATCGGACGAATCAAAAAGATTTGAAGCAAATTTGTTTTTACACAACGAAGAAGCAAATTCTTCGGTCATTTTTTTTATTTCTGAATTAAAATTAGAAGTATTTAAAGAACCAAATCCTTCGACATAAGGAAAAACCGGTTCCAATTTTTTTGAATAAGTTGAATTTAAGAAAACCTGAGGAGTAAGTTTTATTTTTTTCTCAATACTGTTTACAACAGAAATATCCTGAGAAAGCCTGTCTTTTTCAAGCTCAAAAGTCCAGTCAGTTTCGGTGATTTTTTTTTCGGCAACCGACTTTAACGAAGATGAATTCTGATTCATATCGCCAATATCGCTGTTTTTACAGGAAACAAAAATGAGACAGAAAACAGCAAAATAAAAAACAAACTTTTTTAGCATCGATAACTTATTTTATCATAACAAAATATAAAATTAAAGACTGAAAAAAATCAACTTTTCGCAGAAAACTGATTTTTTTAGAAAATTTGCACTCAATCTTTTTTTGTTTTATAATTTAATGAATGTTGTTTTAGAAGATTTTACTAAAAACGGAGTAATTTGTGATGAATATTCATAACTTAATGGAAGAAGTTGTAGGTCATCGGATTAATAAACTTTACAATCAGATAAAAGAGGTTAATGCCTGCTGGCTTACCTGCGACTGCGAAAATTGCCGGGCAGATGCCATAAGTTATGTTTTAAACCGTGTTGCTCCAAAATACGTCGTAAGTGGCCGTGGAGTTATTCATGCGCGCGATATTCTGCAAGATGCCCAGATAAAAGCCGATATTGACGCTCTCGGAATCGAAGGAATCAGAATAATAAGTTCGACAAAAAGACCGTTCCACTCTTCTGCAAGAACAGAATGCATTGTAGAAGCTAGCGAAAAACCAGTTTTTAACTTTCCAATAATCCAAGGCTCAGTTCTCGAAGGAAACACCTTTGAGCCGCTCGCAAACGCAACCGTAACACTTAAAATGGACGGAAAAGAAGTTGATATGGCGGACATTACCTGGGCAAATCCACTAAATACATACAGCAGTACAAAAGGCTCTTATAGTTTTTGGCCAAAAGCAATCGAAGCAAAAAACGCGGACGAAACTAAAAAATTTAATTTTTCAATTGAAGTAAAACGTCCAGGCTATGATCAAGTAAATTACGCTTTTGATACAATTCTTATCTCAGAAAATAAAATTCGAAGAGAACTTGACACCACCGTTTCTTTAAAAATCATGGATCTGGTAATGTTCAGAGAAGAAATAAAAAACACAATGAACAGAATAATAAAAGACTAAAAAAAATTAAAAATTTTTAACTTTTTAAATAAAAAGGTATTGAACTTTTTTCTTACATTTGTTATATTAACTAAGTCGTTTGACGAAACGGGCATTTAGCTCAGTTGGTAGAGC